>NZ_BAAAUD010000012.1:0-207917 GCF_039533765.1 Streptomyces enissocaesilis | reverse complement strand
CCACACCCCCCGACGACAGGAGAATCACACGAAGTACAGCCCTGCCCAGAGCTTACTGACCACCACCGACGCTGCTGAAGGCCGTTCCTGTCACAACCCCGCTGCAGGAGCCCGCCTGGTAAAGGATTTCTCAGTGGACGGGGACGGCGGTGCGGACGGGGCGGCCGCCCCGTCGAAGTGGTGCTGGGAGGCCCGGCCGGCAGTGGGGGCGTACCGGGAAGAGCCGCAGGTACGGGATACCCCGGCCGGGCGGCGCCCGCCGTCCCCGGGGAGGCGCGCCGCCCGGCCGGGGCCGGTCAACCGTTCACTGCCACTGCCCTCACTGTTCGGCGTGGGCCTGCGGGTTGCGCCGTACGCCGACCGCGGCGAGGACCGCGCCGGCCACGCACAGCACGCCGGTGACGAGCGCGGCGGTGTGCACGCCGTTGATGAACGCCTGGCCGCTGCCCTCGACGACCGCGGCCCGCAGCTGCGCCGGCATGTCACCGGAGACCGGCGAAACGCCCATCGCCACCGCGTCCTTGGCCTCGTACAGCCCTTCGGCCATGGGCGCCGGCACCCCGGCGGAGGTGAGTTCGCCGGTCAGGGTCGAGCCGACCCTGCTGCTGATCAGGGACACGAGCACGGAGGTGCCGAGTGCTCCGCCGACCTGGAGCGCGGTGGCCTGCAGGCCACCCGCCACACCGGCGTCCTTGACGGGCGAGTTGCCCACGATGGCTTCGGAGGAGGCGGCCATCACCATGCCGACGCCGAGGCCGAGGGCGATGAACGGCGGCCACATCGCGCCGTACGAGGAGTGCACGCCCCAGCCGAGCATCCCGAAGGAGGCGGCGGCCTGGAGCACCATGCCGAGCGGCATGGACAGCCGGGCGCCGAACTTCTCGGTGAGCTTCGCGCCCAGCGGGGAGGCGACGACGGACGCCAGGCTCAGCGGCAGGGTGCGCACGCCGGCCTCGACGGGGGTGAAGCCACGCACGTTCTGCAGGTAGAGCATCACGAAGAAGATCACGCCGAGCAGGACGAAGAAGTTGACCGCGGTGATGATCGTGCCGATGGTCAGTGCCGGGTTGCGGAACAGCCGCATCGGCAGCAGGGGGTGCGCGATACGTGTCTCGTACCAGCCGAACACCAGCAGCACGACGATGCCCGCGGCGAGGGTGCCCAGAGTCGTGCCCGAACTCCAGCCCCACGTCTCGCCCTTGACCACACCGAAGACGACGACGAGCAGTCCGAGCGCCAGCAGGACGACACCGGGGACGTCGAAGCGGTGGTCACCGGAGGCGTTCTTGCTCTGCGGCAGCACCAGCGCGCTGAAGACCAGCGCGATCACGCCGATGGGGGCGTTGATGTAGAAGACCGACTCCCAGTTGACGTGCTCGACGAGCAGCCCGCCGACGATGGGGCCGAGCGCGGTGGACACGGACGACACCATGGCCCAGATGCCCACCGCCATGCCGAACTTCTTCGGCGGGAACACCGCCCGCAGCAGTCCGAGCGTGTTGGGCATCAGCAGGGCGCCGAAGAAGCCCTGCGCGGCGCGGAAGGCGATGACGCCCTCGATCGAGCCCGCCAGGCCGATGGCGACGGAAGCGAGGGTGAAGCCGACGACACCGACGAGGTAGAAGGTGCGCCGGCCGAAGCGGTCACCGAGCTTTCCGCCGAGGATCAGCGCGGCGGCCAGGGCCAGCAGATAGGAATTGGTGACCCATTGCAGGTCGGCGGTGGACGCGTTCAGGTCCCGGCCGATCTCCGGGTTGGCGATCGCGACGACGGAGCCGTCCAGGCCGACCATGAACAGGCCGAAGGCGACGGCGATCAGCGTCAGCCAGGGCTTGCCGCGGCGGCCGGCCGAAGCATTGTCCGGGGCGGATGCGGGCAGGGGTGAGCGATCCACGGTGGTGGAGGGCATGAAGGTGTACTGCTTCCTGAGCGGGGGTACGGGTACGCGGGCGCCGTCAGCCGGCGGCGGGGTGGACGTGCCGCGCCAGTCCTTCGAGGGCGCCGAGGGCGGAGCCGATGGCGTCGAGGTCCCCGTCGGTGAGGGCGCGCAGCGCCTCGGCGACGTACCCGGTCATGAGGTTGCCGACCTCGGCGAGCCGCCGGCGGGCCTCGGCCGTGAGGTGCAGGTGCGCGACTCGCTTGTCGGCCGGGTCCTGCCTGCGCTCCAGCAGCCCCTGGGCCGCCAGCTGGGTGACCAGGGCGCTCACGTTGTTCGGCTTCATCAGCAGTACGTCGGCCGCCGTGCGCACGGTGACACCGTCGCGTTCGCCGACGAGCCGCAGGAGCGCCAGCTGGCCCTCGGGCGGCTTGGGGTGCGGAAAGTCCCGGGCGACACGCCGGTCCAGGGCCCGGTGCAGCGCGGGCAGGACAGCCGACATCGCTGACGCGATGTGCTGGATGTCCTGTTCGGACGCGCTGGAGGCGGGCATGCGAACAGCATAAGTATGAATGGATACCTATGTCAACATACCTGCTGGTGGGAGCAGGGA
Organism: Streptomyces enissocaesilis; assembly: GCF_039533765.1. Classification (NCBI taxonomy): domain Bacteria; kingdom Bacillati; phylum Actinomycetota; class Actinomycetes; order Kitasatosporales; family Streptomycetaceae; genus Streptomyces; species Streptomyces enissocaesilis. Next base: position 205,428 of record NZ_BAAAUD010000012.1, on the reverse strand, counting down.
GCCGTCGGCCGGTCCGCGGTTGCCCGCCCGCGCACCGCCGGCGCACCACCCGCCCACCGCCGGCTCATCGTCGGCCGTTCGGCGGGGCAGGTACCGTATGGCAGGGATCTCACCAGGTGACAGCGAAGGAGGACACTTGCAGCAGCCCTCTGACGCCGTGAAAGCGCCGACCATGGCGGACGTCGCCCGAGTGGCGGGCGTGTCGCACCAGACCGTCTCACGCGTGCTCAGCAACCACCCGAACGTGCGCGAAACGACTCGCGACCAGGTCAACGAAGCCATCGCGCGGCTGGGATACCGCCGTAACTCGGCTGCCCGCGCCCTCGCCACCCGTCGCACCCACACCCTGGGCGTCATCGCCGTCAACACCACCCTCCACGGGCCGGCGAGCACCCTTTCCGGGGTGCAGGAAGCGGCCAGGAGCCAGGGGTACCTGGTATCGACCGTCACCCTGCGCACGGTGACGCGAGCAGCGCTCACCCAGGCCATGGACCACCTCACGGCGTGGGGGGTCGAAGGCGTCATCGCCATCACTCCGCAGCGCGAGATGGTGCAGGCCCTCGCGGCCATGCAGACCCCCTTCCCCCTGGTCACGGTGGAAGGCGGGCACAGCCTGGATCTCCCCGGTGTCTCCCTCGACCAGGCGCTCGGCGCCCGTATGGTCACCGAGCATCTGCTCGCCGCGGGGCACCGCACGGTGTGGCACGTCGCCGGCCCCCGGGACTGGCTGGAGAGCGAAGCGCGTACCACCGGATGGGAGGACTGCCTGCGCGAGGCGGGAGCCGAGGTTCCGCCGCTCCTGCGGGGGGACTGGAGCCCTCTTTCCGGCTACCACGCAGGCCAGCAACTCGCGGGTCACGCCGCGGCCCGCGCCACGGGTGCCCCTCTGACAGCGGTCTTCGTGGCGAACGACCAGATGGCGCTCGGAGTGCTCCGCGCCCTGAGGGAAGCGGGCCTGAGGACCCCCGTCGACGTGGCGGTGGCCGGATTCGACGACATTCCGGAGGCCGAGTTCTTCCCTCCGCCCCTCACCACCGTCCGGCAGGACTTCGCCGCGATCGGCCGCAGCAGCATCGCCCTGCTGCTGGAGCACATCGAGGGCCGTACGACCGAAGCGGCCCACCTCACCATCGAACCCGAGCTCATCGTGCGCGCCAGTACCGCTCGACAGCCGGATTCGGCCTCGTCCCGTTGACGTGTCTCCCTTTTGACGTGTCTCCCTTCGGCCGACACACCAGTGCTCGGCAGTGCCAGGACCCGAAGGCATCAGAATGAGTACCGCAGTCGTGATCTCCGGGCCGGGCGCACACAGGCTGGTCCCTCATGAACCGACGCCGCCCGGGCCCGGGGAGGTGCTCGTCCGTGTGCACGCGGTGGGCATCTGCGGCAGCGACCTGGACGTCCTGCGGGGGGTGCGGCCTGCCGGATACGTGCGGTATCCGCTCACGCCGGGCCACGAGTGGTCCGGGACCGTGGAGAGCGCCGGGGACCTCGTGCCGGAGGCGCTGGTCGGACGGAAGGCCGTCGGTGAGGGGTTCCGCAACTGCCAGGTGTGCGCACGGTGTCGTGCCGGGGAGAACACGCTGTGCGAGGCCGGCTACGAGGAGACCGGATTCACCCGGCCCGGCGCGACGGCCGCGACCCTGACCCTGCCGGCGCGGCTCCTGCACGTCTTGCCCGACGACACGGACCTGACCGCGGCCGCACTGCTGGAACCGGCCGCCCGCGTCGCCGCCGCCGTGCTGAAGGCGGACGTCCTTCCCGGCGAGCGCGTCGCCGTGGTGGGCGACGGAACAGCCGGCATGCTCGCCGTCCAGTTCGTGGCGGCGGCCTCCCCGGCCCGGCTGACGGTGGTCGGCCCGTGTCCCGGTCGCCGGGAGCGGGCCCTGTCGTTCGGGGCCACCGACTGCGGCGCGTACGACCGGAGTCCTTCCCCGGCTCCGGACTTCGACGTCGTCGTGGAAACCACCGGCCGGGCCTCCTCGGTGAACTTCTCCATGGCCCTCCTGCGGCGCGGCGGCCGCCTCGTGCTCGCGGGCACACCGGCGCCGGGGACCGCCGGAATCGACCCGGAAGTGCTGACCGCACGGCAGCTGGAGATCCAGTCCGTCTTCGGTGCGGCGACCGCCGCCTGGTCACACGCCGTACGCGCCCTCGGCTCCGGGCTGCTCTCACCCCTGCCGCTGATCACGCACGAGCTGCCTCTGGAGGCGTTCCCGCAGGCCGTCGCCCTCCTGGAGGGAGGGGGCCCCGAGGTGGGCAAGGTGCTCCTGAAACCGAACCCCTAGGAGGTGCCGGCCTCGGCCTCGGTGCCTCGCTGCCGGCGCGCCTCCGGCCCGGTCCCGGTGCTGTCAGGCGAGGGGGCGGGCGGTGCTGGCGCGGACGATGAGCTGGGGAGCCACGGTCAGATGGGTGTCCCGCAGCGCGCGTTCCTCGATGCGGTCGATCAGGAGCCGGATGCTGGCGCGGCCGATCGCTCCGAAATCCTGCCGGACGGTGGTGAGCGGAGGCGGGAAGAACTCCGCCTCGGGGATGTCGTCGAAGCCGGCGACCGCCACGTCCGCAGGCGTGCGTACGCCGGCTTCACCCAGGGCGCGCAGCACCCCCAGCGCCATCTGGTCGTTGGCGACGAACACGGCGCTGAGCCGGGGGTCCGGGCCGCTGCGCCTGCCTGCCCTGCCCGCCAGTTGCTGGCCGATCCGGAACCCGGAGAGGGGGCTCCAGTCCCCCGCGAGCGAGGGAGGCACCGGTGCTCCCGCGTCCTCCAGCGCGGCCCGCCAGCCCGCGGTGCGCGCTTCGGCCTCCAGCCAGTCCTGTGGGCCGGCGACGTGCCACACCGTCTCGTGGCCGACGGCAAGCAGATGCTCCGTCACCAGCCGGGCCCCCAGATACTGGTCGAGGGCCACTCCGGGGAGGGCCAGGCTGTGCCCGCCCTCGACCGTGACCACGGGGAACGGGGTGCGCAGTTCGGCCAGCGCGTCCACCGCCTGCCGCTGGGAGGTGATCACCACGACCCCCTCCACGCCCCACGTGGCCAGGTGGGTCATGGCCTGCGTCAGCGCTTCCTTGTCGACGGTGCGCAAGCTGACCGCGGAGACCAGGTACCCCTGCTCGCGCGCCGCCCCTTCGAGTCCGGAGAGCGTGCTCGCCGGCCCGTGGAACGTGGTGTTGACGGCGATGACGCCAAGAGTGCGGGTGCGGCGGGTGGCAAGGGCGCGGGCCGCGGAGTTGCGCCGGTAGCCCAGCTCGTCGATGGCCCGCTGCACCCCTGCCCGGGTGGCCTTCCGTACGTTGGGGTGGCCGCTCAGGACCCGGGACACGGTCTGGTGGGACACCCCTGCCACGCGGGCCACGTCCGCCATCGTCGGGGGGCGGTCCGTAGCGGACTGACGCACGGGCATCTCCCTGAGGGTGGGCAGGCGTTCTGGAGGCGCGCTGCTGACTGGAGGACTGCGTACGGAGCCCCAGTGAGGGATCTCGTCGTGTTAGCGCGATCATCCTACGCCAGCCACGAGTGATGAAGAATCTATAACGAGCCTCGTAACTCTTGAGTTTCAGCTGTGTTAGCGCTCACACTTCTCCAGCGGCCGCACGAATCCTGCTGTGGCCTGTCACGTCGCCGTGCCGGCCTCCGGGGCCGGTCCAGCAGTCCCTCCCCGCACCGCAGAGGGCACCCGGCGTGCCGCTGCGACAGGTGCGTTTCGAAGCACGAGAGGAACCGCAGATGCCCAAGAAGGTTGTTTCCGCCGTTGCCGCCGGACTGCTTGCCGCGTCCTTCCTGACCGCATGCTCCACCGGTGGGGGTGGTTCCGCCGGCGGGGGTGACGGCCGGCTCGTCCTCGGCTTCGCCCAGGTCGGCGCGGAGAGCGGCTGGCGCACCGCCAACACCAAGTCGGTGCGGGAGTCGGCCGAGGAGGCCGGGGTCACCCTGAAGTTCTCCGACGCGCAGCAGAAGCAGGAGAACCAGATCAAGGCGATCCGTTCCTTCATCCAGCAGAGAGTCGACGTCATCGCCTTCTCGCCGGTGGTCGAGTCCGGCTGGGACACCGTGCTCAAGGAGGCCAAGAACGCCAAGATCCCGGTCGTCCTGACCGACCGCGCCATCGACTCGAAGGACACCTCGCTCTACACCACCTTCCTCGGCTCCGACTTCGTCGAGGAGGGCAAGAAGGCCGGCGACTGGCTGACCGAGGAGTACAAGGGCAAGGACGGGACGGTGAACATCGTCGAACTCCAGGGCACCACCGGCTCCGCACCCGCGAACGACCGCAGGGCCGGCTTCGCGCAGGCCGTCAAGGGCGACCCGAAGTTCAAGGTCGTGGCCTCGCAGACCGGCGACTTCACCCGCGCCAAGGGCAAGGAGGTCATGCAGGCGTTCCTCAAGTCGCAGCCCGACATCGACGTCCTGTACGCGCACAACGACGACATGGCGCTCGGCGCCATCCAGGCCATCGAGGAGGCCGGCAAGAAGCCCGGCACCGACATCAAGGTCATCTCGGTGGACGGCATCAAGGACGCCTTCCAGGCCATGGCCGACGGCAAGATCAACGTCGTGGTCGAGTGCAACCCCCTGCTCGGCGACCAGCTGATGGACCTCGCCAAGAAGGTCTCCAAGGGCGAGTCCGTCCCGGCCCGCGTGAAGGTCGACGAGGGGGTCTTCACCCAGGACCAGGCCGCCGCCGCCCTCCCGGACCGCAAGTACTGAGCGCGGCGGGACGGCCGGGGGTGCGTGAGAACGCCCCGGGGCCCCGGACCGCAGGGCCGGCGGGCGGGCGCCCGCCCGCCGTGCCCGCATCGCACCACCGCAACCACCCCATGACGTACGGGGGCACCGCTGTGCCGACGGTGCCCCCGGCTCCCGACACGAGAGGACGGGCGGATGGCAGGCCCTCCCACCACTGACAGGTCCTTGACCACCGAGGCCGGCGCGGACCGGCGCCCCGTCCTCGAACTGCGGGGAGTACGGAAGGAATTCCCCGGCGTCGTCGCCCTCGACGGAGTCGACCTGCGCCTCTTCCCCGGAGAGGTGCACGCCCTGATGGGCGAGAACGGCGCGGGAAAGTCCACGCTCATCAAGGTCCTGACCGGGGTCCACCCGTCCGACGGCGGCAGCGTCACGCTGGCCGGCGAGGACGTCCGCATCTCCAGCCCCCTCCAGGCCCAGCAGACCGGCATCAGCACCGTCTACCAGGAGGTCAACCTCTGCCCCAACCTCTCGGTGGCGGAGAACATCCTGATCGGCCGCGAACCGCGCCGCTTCGGCATGATCCACTGGCCGGAGCTGCGCCGCCGCGCCCACGAACTGGTGCGCGACCTCGACCTCGACGTCGGCGCCCCGCTGGGCAGTTGCTCCCTGGCCGTCCAGCAGCTGGTCGCGATCGTACGCGCGGTCGACATCTCCGCGAAGGTGCTCATCCTCGACGAGCCCACCTCCAGCCTCGACCGCGACGAGGTCGAGCAGCTCTTCACCGTGATGCGCCGGCTCCGGGACCAGGGCGTGGCGATCCTCTTCGTCACCCACTTCCTCGACCAGGTCTACGACGTCTGCGACCGCGTCACCATCCTGCGCAACGGACGGCTGGAGGGGGAGTACGCCATCGGTGACCTCACCCGCGTACAGCTGGTCCAGCGCATGATCGGAGGCGAACTGGCCGAACTCGACGTGCTCTCCGACGCCTCACGGGCCGAGGCCGCCGAAGCCGCGGCCGGTGAGCCGTTCCTGCGGGCCGGGGCCCTGGCGCGCCGCGGCTCCATCGCCCCCTTCGACCTGGACATCCACGTCGGGGAAGTCGTCGGACTGGCCGGCCTGCTCGGCTCGGGCCGTACCGAAGCCGCCCGGCTGCTGTTCGGCGCCGACCAGAGCGACGAGGGCACCGTCACCGTCGACGGCGAGCCCGCCGTCCTGCGTACGCCCCGGGCCGCCATCGCCCACAAGATCGCCTTCTGCTCGGAGAACCGCAAGGCCGAAGGTCTGGTCGGTGAACTGACGGTCCGTGAGAACCTCGTCCTGGCCCTGCAGGCCGCCCGTGGCTGGGCCCGGCCCCTGTCCCGGGGCAAGCAGGACGAACTCGCCAGGTACTGGATCGCCGCGCTGGACATCCGGCCCGCCAGTCCGGAGACGCAGATCCGCAACCTCAGCGGTGGAAACCAGCAGAAGGTGCTGCTCGCCCGCTGGCTGCTGACCAACCCCCGGCTGCTGATCCTCGACGAGCCGACCCGCGGCATCGACGTCGGCGCCAAGGCCGAGATCCAGAAACTCGTCCAGCGGCTGTCCGGCGAGGGCATGTCGGTGCTGTTCATCTCCGCGGAACTCGAAGAGGTGCTGCGGCTCAGCCACCGCGTCGGCGTCCTGAGGGACCACCGCATGGTGGCCACCCTGACCAATGACGGCACCCTCACACCGGAGCGCATCATGGCCACCATCGCCACCGGAGACCGGAAATGACCAAGCACCGCCTGTTCTGGCCCGCCGCCGTCCTGCTCGTGCTCCTGCTGGCCAACGTCGCCTTCAACCACGACTTCTTCGCCATCCGGGTCAAGGAGGGCCACCTCTACGGCAGCCTGATCGACATCCTCCAGTTCGGCGCACCGCTGGTGCTGGTCGCCCTGGGCATGTCCCTGGTCATCGCCACCCGCGGCATCGACCTGTCGGTCGGCTCCACCGTGGCCATCTCCGGCGCGCTGGCCTGCGAACACATCGCCACCTCCGCCTCTCCGGCCGCGCTGTCGACGGTGCTCGAAGCCGTCGGCGTCTCCCTCGCCGTCGCGCTGGCCCTCGGCCTGATCAACGGCGTCCTGGTGGCCAGGCTCGACGTCCAGCCGATCATCGCGACCCTCATGCTGATGGTCGCGGGCCGCGGCGTCGCCCAGCTCATCACGGACGGCCAGATCCTCACCGTCTCCAGCGCCCCCTACAAGCTCATCGGCGGCGGCTACTGGCTGACGATCCCCTTCGCCGTGATCCTCGCGGCCGCGCTGGTCGCCCTCACCGGGCTCCTCACCCGCCGCACCGCGCTCGGCCTGCTCATCGAGTCGGTCGGCGGCAACCCCACGGCCAGCCGGCTCGTCGGCATCCGCGCCACCGGACTGCTCGTCCTCGTCTACGTGTTCAGCGCCCTGTGCGCCGCCGTAGCCGGGCTGATGATCAGCTCGAACGTCTCCAGCGCCGACGGCAACAACGCCGGCCTGTGGATCGAGCTCGACGCCATCCTCGCCGTCGTCATCGGCGGCGGCGCGCTGACCGGAGGCCGCTTCTCCCTCGGCGGCACCGTACTCGGCGCGCTGATCATCCAGACGCTCACCACCTCCGTCTACTCGATGGGCATCCCCCCCGAGACGACCCTGGTCTTCAAGGCCCTGGTCGTCATCGCGGTCTGCCTCGTCCAGTCGTCGGCCTTCCGGGCCAAGGTCGACCTCCGGCGCCCGTCGCCCCGCCCGCCCCTGAACCCCGGTCGCACCAGAAACGTCGAGAAGCACGAGGTCGGAGCATGAGCACCCTGACTGACACCTTCCGCCGCAACGGGGCGTCCGTCCCGCTGCTCGTGACCGCCGCGCTGCTGGTGATCATGTTCGCCGCCGGTTCGGCGCAGTACGAAGGCTTCTTCTCCGGGCAGGTACTGGTCAACCTGCTCATCGACAACGCGTTCCTGCTCGTCGTCGCCATCGGCATGACCTTCGTCATCCTCACCGGCGGCATCGACCTCTCCGTCGGAGCGATGCTCGCCCTCTCCACCATGGTCGCCGCCTGGCTCGTCGAACAGCACAACTGGCCGCCGCTGCTCGTCATCCCGCTGGTCCTGCTCATCGGTACGGCGTCCGGCACCCTGATGGGCTGGATCATCCACACCTTCGAGATCCAGCCCTTCATCGTCACCCTCGCCGGGATGTTCCTCGCCCGCGGGCTCTGCTACACCATCAGCACCGAGTCGATCTCCATCACCGACCCCACCTTCGTCTCGATCGCCCAGACCAGGCTGGCGCTGCCGGGCGGCCTGTTCATCTCACCCAGCGTGATCATCGCGCTGCTGGTCCTGCTCGCCGCCTTCATCGCCCTGCACCGCACCCGGCTCGGCCGCAACGTCTACGCGCTCGGTGGCAACGAGCAGTCGGCCCTCCTGATGGGCCTGCCGGTGGCCCGTACGAAGATCGCCGTCTACGCCGTCAGCGGCTTCTGCTCCGCCCTCGGCGGCGTGCTCCTCACCTTCTACATGCTCTCCGGCTACGGGCTGCACGCCGTCGGCCTCGAACTCGACGCCATCGCGGCCACCGTCATCGGCGGGACCCTGCTCACCGGCGGTTCGGGCTTCGTCCTGGGCACCGCCCTCGGCGTGATGGTCCTCGGCCTCATCCAGACGGTCATCAGCTTCCAGGGGACCCTCAGCTCGTGGTGGACCCGCATCGTCATCGGCGGGCTGCTCCTCGTCTTCATCCTCCTCCAGCGCCTGAGCACCGGCCGCCGCCGGACCTGAGAGCACCACCCGAAACCGTCACGATCCGCCGCACCGGGTACCCCAGGGCGCCCGGCCGGCACGATCCAGCAAAGGAGATCCGCGTGATCACCGACCTGATCGCCGACCTGAACACCGGGTCGTACGGCGGGAGTTCCGCGGCCCGTCGCGGAGCACCGCGCCCCGGGCCGGCCGGACCGGCGCACCGCCGACCGGGGCCCGCCCGGTGAGCACGCCCCATGCCGTGCGCACCCCGGACGCCACGCACGGCGACGAGCGCTGGGCCTTCGGTTTCGACGGCGGTGTCCGTGCCGAGGTGTGCGCCGTCGGGGCCCGTCTGCACGCGCTGCACGTCCCCGACCGCGACGGTGTCCTCGCCGACGTCGTCCTGGCCCCCGCCGATCCGCGCGAGCTGTCCGGCCGGGCCCGCTATCTGGGCGCCACCGTGGGCCGTTACGGCAACCGGATCGGCGGAGGCGTCCTGCCGCTCGACGGCGAGGTCCACCAGCTGCGCACGTTCCCCACCGGGCACAGCCTGCACGGCGGCCCCGAAGGTTTCGACCTGCGGAGGTGGTCCGCGGAGTCGGCCAGGTACGCCGGGTGCGAGGACCGCACCGGAGTACGGCTGCGGCTGCGCAGCCGGGACGGCGACCAGGGCTTCCCGGGCACCGTCGACGCCACGGTCTGCTACCTCCTGGACAGGGACGGCACGCTGACGATCGAGTACACGGCCGTCACCGACCGGCCCACCGTCGTCAACCTCACCAACCACTCCTACTTCAACCTCGCGGGAGAGGGCACGGGCACCGTCGACGGCCATCTGCTCCAGTGCGACGCCGACCACTACCTCCCCGTCGACGAGAGCCTCATCCCCCTGGGGCCCGCCGAGGGTGTCCACGGCACGCCCTTCGACCTCACCTCACCGCGGCGCATCGGCGAGGCCCTCGCCCAGGGCCATCACCAGCTGAACCTCGGCGGCGGTGGGTTCGACCACAACTGGGTCCTGCGCGACGGCGCCGCCGGGCCGCGCAGGGCCGCGGTGCTCCGTGATCCCGCGTCCGGCCGCCGGATGGACGTACACACCACCGAACCCGGTCTGCAGATCTACACCGGCAACCACTTCGACGGGTCCTTCACCGGGAAGTCCGGGAGCCGTTACCCGGCGCGGGCCGGCGTCGCCCTGGAGACCCAGCACTTTCCCGACTCGCCCAACCGTCCCGAGTACCCGTCGGCGGTGCTGCGGCCGGGGGGAGGTGTACCACTCGACCACCGTGCTGCGCTTCACCTGCGAGGCGGCAGCGGACGGTGGACCGGAGCGCGGCCGCGAGCGGATCGCCTCCGGCTCCCGCCCCGGGCCGTCCCGGGCCGTTCCGGCCCGGTCCGGAGCGGTCCGGCGGGCTCGGGCAGCCTGTTGACAGCACGGTTGTTAGCGTTAACAATCACTGAGCGTGCCCTCGACGCCGCTCCATGAGCGGCCACCGACCCCGCCGGCCCGGTCGACGCCTCGGGCTTGCGCCCGGTCGGCGGCACCTGTTCCGCACCTCAGGGGGAGGCGAGGAACAGGTGGCCGGCCGCCGGGCTCCGCGGGGACGCGGACGATCCAGCGGCCGGCCACCGGCACCCCGGCTTCGTAACGAAGGAAGTGAAAGTGACCGTGACTCCTCCCACCCGGGATCCGGAGAGCTACGTCGTCGGTGTCGACTTCGGCACGCTGTCCGGCCGGGCCGTGGTGGTCCGCGTGCGAGACGGTGAGGAGCTCGGTTCGGCCGTCCACGAGTACCCCCACGGCGTCATCGACCGCGTACTGCCCACCACCGGCGCACCGTTGCCGCCCGACTGGGCCCTCCAGCACCCCGAGGACTGGCGCGAGGTGCTGCGCACCGCGGTCCCCGCCGCCCTCGCCGCCGCCTCCGTCGACCCGGCGGCCGTCGTCGGCATCGCCACCGACTTCACCGCCTGCACCGTCCTGCCCGTCCGCGGCGACGGCACCCCGCTCGCCGAGAGCGGGCTGGGCGACCGCCCGCACGCCTGGCCCAAGCTCTGGAAGCATCACGCCGCCCAGGGCCAGGCCGACCGGATCAACCACCTCGCCCACGCGCGCGCCGAGAAGTGGATCTCCCGGTACGGCGGCAGGATCTCCGCCGAATGGCAGTACGCCAAGGCGCTCCAGGTACTGGAGGAGGACCCGGACACCTACGCCGTCACCGAGCGCTGGATCGAGGCCGCCGACTGGATCGTCTGGCAGCTCACCGGAGTCGAGACCCGCAACACCTGCACCGCCGGTTACAAGGGCATCCACCAGGACGGCCACTACCCGAGCGAGGACTACCTCGGCGCGCTGCACCCCGGCTTCGCCGACTTCGCCCGTACCCGCCTGGAACACCCGCTCTCGCCGCTCGGCTCGCGGGCCGGCTCGCTGACCGCCGAAGCCGCCGCCCGGACCGGCCTGCCGGAAGGCATCGCCGTCGCGGCGGGCAACGTCGACGCCCACGTGGCGGCCGCCGCCGCGCAGGCCGTCGAGAACGGCCGGCTCCTCGCCGTCATGGGCACCTCCACCTGTCACGTCGTCAACGGCGCCGCGCTCGCCGACGTCCCCGGCATCTGCGGAGTCGTCGACGGCGGCATCGTCGAGGGCGCCTACGGCTACGAGGCGGGCCAGAGCGCGGTCGGTGACATTTTCGCCTGGTGGCTGGGGCAGGGCGTTCCCGCCGGGTACGCGGCCGAGGCCGAGGCGGCCGGCGAGGACCTCCACCAGCTGCTCACCCGCAAGATCGCCGACCAGCCGGTCGGCGGCCACGGACTGGTCGCCCTCGACTGGATGAACGGCAACCGCTCCACCCTGGTCGACCACCACCTCTCCGGCGTCGTCGTCGGCCTCACCCTGGCGACCCGCCCCGAGGAGATCTACCGCGCGCTGCTGGAGGCCACCGCCTTCGGCACCCGCACCATCGTCGACGCCCTGGAGCAGGGCGGCGTACCCGTCCACGAGTTCATCGTCACCGGCGGGCTGAAGAAGAACGCCCTGCTGATGCAGATCTACGCCGACGTGCTGCGCCGCCCCGTCTCGCTCGCCGTGTCCGCCCAGGGCCCGGCGCTCGGCTCCGCCATCCACGCCGCGGTCGCCGCCGGCGCCTACCCGGACGTACGCACCGCCGCCTCGGCCATGGGCCGGGTCGACCGCGCGGTGTACCGGCCGGACCCGGCCCGGGCCGACGCCTACGACGCGCTGTACGCCGAGTACCGGCTCCTGCACGACCACTTCGGCACCGGACCCGACCGGCAGATGCACCGGCTCCGCGCCATCCGCAACCACGCCCTGACCGCCCACAACAGCGAGGTCTGACCCATGTCGTCACCCATCGATCTGCTGCGCCGCCAGGTCAGCGACCTGCACCAGGACCTGGTCCGCTACAACCTCGTCGTCTGGACGGCGGGCAACGTCTCGGCCCGCGTCCCGGGTGAGGACCTCTTGGTCATCAAGCCCAGCGGTGTCGCGTACGACGAGCTGTCCCCGGAGAACATGATCCTCTGCGACCTGGACGGAAACGTGGTGGAGGGCGACCACTCGCCCTCCTCCGACACCGCCGCCCACGCCTACGTCTACCGCCACATGCCCGAGGTCGGCGGAGTGGTGCACACCCACTCCACCTATGCCTGCGCCTGGGCCGCGCGCGGCGAGGCGGTGCCCTGCGTACTGACCGCCATGGCCGACGAGTTCGGCGCCGAGATCCCGGTCGGGCCCTTCGCGCTGATCGGTGACGACTCCATCGGCCGCGGCATCGTGGAGACGCTGCGGGGCCACCGGTCGCCCGCCGTCCTGATGAAGAGCCACGGCGTCTTCACCATCGGCAAGGACGCCAAGGCGGCCGTCAAGGCGGCCGTGATGTGCGAGGACGTCGCGCGCACCGTCCACATCTCCCGCCAGCTCGGCGAGCCGCTGCCGATCGCGCAGGACGACATCGACCGCCTCAACTACCGCTACCAGAACGTGTACGGCCAGCCGCGCGCTGCCCGATAAGGAGCTTTCCCATGACGTCACTCGAGGGACGCGAGATCTGGTTCCTGACGGGCAGTCAGAGCCTGTACGGCGACGACACGCTGCGGCAGGTGGCCGAGCAGTCGCGGCAGATAGCCGACGCGCTCGGCGACGGTGCCGGCCTTCCCGTCCGTATCGTCTGGAAGCCCGTCCTCACCGAGGCCGACGCGATCCGGCGCGTCTGCCTGGACGCGAACTCCGACGACGCCTGCATCGGCCTGATCGCCTGGATGCACACCTTCTCCCCGGCCAAGATGTGGATCGCCGGACTCGACGCGCTGCGCAAGCCCCTGCTGCACCTCCACACCCAGGCCAACGTCGCGCTCCCGTGGTCGTCCATCGACATGGACTTCATGAACCTCAACCAGGCCGCCCACGGCGACCGCGAGTTCGGGTACATCCAGTCCCGCCTGGGCGTCGCCCGCAAGACGGTCGCCGGACACGTCAGCGACCCGTCCGTGGCCGCCCGGATCGCCTCCTGGGCGAGGGCCGCCGCGGGCCGGGCCGAGCTGCGCGGTCTCAAGCTCGCCCGCTTCGGCGACAACATGCGCGACGTCGCGGTGACCGAGGGCGACAAGGTCGAGGCGCAGCTCCGCTTCGGGGTGTCCGTCAACACCTACGGGGTCAACGACCTGGTCGAGGTGGTCGACGCGGTCGCCGACGCCGACATCACCGCACTGGTCAAGGAGTACGAGGAGACCTACGGGGTCGCCCCCGAACTGCGGGCCGGCGGGGACCGCCACGACGCGCTGCGCTACGCCGCGCGGATCGAACTCGGGATGCGCGGATTCCTCGACGAGGGCGGCTTCCGCGCCTTCACCACCAACTTCGAGGACCTCGGCGGTCTGCGGCAGCTCCCGGGCCTCGCGGTGCAGCGCCTGATGGCCGACGGCTACGGCTTCGGCGGCGAGGGCGACTGGAAGACCTCGGTCCTGCTGCGCACCCTCAAGGTGATGTCCGCCGGCCTGCCCGGCGGCACCTCCTTCATGGAGGACTACACCTACCACCTGGAGCCCGGCCGGGAGTTGATCCTCGGCGCCCACATGCTGGAGGTCTGCCCGACCATCTCGGCGGGCGTGCCGTCCTGCGAGATCCATCCGCTGGGCATCGGCGGGCGCGAGGACCCGGTCCGGCTCGTCTTCGACGCGCACACCGGCCCGGCCGTGGTGGTCGGACTCGCCGACATGGGGGACCGCTTCCGCCTGGTCGCCAACGAGATCGACGTGGTCGAGCCCGTCGAGCCGCTGCCGAACCTGCCGGTGGCCCGGGCGGTGTGGCGGCCGCGCCCCGACCTGCGCACCTCCACCGAAGCCTGGCTGACCGCCGGGGCCCCGCACCACACCGTGCTGTCGAGCGCCGTCGGCGCCGAAGAGCTGGGCGATCTCGCGGACATCCTCGGCACCGAGCTGCTGCTGATCGACGCCGACACCACGATCCGCCGGTTCACCCAGGAGATCCGCTGGAACCAGGCCTATTACCGCATGGCGCAGGGCTTGTGACGCAGGGGCTGTGACCTGAATCCGGCTCGCCGCCGCCCGGCCCCGGCAGAGACCCGCAGCGCGCACCCGCAGCGCGCACCCGCAGTGGCGCCCGGACCGTTCCCACGGTCCGGGCGCCACTGCGTTTCCGGGGGAGCGGCAGCTTTGGTCCAAAGCCTTGACTGACGCGCTGTTAGCGTTAACAATCGCGCAACGCGGTAGGAACGCAGCCTTGTGTGCTGCCGTTGCCCGCCACCCGCTCAAGGCGTTGTGAGCGCTCTCTTCCGCGACCCCCTGCCCACGGCGCAACCCGTGCGCCATCACCGAGGGACAGTTGTGACCCCCACCCCCACCCGTACCCGCCCCCGTACCTGGATCGCCCTCGCGATCGCCGTCCTCGCCCTGCTCTGCACCACCGTCGGCCCGCCCGCCACGGCAGCCGCCGGTGCCACCTACACCAACCCGGTGAAGGCGCAGAAGGGCGCCGATCCCTGGCTGGAGTACCACAACGGCAACTACTACCTGGTGACGACCTCGTGGACCTCCGAGATCACCATGCGCAAGTCGCCCACGCTGGCCGGCCTCGCCACCGCGCCCAGCGTCCAGGTGTGGTCCGACACCACGCCGTCCCGCTGCTGCAACATCTGGGCACCCGAGATCCACTTCTTCGACGGCCGCTGGTACCTCTATTACACGGCCGGGGAGGGCGTCGCCGACTACAACAGGACCCAGCGCACGCACGTACTGGAGAGCACCGGGTCCGACCCGACGGGCCCGTACCGCTACAAGAACCGGCTGTACGACCCCGCCAACGACAACTGGCTGATCGACGGCAGCGTGCTGAGGGCCGGCGGGAAGCTGTACCTGCTCGGCAGCGCCATGGGCAACGGCACCCAGAACCTGGTCATCGCGCCGATGAGCAACCCGTACACCGTCAGCGGCCCGCTGCGCACCCTCTCGACGCCGACGCACGCCTGGGAGCGCCAGGGCGCCCCCGTCAACGAAGGTCCCGAACCGCTGTACCGCGACGGCAGGACCTTCGTCGTCTACTCCGCCAGCTACTGCACCACCGCGGACTACAAACTCGGTCAGCTGGAGCTGACGGGCACCGATCCGCTGAACGCCTCGTCGTGGACGAAGAAGGCCGCCCCGGTCTTCCAGCGCAACGACGCGGCGGGCGTCTACGGGCCCGGCCACAACGGCTTCTTCACCTCGCCCGACGGCACGGAGAACTGGATCGTCTACCACGCCAACGACCGGGCGAGCGAGGGCTGCGACAACGGCCGTACCACCCGCGCGCAGAAGTTCACCTGGAACGCGGACGGCTCACCGGACTTCGGCGCCCCCGTGGCACTGGGAGTCTCCCAGCCCGGCCCCTCGGGCGAGAAGGCGGCCACGCCGACCTCGTACACCCTGGTGAACCGCGGCAGCGGCAAGTGCCTGGACCTGGAGAACGCCTCCCCGGCCGACGGGGCGAACGTGCGCCAGTGGACCTGCAACGGCGCCGCCGCCCAGAAGTGGCGCATCGAGGACCGGGCCGACGACACCAGCCGCCTGGTCAACGTCGCCAGTGGCAAGGCGCTGGACGTCGCCGACTGCTCGACCGCGGACGGCGCCGACCTGCGCCAGTGGCCGTGGCTGGACAACACCTGCCAGCGCTTCCGGATGGTGGTCAGCGACACCGGCGGATGGGTGCGCCTGGTCAACGCCAACAGCGGCAAGGTCGCGGACGTCGCCGACTGCTCGACGGCGGACGGCGCCGACGTACGCCAGTGGTCCTGGCTCGCGAACCCCTGCCAGCAGTGGCAGATCAAGCCCAGCTGACCCCCCCCCCCCCCCCCCCCCGCCCCGCAAGAGAAGGACACCGCGATGAGAATCCGCAAGCTCACCGGCGCCCTCGCCGCCGGCGCCGCGCTGCTGGCCGCCCTGCTGCTGCCCGCACCGGCCCGGGCCGCCGCGCCCGCCTCACCCGCCGTCGCGTACACCAACCCCCTGGTGAACCAGCGCGCCGACCCGCACATCTTCAAGCACACCGACGGCTACTACTACCTCACCGCCACCGTCCCCGAGTACGACCGCATCGTCCTGCGCCGCGCCACCACCATCCAGGGCCTGTCCACCGCCCCCGAGACGGTGATCTGGACCAAGCACGCCACCGGCGACATGGGCGCGCACATCTGGGCCCCGGAGATCCACTTCATCGACGGCAAGTGGTACGTCTACTTCGCCGCCGGACGTGCCGACGACGTCTGGAAGATCCGGATGTACGCCCTGGAGAGCTCCGCGGCCAACCCCCTGACCGGCGGCTGGACCGAGAAGGGCCGCATCGCCACCCCGATGGACAGCTTCGCGCTGGACGCGACCACCTTCGTCGTGAACGGCGTCCGCTACCTCAGCTGGGCGCAGAAGGACCCGGCGATCGACACCAACTCCAACGTCTACCTCGCCAGGATGGCCAACCCCTGGACCATCACCGGCACCCCGGTCCGCCTGACCGTCCCCACATACGGCTGGGAGACCGCCGGCCACAAGGTCAACGAGGGCCCGGCCGTGATCCAGCGCGGCGGCAAGGTCTTCATGAGCTACTCGGCGTCCGCGACCGACAGCAACTACTGCCTCGGCCTGCTCACCGCCTCCGCCACCGCGAACCTGCTCGACCCCGCGGCCTGGAAGAAGAACCCGGCCCCGGTCTTCACCAGCAACACCGCCACCGGCCAGTACGGTCCGGGCCACAACTCCTTCACCACGTCGGAGGACGGCAGGAGCGACGTCCTCGTCTACCACGACCGCAACTACAAGGACATCACCGGCGACCCGCTGAAGGACCCCAACCGCCGCACCCGCGTGCAGAAGCTCTACTGGAACGCCGACGGCACCCCCAACTTCGGCATCCCGGTCGCCGACGGCGCCACGCCCAGGCGCCTGTCCTCCGCCAACTTCCCCGACCACTACATCCGGCACTGGGAGTACCGCGGCAAGCTGGAGGCGAACGTCACCAACCTCGCCGACTCGCAGTTCCGCACCGTGACCGGGCTCGCCGGCAGCGGCACCGTCTCGCTGGAGTCCGCCAACCTCCCCGGCTATTACCTGCGCCACCGGAACGGCGAGGTCTGGGTGGAGAGGAACGACGGCACCACCGCCTTCAAGGGCAGCGCCAGCTTCCACCAGCGGCCCGGCCTCGCCGATCCGGCCGGTGTCTCCTACGAGGCGTACACCGCTCCCGGCCAGTACGTCCGGCATTTCGACTTCCTGCTCCGCCTCCAGGGCGCCGGCACCACGCAGGCCAAGCAGGACGCCACGTTCCACCAGCAGTGACCTGATCCGACCCGGCCCCCGTGCGGGGTCCGCACGAACGGCGCGGCCCCGCACGAAGGACACGGCCCCGCACGAACGACTCCGCCCGGTCACCGGGACCGGGCGGAGTCGGAAGACCGGACGAGAGGTCAGGAACCGACCTTGCGCTTGTTGTAGACGTCGAAGCCGACGGCCGCGAGAAGCACCAGCCCCTTGATGACCTGCTGGTAGTCGGTGCCGATGCCGACCAGCGACATCCCGTTGTTCAGCACGCCGAGCACCAGGCCGCCGATGATCGCACCCAGGACGGTGCCGACGCCTCCGGAGGCCGAGGCGCCGCCGATGAAGGCCGCCGCGATGGCCTCCAGTTCGAAGTTGATGCCGGCCTGCGGCGTGCCCGCGTTGAGCCGCGCGGCGAAGACCATGCCCGCCAGCGCGGCCAGGACACCCATGTTGACGAAGGCCAGGAAGACGATGCGCTTGCTCTTCACACCGGACAGCCTGGCGGCCGCCTCGTTGCCGCCGATCGCGTAGGTGTGGCGGCCCAGGATGGAATTGCGCATCACGTAACCGAAGGCGACGAGCAGCGCGCCGAGGATGAGCAGGACGATCGGGACGCCGTGGTAGCTCGCGAGCAGCAGGGTGAAGGCCACGACGGCAGCGGTGATCGCGGCCAGTTTCGCCAGGAAGAAGCCCATGGGGAGCAGTTCGAGGCCGTACGAAGCCGCCCGGCGACGGCCGCGGATCTCCTGGAGGACGGCCACGACCAGCACGCACAGGCCGAGCAGCAGGGTCAGGTTGTGGTAGTCGGTGTACGGGCCGACCTCGGGCAGGAAGCCGCTGCTGATCTCCTGGAAGCCCTTGGGGAAGGGGGCCACCGACTGGCCCTGCAGCAGGATCTGGGTGCCGCCGCGGAACAGCAGCATGCCGGCCAGGGTGACGATGAACGAGGGGATGCCGACGTAGGCGATCCAGAACCCCTGCCAGGCACCGGCCACCGCGCCGATCAGCAGCGCGATCACCAGGGCGAGCGGCCACGGCATGTCGTGCTTGACCATCATCACGGCCGAGGCGGCGCCGACGAAGGCGGCCAGCGAGCCGACCGACAGGTCGATGTGCCCGGCGATGATGACGATCATCATGCCGATGGCCAGGATGAGGATGTAGCCGTTCTGCTGGATGAGGTTGGTGATGTTCAGCGGCTTCAGCAGGGTGCCGTCGGTCCAGATCTGGAAGAGCACCACGATCAGCGCGAGCGCGACCAGCATGCCGTACTGCCGGATGTTGCCGCGCAGCGTCTCCAGCAGCAGCGCGCCGACGCCGCCCCTGCCGGAGGGCCCGGCGTCCGGGGCGGACGCCGGTATGTTCTCTGTCTTCACCTGGGCCATGCCTTACACCTGCTCGTTCTGGGTTGCCGCGCTCACGGTCATGAGGCGCATGAGGGATTCCTGGGTCGCGTCCGCACGGTCGACCTCGCCGGTGATCCGGCCCTCGGCCATCGTGTAGATCCGGTCGCACATGCCGAGCAGCTCCGGCAGTTCCGAGGAGATGACCAGCACGGCCTTGCCCTGGGCCGCCAGGTCGGCGATCACCGCGTAGATCTCGGCCTTCGCGCCGATGTCGATGCCCCGGGTGGGCTCGTCGAGGATCAGCACCTCGGGCTCCGAGAAGATCCACTTGCTGAGGACGACCTTCTGCTGGTTGCCGCCGCTCAGCTTGCCGGTCTCCGCGAACACCGTGGGTGCCTTGATGTTCATCGTGGTGCGGAACCTCTCCGCGACCTTCGTCTCCTCGTGCTCGTTCACCCAGCCGCGCCGGGAGACCTTGCCGAGGGCGCTCAGCGAGATGTTGCGGCTGATGCCGTCCATCAGGTTGAGCCCGAGGTGCTTGCGGTCCTCGGTGACGTACGCGATGCCGTGGCCGATGGCCTCCGGCACCGTACGGGTCCGGATCTCCTTGCCGTCCAGCAGCACCCGGCCGCCGGTGCGGCGTCCGTAGGAGCGGCCGAAGACGCTCATCGCGAGTTCGGTGCGGCCGGCGCCCATCAGGCCCGCCATGCCCACGATCTCACCGCGCCGCACGGTGACCGACGCGCCGTCGACGACCTTGCGGTGCAGGTCGATCGGGTGGAGTACGGTCCAGTCCTCGACGGCGAAGGCGACCTCGCCGATGTCGGGGGTGCGCTCGGGATAGCGGTGCTCCAGGTCGCGTCCGACCATGCCCCGGATGATCCGGTCCTCGGAGATCCCCTCGGCGCCGACCGCGATCGTCTCGATGGTCCGGCCGTCGCGCAGGATGGTGACGGCGTCGGCGACCCGGGCTATCTCGTTCAGCTTGTGCGAGATGATGATGCAGGCGATGCCCTGGGCCTTGAGCTCCAGGATGAGATCGAGCAGCTTGCGGCTGTCCTCGTCGTTCAGCGCGGCCGTCGGCTCGTCCAGGATCAGCAGTCTGACTTCCTTGGCGAGGGCCTTGGCGATCTCGACCAGCTGCTGCTTGCCCACGCCGATGTCGGCGATCCGGGTCTGCGGGTTCTCGTGCAGGCCGACGCGGGCGAGGAGTTCCTGCGCGTGCGTGAGCGTCCGCTGCCAGCTGATGACGCCGCGCGAGGCGTGCTCGTTGCCCAGGAAGATGTTCTCCGCGATGGACAGGTAGGGGATCAGGGCGAGTTCCTGGTGGATGATCACGATGCCGCGCTGCTCGCTGGCCCGGATGTCCTTGAAGGCGCACGGCTCGCCGTCGAAGAGGATCTCGCCCTCGTAGGAACCGTGCGGGTAGACGCCGCTGACCACCTTCATCAGGGTGGACTTGCCGGCGCCGTTCTCACCGCAGATGGCATGGACCTCGCCGGGGGCCACGCTCAACTCGACGCCGGAGAGCGCTTTGACACCGGGGAAGGACTTGCTGATCGAACGCATCTCGAGGAGGGGTCCGGCCATGGTGGTGCATCCGTTCGACTCGGGGAGGTACGGGCGGGGGCGGCGGCCGGTCGTGGCCTGACGCCTCCGTCCGTACCGCCGGCTCTGCGGCCCTGAAGGGGCCGGTCGTGGCTACTTGAGCTGGTCGGCGGTGTACTGGCCGGAGTCGACCAGCACCTTGCGGTAGTTGCCCTTGTCCACGCTGACCGGCTGCAGCAGGTAGGCCGGGACGACCTTGACGCCGTTGTGGTACTGCTTGGTGTCGTTCACCTCGGGCTTGCCGCCCGTGAGCAGGGCGTCGCCCATCTGCACGGTCACCTCGGCCAGTTGGCGGGTGTCCTTGTACACGGTCTGGGTCTGCTCGCCGGCGATGATGGACTTCACCGAGGCCAGCTCCGCATCCTGGCCGGTCACGATCGGCAGCGGCTTTCCCGCACCGCCGTAGCCGACGCCCTTGAGGGACGACAGGATGCCGATCGAAATGCCGTCGTAGGGGGAGAGCACCGCGTCGACCCGGGCCGACGTGTACGCCTTGCTGAGCAGGTTGTCCATCCGGGACTGCGCGACACCGCCGTCCCAGCGCAGGGTCGCCACCTGGTTGAACTTGGTCTGCCCGCTCCGGACGACCAGCTTCTTGTCGTCGATGTACGGCTTGAGGACGCTCATCGCGCCCTTGAAGAAGAAGGTGGCGTTGTTGTCGTCCGGAGAGCCTGCGAACACTTCCAGGTTGAACGGCCCCTTGCCGTCCTTCAGGCCGAGCCAGTCGACGATGTACGTGCCGTGCAGGACCCCGACCTTGAAGTTGTCGAAGGTCGCGTAGTAGTCGACGTTCTCCGTGCCGTGGATCAGGCGGTCGTAGGAGATCACCTCGATGTCCGCTTCGGCGGCCCTCTGGAGCACGTCGGTGAGCGAGGAGCCGTCGATCGCGCCGATCACCAGCAGCTCGGCACCCTTGGTGATCATGTTCTCGATCTGCGAGACCTGGTTCTCCACGACGTTGTCGCCGTACTGCAGGTCCGTCGTGTAGCCCTTGGCCCGGAACTGCTTGGCGATGTTGGTGCCGTCGTTGATCCAGCGCTCCGACGACTTGGTGGGCATGGCGATGCCCACGAGGCCGCCCTTGTCGTCGCCCTTGTCCGCGTAGGGGCCGACGCCGTTGGCGCTCTGGCCGCAGGCGGCCAGCGCAAGAGTGAGAGCCGCCGCGGCGAGACCTGTCGAAACCTTCCGCACTTTTCCTCCAGTGATATGCCGTGATCGGCGTGACCTCGGCGGGGGCCTCGGGTCTGTCGAGCGGGAACGGGCCGGGAGCTGCGCCGGGTAAGCGGACGGGTCCGTACGTACGGGCGCGGTCCGCCGGCTGCGTCCGCTCCGCCGGCTGCATCCGGTCCGGCGGCTGCCCCGACGGGCTCGCCCGCGTTGGCTCCGGTCGTCTCCCCGACCTGGCGTGACAAGAGTGTTAACGCTAACAGAAGTGGCGTCAAGGCCCCTGAGGTCACCGTTCCATATCGCAGCGCCACGAGGGATCACCAGGGAGGGAGATGTCAGTGTTAGCGATAACATTCGGGGCGGGCGGAACGCTGAGCCACCGCAGGGCCCGTCGGCCGCCGGTGTTCCTACGCGAAGTAACGCCGGATGAGGTCGTTGCGGAACTTCCCCGCCGGATCGCACGCGGCCATCAGCTGCTCGAAGCGTCCGTAATGCTCGTAGAGCCCGCGCACGGACTCCGGGCCGGTGGTGAAGAGCTTCCCCCAGTGCGGCCGGGCGCGGAAGGGGGACAGCGCGTCCTCGACGACACCCAGGGCCGCCGTCACCGCGGCCGGGTCGGGGAGCCAGGTGAAGTGGAAAGCCACCGAGTCGCGGTGGCAGGCCGGGCTCAGCCAGAGGTCGTCGGCCGCGACGCTGCGGATCTCCCCGATCCGCAGGCACGGCGCGATCCGCTCCCGGACCTCGTGCAGTGCGTCGAAGGCGGCGGCGGCGTCCTCGCGCGCCACGAAGTACTCCGACTGCAACTCGTCGCCGCTGCTGGGAGTGTGTTCGAGCCGGAAGTGCGGAAGCCTGGCCTGCCAGGGGCCGGGAACCCCCGACTGCGGGGTGCACGACTCCGGCGGCATTCCGGGTACGGGATGCCGGGCACCGTCGGAGAGCGCGGCCCCGAGCCACCGCTCCGGCGCCGGCCGCGGCCCCTCGGCGCCCACCCGCCGTTTGAGCCACACCTGATCGATCCGGTCGGTCCGCCACCGGGTGAACAGACTGACGCTGTACGCCGCCGACATCACCTCGTCGAACCCCTGGCGCAGCGCCTCGTGGGGCAGTCCTTCGTAGACCCACTGCTGGATGTCGAAGGCCGGCACCAGGTCGAGCGTCAGCCGGGTGACGATCCCCAGGGAGCCCAGGGCGACCACCGAACCGGCGAAACGCTCGTCGCCGCGGGCCAGTGCCACCATGTCGCCGGTGGCGGAGACGTAGTGGAGCGCGCGCACGGCGGAGGCGAGGCTGCCGTTGCGGACCCCCGAGCCGTGCGTGCCCGTGGCGCAGGCGCCGGCGACCGAGATGTGCGGGAGCGATCCGAGATTGTGCAGGGCGAACCCCGCCTCGTGCAGGGCTCCCGTGAACTCGCCGAAGCGCAGGCCGGAACTGACCGTGACGGTCCCGGCCTGCCGGTCGATGTCGATCACCTTGGGCAGGGCGGACGTGGACACCAGATCACCGCGGGTGTCCGCGATCGCGTTGAACGAGTGACCGGTTCCCAGCGCGCGTACGGAACGGCTCCCGGCGACCAGCTCCTGCAACTCCCCGACGGACGTCGGGACACGGAGCCGTTGCGCGCCGAACGTTATGTTGCCTGCCCAGTTGGTCACTGCTTCGTCCATCGCCGGTCCATTCGTGTCCATGTGCGGTCTGGGGGGCGGGGCCCGCACGGCGCCCGCCCTCGGCGGCGGGTCCGGCGCACGCGGTCGACGGCGGCGGCGCGCGCCGGGGACTGGGCCGGTGGTGGTCGGTACCCTGTTCGACGCCTGGATGTTAGCGCTAACAGAAAAGGGGCGTCAATGACTCCGCCGGGGCGGCGCCGGCCCTCGGCCCGGTTCCGTACCGTCTGCCGGTGCCGTGGTCTCCAGTGGTGAGCGCACCTGCCCGCGGCCCACGTTCCGGTCGGCGCCGGCCGGGACGGTCCGAACGCGCCCCGCACCCCGGGGGCCTCCTGCCGTCAGGGCACGCTTCGGATGCGCTGGACCAGGACAGCGCCGAGCAGGGTGAGAGCGGAGGTGAAAGCGAAGAGCGCCGGGTAGCCGCCGAGGTGAGTGACCAGCACGGCGGCGATGGCCGGCGCCAGCACGTGCGGGAGGGAGTTCGCGATGTTGATGACACCGAGATCCCGCCCCCGGTTGTCCGCGGTGGGCAGCACCCGGGTGATCAGTGCCTGGTCCACCGAGATGTAGACGCCGTAACCGAGGCCCATCAGGCCGGCGGCCACCAGCGCGGCCGGCCATGTCGGCCGGACCGCCAGCAGGGCGGAGCCGGAGGCGATCACCGCACCGGCCGCCGTGACCAGTGACTTCCGGCGGCCGAGGCGGTCGGAGACCATACCGCCGATGAAGGCGGTGAGCACGATGCCGGCGGTGTAGAGGACGACGGGAGTCAGCAGCCCCTGCTCGGCCTCGCGCCCGGGGAAGCGCTGTTCGTACCGCACCTCGTCGCGCAGGAAGTAGAGCAGGTACAAGGTCCCTGTGGCGTTGCCGAGTTGTACGAGCAGCCGCGTCAGCCAGGCGAGCGCGAAGTCGCGATGGCGGCGGGGGCTGATCCAGAACCCGGCGAGGAACCGCGACCAGCTCACGGCGGGCACCGCGGAGGCCGGCAGCCGGGCGTCCTCGACCGACCACAGGAACGGCAGGGCGCACAGGACGAGGAGGGCGGCGATCAGCGGGTAGCCACTGCGCGGTCCGCTCACGGCGACGGTCACCAGGACCGTACCGAACACGACGGCCAGGGGCTGAGTGGCCCCCACCCACGCGCTCACGACGGCGCGTTGCGCGACCGGGACGTGGTCGGGCACCTCGGCGACCAGGCCGGCGAGCATCGCGCTGAGCGACGGCTGCGCCACGCACCAGCCGAGCACGACGCCGGTCACCGTGGTCTGCGGGGCGAGTATCGGCAGGCCCAGGGCAGTGCCCAGCGCGCCGCCGGCCAGCCAGGGTCTGCGGCGGCCGAAACGTGACGTGGTGCGGTCCGACAGGGCGCCCGCCAGGGGGGTGGCGACCAGCGCGATCAGCGCGCCGATGCCGGTGACCAGGCCGAGCGCCGATTCCTTGCTGTCCGGATCGATCGTCTCCAGCTGCTGGGCGAGCAGTACCTGGACCGGTGTGTACAAGGCGGTCCACATGCCCAGGCTGACCAGCGCGATACCGGTCACGAACCTCGGTCCTACCCGCGCGACCGGATCGCCGGGCCTGTCCGGCGGCGGGGCGTCGGTGGCCGGTACCGACCGGGCTTCAGGGGGCATCGTGGCCTTTCGGATGGTGGATCGCGGACATGCCTACGGCCCCGGGCCGACAGGCCCGGGGCCGTAGGACGGCATCTTCACCGCTGGTCAGAGCAAGGTCTTCGCAACATCGTTGAACGCGTCGCTCCACGCCGTGGGGCGCAGCGTCTTGGGGTCGAGCCGGATGTGCACCCGCCGCCCTTCGGCATGCACCACGCCACCGTCCGCGGACAGCACCCGGAATCCGTACACCGCGCTGGAGTCGGAGAGCTTGTCCATCCAGAGGTGGATACCGATCTCACCCGTGCCGCGAATGGGCGCCCGGTAACTGATCGAGAACTCCGCCACGGCCAGGAACACATCGGGCTGCGTGTACTTCCCGTCGGTGAACGCGAAACCCTGGCGTGCCCAGAAAGTGGTCAACGCCCGTTCCACCAGCACCATGTAGCGGGAGTTGTGCACGAAGCCCATCGAGTCGAGCTCGTCGAAGTGGGTGTAGCCGGGTTCGACGATGCCGCGTTCCACGGTCGTCTCGGGCTGGGGCATGCCTGCCTCCAAGGTGGGCTGGGACGAGCGGAATACTGGAAGGTAACAGTGGGGCGCCCCCCCGGGCAGGAGAATCAGCCACTTCCGTGGTCAGACCGGAGCCACCTCCACGACGGACAGCGCCCCCGGTGTGGGGACGACCCGCAGCGACTTGAGATCCGCTGCGGAGAGCAGCTCCTCGAGCTCCTCTTCGCTGCGCTCCAGTCCGTCGAACACGGTCAGCATCAGTACGTCGGAGATGACGGCGGACGGCGGGATGTCCGCGTCCGGGCGTACCGCGTCGACGATCAGGAGGCGCGACCGCTCGGACATGGCGTCGCGTACGGTCCGCAGAATGCGCAGGCTGTCGGCGTCGCTCTTGTCGTGGATGATGCGTTTGAGGACGTAGAAGTCCGCGCCGGGCGGTACGGCCTGGAAGAAGTCGCCCACGACGGTCTCCCAGCGCCCCTCGATCGCCGGGTCGTCCAACGTGTGCCGCTGGAGCACGGACTCTGTGGAGCGCGGCCTCGGCGTTCGCCGCGGCGGTCGGCCCCAGCGTCGGCGGGGTGCTGGTCGACCTGTTCGGCTGGCGCTCGGTGTTCTACGTCAACCTCCCGTTCGGCATCCTGCTGATCTTCGCGGCGGTACGGCTGCTGCCCCGCCCCGCGGACCCGGACAAGAAGCAGATTCCGGACCCACTGGGCACGCTTCTCGTCGCTCTGGCGGTCGGCGCCACGCCCCTGGGAGTCACCGAGGGCGGCACCTGGGGCTGGTGGGACGCCCGGACGCTGGCCTGTCTCGTGGGCGTCAACAACGCGGGAGTCAGCGGAGTGGTCCGGGGCGAACGCCGGTCCCTGGACGAGATGTCCGTCGAGACGCTGAGGAGCACGCTCGAGACGAACTTCGTCGGCGCGTTCGCGCTCACGCATGCGCTGCTGCCGGCGCTGCGCACCGCGGGCGGCCGGGTGGTGAACGTAACCAGCGCGCTTGCCACCTTCGCGCGGACCACCGGAAGAGGCCCGGCAGGACCGGCCGACCTCATTCCGTACCGCGCGTCCAAGGCGGCCCTGAACATGACCTCGGTACTCCTCGCCGACCAGCTGAGGGAATGGGGCGTCACGGTCTGCGCGGTCTCTCCCGGATACGTGGCGACCGACATGAACAACTTCGCGGGCTCGAAGACGGTTCAGGAAGGCGCCCGGACGATCGTCCGCTTCGCCACGCTGGCCCCCGAGGAGCTGCCCGACCGCGCCTTTGTCACGGAGGAGGGCGTGGTGCCCTGGTGAGGGAGGGGACGGGTTCCCATTGCCTGCCGTGCCTCTCGGGCGGCGATGGGGATCGCGCTCACGGACGAGGGCACCGTGAAACCCCGGGGCCGTCGACGCCTTGCGCGGCCGGCCTGCCGACGCTGCCGCGACCGCGTGGACGGCAGGTCTCGGCAACCCACGAAACGGAGGGGCCCGGCGACCCGCCGCGCCCCTCCGCTCTGGTGTTCCGCCCGGCAAGTACCCTGCTCGCCGCGGCGGTTCGCGCTCCCAGGTGCCAGTGTCACCGGAGCGGCGAGGCTCTTCGGAGGGCAATGCCCGCGATCGGAGCCGGTCCCCCCGGGGCGGCGGCTCTCACGGCGATTGCTCAGAGCCAGTCACGCCGCTTGAAGACGATGTACAAACTGGCACATACGGCCGCCATCAGCGCGATGGCGAAGGGGTAGCCGTAGACCCAGTGCAACTCCGGCATGTGATCGAAGTTCATGCCGTAGACCGTCCCGACGAGCGTCGGCGCGAACAGGATCGCCGCCCACGACGAGATCTTCTTGATCTCCTCGTTCTGCTCGAAGCCCGCTTCGGCGAGCGCCCGCATCTCCGCGTTCTGCTGCTGCGTGACCAGCGTGGCGTTGACCGTGAGGATGTCGGCCAGGGCCTGGCGGAAGCCGTCGACGCGTTCGCTGATGTGCGTGACGTGGTCGGCCACGTCACGCAGGTAGCGCTGGAGCTCCTCGTCCGTACGGTACTTCGCGAAGCCCGCCATCAGGTTGTGCAACATGCCGACCAGGGGGCGGGTGGCGCGCTGGAACTCGACCATTTCGCGGGAGAGTTCGTAGATGCGGCGGGAGACCTCGGGGTCGCCGCGGAAGACCTCGGTCTCGATCTCGTCGACGTCGTTCTGCACCCCCTCGACGACCGGGGCGTAACCGTCGACGACGGAGTCGAGGATCGCGTACAGCACCGCTTCCGGCCCCAGCGCCAGCAGCTCGGGGGCCTCCTCCATGCGCCCGCGTACGGCGGAGAGGTCGGGCGCGGCGCCGTGGCGGACCGTGATGAGGAAGTCCTGGCCCACGAAGACGTGCAGCTCGCCGAAGTCGACCTCCTCCGCGGCGTCGAGGTAGCGGGCCGCGCGCAGCACGACGAAGAGCGTCTCGCCGTAACGCTCCAGCTTCGGGCGCTGATGGGCCTCCAGGGCGTCCTCGACGGCGAGCGGGTGCAGGTCGAACTCGGCGGCGAGGGAGTGGATTTCGTCCTCGGACGGGCGGTTCAGTCCGATCCAGGCCATGCCGTCGGGGTACTCGCGCAGCTGGCGGAAGGTCTCGGCGAGCGAGTCGGGCGTGGAGACCCGGCGGCCGTCACGGTAGAGCGCGGCGTGCACGATGCCGGCGCCGTCGGGCTGTACGCCGTCGTGCTGTACGCCGTCGGGGGAGGCGGCGGGGCTCCCGACGGGCGGCGCGGCCGGCGGCGGGGGCTGTCTGCGCCAGGCGTGCTTCTTCGGGGACAGCACGGGACGGGCGCGTCGTTCCGCCATCGCAGATCTCACCTTCCGCAGAGAGCCGGGCACGGGCATGGGCGTGAACAAAGGGGCATGGGCATGGGCCCGGGCAGGATATACGCCCCAAATGTCAGCGGCATCGCCCTGTTCCTGCGGACCGGAGTTGTCCGCAAGGGTCAGTAGCCTGCGGAGCATGGCCTCCCAGACGCAGACGCAGACGCAGACGCAGCACCGGAAGCAGACGGGCCCGGCGCCGGCGCACCGAGTGCTCAGCATCCGCGCCCTCAATCGCGCCACCCTGGCGCGCCAGCTCCTGCTGCGGCGTACCGCCATGTCCGCCAAGGACGCCGTCGGGCACCTCGTCGGCCTCCAGGCGCAGAACACCAGGCCGCCGTACTTCCAGCTCGCCGCCCGCCTCGACGGCTTCGAGCCCGAGGAGCTGTCGGGGCTCATGGCCTCCCGTGAGGTCGCCCGCCTCGTCACCCTGCGCTCCACCCTCCACACGCACACCGCGGACGACTGCCTCACCCTGCGCCCGCTCGTCCAGGCCGCGCGCGAGCGTGAACTCGGCATGTTCCGCGAGGGACTCGCCGGCGTGGACCTGGCACGGCTGGCGGCGGTGACCCGCGAACTCGTCGAGGAGCGGCCCAGGACCCTGAAGGAGATCCGGGAGGCACTGCTGAGGGAATGGCCCGACGCCGAACCGCTCGCCGTCGGTGTCGCCGCCCGCTGCATGCTGCCCCTCGTGCAGGTCACGCCGCGCGGCCTGTGGGGGCGGAGCGGCCGGGCCGCGCTGACCACGGCCGAGCAGTGGTTCGGCCGGGCGTCCGAGCCGGCCCCCGCGCCCGACGCGACCGTACTGCGCTACCTCGCGGCCTTCGGCCCCGCCTCCGTCAAGGACATGCAGACCTGGTGCGGGCTGACCCGGCTGCGGGCCGCCTTCGAACGGCTCCGGCCGCGGCTGCTCGCCTTCCGGGACGAGCACGGCACCGAGCTCTTCGACCTCCCCGACGCGCCCCGCCCCGAGGAGGACACCCCGGCGCCGCCCCGTTTCCTCCCCGAGTACGACAACCTGCTGCTCGCCCACGCCGACCGCACCCGCGTCGTGCCGGTGGAGTACAAGAGCCGCGTCTGGACGGGCAACCGGGGCCTGCCCACGTTCCTCGTGGACGGGTTCGTCGCCGGGCTCTGGCGGCTGGAGGAGGAGCCCCGGGGCAGCGCCGCCGTTCTGACGGTCGAGCCCTTCACCACGCTCACCCGCGCGCAGCGGGCGGCGCTGGAGCGGGAGGGGGAGTACGTCCTCGCCACCATGACGCCGGCCACCGTGCGCGACGTACGGTTCGTCGCCCTCCCGGCCCAGGGCGGGGCCGGGGGAGGGGAGGGGAGGGTAGGGGCGTGACGGTCACGGGAGCAGGCCCGCGCGGCGGGCCACCACCGCCTCCAGGCGGGTGTGCGCGCCCAGCTTCCGCATCGCGGAGCGCAGGTAGCCCTTGACCGTCTCGGGGCGCAGGCCGAGCCGCTCCCCCGCCCCGGCGTTCGTCGAGACCGCCGCGACACAGGGCA
The DNA here is from genome assembly GCF_039533765.1 of Streptomyces enissocaesilis. Classification (NCBI taxonomy): domain Bacteria; kingdom Bacillati; phylum Actinomycetota; class Actinomycetes; order Kitasatosporales; family Streptomycetaceae; genus Streptomyces; species Streptomyces enissocaesilis. Next base: position 175,930 of record NZ_BAAAUD010000012.1, on the reverse strand, counting down.
GCACGTCCACCTCGCGCGGCGTCAGCGCCCCCGGTGGGCGCGCCCGCGCACCGGGCCTTCGCCGGCCGCGGCCGCCGGCCGGCCGCAGACGGAGACGAGCTCCTCGCGCGGCGCCGGATCGGTGACGCGCGGAGCCAGGGCGCGCAGTTCGCTGTGCACGCCCCTGACCAGTTTGCACGCACCGGGGCCCGCCGCCGGCCCGCGCGCCGCCACCAGCAGCCGCCGCACCTCGTCCCGTACGACGAGGGACTGCTGCACGTCGCGCGCCGCCGCCATCGCCGTGCTCAGCACGCGGTCACCGAGCGGCAGCGCCTCGCGCGGCGCGGCGTACAGCACGCCGCGCACCTTCCGGCGTACGACCACCGGCACCGCGAGCACCGAACGCAGGCCCTCGGTGGCCACCGCCCTGTCGTACTCGTGGGTGATGTGGCGCGACGACCGGTAGTCCGTGACCGCGCACGGGCGCGAGAGCGCCATGGACTTCCCGCCGAGCCCGCTGCCCGCCGCGACGACGAGACCGTGCAGCGCGCCCGTCGCCGCACCGCTCAGCTCGGCGATGCGCAGCGTGCGGCCGCCGTCCGGCCGCGGCCCGCCGAGGGCGACCGGCAGCCCGGTGGCCCGGCGCACCCGCGACAGGGCCGCCCGCATCTGCGCCACCTCGGCGACATCCCCCATGAGTGCATCCCTCCACCCCCGTACGGGGGTAGTGACAATCGCGTCACCGATTACACGATGACAGTGGGCGGTCCGGCAATGCCCGGCGATCAGGAGGACACATGACGGCACGAGGCGCGACGGAGAGTTTCCGGGCGGCCAGGGACTTCCTGCTCCGGCACCGGGAGGACTACGAGACGGCGTACGAAGGGTTCGTCTGGCCGCGGCCCGAGCGGTTCAACTGGGCGCTCGACTGGTTCGACCGGATCGCCGAGGGCAATGACAGGACCGCCCTGCACATCGTGGAGGAGGACGGCGGGCGCACGGAGGTCTCCTTCGGGGCGATGTCGGCGCGCTCCGCTCAGGTCGCGAACTGGCTGCGCGCGCAAGGCGTCGGGCCGGGCGACCGCGTCCTGGTCATGCTCGGCAACCAGGTGGAGCTGTGGGAGACCGCGCTCGCCGCGATGAAGCTGCGCGCCGTGGTCATTCCGGCGACGCCGCTGCTCGGGCCCGCCGACCTGCGGGACCGGGTCGAGCGCGGCGGGGTGCGGCACGTGATCGTGCGGGACGAGGACGCGGCGAAGTTCGACGACGTGCCGGGGAACTACACACGCGTGGTCGTCGGAGGCGGTGCCCGCGACGGCTGGCTTCCGTACGCCGGTGCCGACGGCTTCCCAGCGGCCTTCGAGCCCGACGGGGCGACGCACGCCGACGATCCGCTGATGCTCTACTTCACCTCCGGTACGACGGCCAGGCCCAAGCTCGTCGAGCACACCCATGTGTCCTACCCCGTCGGCCACTTGGCGACGATGTACTGGACCGGGCTGAAGCCCGGCGACGTCCATCTGAACATCTCCTCGCCCGGCTGGGCCAAGCACGCCTGGTCGAACCTCTTCGCCCCGTGGAACGCCGAGGCGACCGTCTTCGTCCACGACTACACGCGCTTCGACCCGGCCCGGCTCATGGCCGAGATGGACCGCGCCGGCGTCACGAGCTTCTGCGCCCCGCCCACCGTGTGGCGCATGCTGATCCAGGCGGACCTCGGGCAGTTGCGCACACCGCCGCGCGAGGCGCTGGCGGCCGGCGAGCCGCTCAACCCCGAGGTCATCGAGACCGTACGGCGCGAGTGGGGGGTGACGATCAGGGACGGCTTCGGTCAGACGGAGACGGCCGTCCAGGTCGCCAACACCCCGGGGCAGCGGCTCCTGGCCGGCTCCATGGGGCGACCCAGCCCCGGCTTCGTCATCGAACTGCTCGACCCGGTCACCGGGGAGCCGGGGGTGAGCGAGGGCGAGATCTGCCTCGACCTGTCCGCGCGGCCCGTCGGCCTGATGACCGGCTACCACGGTGATCCGGAGCGTACGGCGGAGGCGATGGCGGGCGGCTACTACCGCACCGGCGACATCGGTTCACGGGACGCCGACGGGTACATCACCTACATCGGGCGCGCCGACGACGTCTTCAAGGCGTCCGACTACAAGATCTCCCCCTTCGAGCTGGAGAGCGCGCTGCTGGAGCACGAGGCGGTGGCGGAGGCGGCGGTCGTACCCGCCCCCGATCCGCTGCGCCTCGCCGTGCCGAAGGCGTACGTCGTGCTCGCGCAGGGGTGGGAGCCGGGCCCCGGCACGGCGAAGCTGCTGTTCGAGCACTCCCGGTCGGTCCTCGCGCCGTACCAGCGGATCCGGCGCATCGAGTTCGCCGAGCTGCCGAAGACGGTGTCGGGCAAGATCCGCCGGATCGAGCTGCGTGAGCGTACGGCGAAGGGTTCGGCGGCGGAGTACGACGAGGGGGACCTGCGATGAACACGGACACGGACGCGTACACGGACGCGTACACGCACGGGACCGGTTCCACGCCGCTCCTCGGCGACACGATCGGCCGGAACCTCGACCGCACGATCGCGGCGTACCCGGACCGGGAGGCGCTGGTGGACGTGGCGGCGGGGACCCGCTGGACGTACGCCGAATTCGGTGCGGCCGTCGACCGGTTGGCGCGCGGGCTGCTCGGGACGGGCGTCGCGAAGGGCGACCGGGTCGGGATCTGGGCGGTGAACTGCGCGGAGTGGGTGCTGGTGCAGTACGCCACGGCCCGGATCGGCGCGATCATGGTGAACATCAACCCGGCGTACCGGGCGCACGAGCTGGCGTACGTGCTCAACCAGGCGGGGGTCTCCGTCCTGTTCGCCTCGCAGTCCCACAAGGCGAGCGACTACCGCGCCCTGGTCGGCCAGGTGCGGCCGGACTGTCCCGGGCTGCGGGCGGTCCACTACATCGGGGACGGTTCGTGGGACGCGCTCCTCGACGCGGCGCGCGAGGTCACGGAGGAGCGACTTGCTTCTCGTGAGGCCGAGTTGTCCTGCGACGACCCGGTGAACATCCAGTACACGTCGGGCACCACCGGCTTCCCCAAGGGAGCCACTCTCTCCCACCACAACATCCTCAACAACGGTTACTTGCCCACTACAAGGTCCCGCGCCACCTGCGGATCATGGAATCGTTCCCCATGACGGTCAGCGGGAAGGTCAGGAAGGTGGAACTGCGCGAGCGGTACGCCGAGTAGTGCTCACACGTCGGTCGCCCGGCGACGCCGGGCCCGCGCCTACGCGCCGGCGCCGGTACTGACCAGCTCGTCCGCCGGGCGGTTGACCGGTTGCGGCGTCCCCGTGAGGTCCATGACGAAGAGCGGGACCCCGAGGGCGTCCGCGCCGGCCCGTGCGTCGTCGGCGTACCCGGCGAGGGAGAAGAACACGCTCACCGCGGACGCGCTGAGGCCGTTGAGCCACAGGCACTCGACGTCGCGCAGAGTGGCGGGGCACGTGGTCGGGTCGACCTGGGCGACCAGGCCGGGCGCGCGCAGGTCTATGCCGGAGGCGGGGCGCTCGGGGGACTGCATGATGTCGCGGAACCCGAGCCACTTGAGGTAGAGCGCCGCCGCGGTCACCGCGTCCCGCGCGGTCCTGATCGTCATCGGGCGGAACCTCGGACGCGGCAGGGCCGCGCCCGGCGGCAGCGGAACGGAGAACGCGGGGCCGCCGGCGGCTGGGGCGGCGGCCGGTCCGGTCCCGGCGGCCGGTGGCGGTGGCGTGCGCGGTGGTGCGGCGCGCGGTGGCGTGCGCGGTGGCGCGGTGTGCGACGGCGGTGCGGTGCGCGGCACGGGGCGTACCGGTATGCGGAGCACCGCACCGCACGCACACCCCAGCTCGGGCTGCGGCCACTGGTCCTGGCGCCCGCACGCGCCGCAGCGCACGGTCACCCAGGTGTCGGTCCAGGTGCGGTGCGTGATCCGCTCCGGGGCCGCGCCCCGTAACAGCGGCGGCGCCAGCGGCTCCCCGCACGCGCAGGGGAAGACCGGCGGCGTGAAGGTGTGCTGGCGGCGGCACGCCGGGCAGCGCACCGGCACGTTCTCTCCCATGACCGTTCCCCTCCGGACCGTCGGCGACTGGCACGTGACCGGCATGTGACTCCGGTACGTGTGACTGCGGTACGCCGTCCATCGTCCACCAAGAGCGATGCCTTGGGGAGGGGCTTCGGGCATTGCCGCTCTTGACGCGCGCCGGACCTCACTTTAGATTGCTTCCGTATAGCAGAATCGAAATTCCGCATTATGGAAACCATGGAGTGAGGCTCACCGGCCCGCAGCGGTGAGGTCCCTCCGACTGGCCGAGCAGGAGTACGCGATGCCTCGAATGACCGCAGCCCGAGCCGCAGTTGAGATCCTCAAGCGCGAAGGCGTCACGAACGCGTTCGGTGTGCCGGGCGCGGCGATCAACCCGTTCTACAAGGCCCTCCAGGCGGGCGGTGGCATCGACCACACGCTCGCCCGCCACGTCGAGGGCGCGTCCCACATGGCCGAGGGCTACACCCGCACCAAGGCGGGCAACATCGGCGTCTGCATCGGTACGTCCGGCCCCGCCGGCACCGACATGATCACCGGCCTGTACTCCGCGATCGGTGACTCCATCCCGATCCTGTGCATCACCGGCCAGGCGCCGACCGCGGTGATCCACAAGGAGGACTTCCAGGCCGTCGACATCGCGTCGATCGCCAAGCCGGTCACCAAGTGGGCGGTCACCGTCCTGGAGGCCGCGCAGGTCCCCGGCGTCTTCCAGCAGGCGTTCCACCTGATGCGCTCCGGCCGCCCCGGCCCGGTCCTCATCGACCTGCCGATCGACGTCCAGCTCACCGAGATCGAGTTCGACCCCGAGACCTACGAGCCGCTGCCGGTCTACAAGCCCGCGGCCACCCGCAAGCAGGTCGAGAAGGCCGTCCGGATGCTCGTCGCGTCCGAGCGGCCGCTGATCGTCGCGGGCGGCGGCATCATCAACGCCGACGCGTCCGAGCTGCTGGTCGAGTTCGCCGAGGTGACCGGCGTCCCGGTCGTCCCGACCCTGATGGGCTGGGGCATCCTCGCCGACGACCACGAGCTGAACGCCGGCATGGTCGGCCTCCAGACCTCGCACCGCTACGGCAACGCGACCTTCCTGGAGTCGGACTTCGTCCTGGGCATCGGCAACCGCTGGGCCAACCGCCACACCGGCGGCCTGGACGTCTACACCAAGGGCCGTACGTTCGTCCACGTCGACATCGAGCCCACCCAGCTCGGCAAGATCTTCGCCCCGGACTACGCGATCGCCTCCGACGCCAAGGCCGCGCTGGAGCTCTTCGTCGAGGTGGCCAAGGAGCTCAAGGCCGCCGGCGAGCTCCCGGACCGCTCCGCGTGGGCCGCGTCCGCGCAGGAGCGCAAGGCGACCCTCCAGCGCCGTACGCACTTCGACAACGTGCCGATGAAGCCGCAGCGCGTGTACGAGGAGATGAACCGCGCCTTCGGCCCCGAGACCCGGTACGTCACCACCATCGGCCTCTCGCAGATCGCCGGCGCGCAGATGCTGCACGTCTACCGCCCGCGCCACTGGATCAACTGCGGCCAGGCCGGCCCGCTCGGCTGGACGATCCCGGCCGCGCTCGGTGTCGCCACCGCCGATCCCCAGACCCCGGTCGTCGCGCTCTCGGGCGACTACGACTTCCAGTTCATGCTCGAAGAGCTGGCCGTCGGCGCGCAGCACAACATCCCGTACGTCCACGTCCTGGTGAACAACGCGTACCTGGGCCTGATCCGCCAGGCGCAGCGCAACCTCGACATCAACTTCCAGGTCAACCTGGAGTTCGAGAACATCAACTCCCCGGAGCTCGGCGTCTACGGCGTGGACCACGTCAAGGTCGCCGAGGGCCTCGGCTGCAAGGCGATCCGCGTCACCGAGCCGGACCAGCTGCTGCCGGCCTTCGAGGAGGCGAAGAAGCTCGCCGCCGAGTACCGCGTCCCGGTCGTCGTCGAGGCGATCCTGGAGCGCGTCACGAACATCTCGATGGGCGTCCAGATCGACGGCGTCAACGAGTGGGAAGAGCTGGCCACCGAGCCGGGTCACGCTCCCACGGCGATCCGTCCGCTCGCCTGACGGACCCCGCTCCCACCTCCGCTCCACCCCGGAACCCGGCCTGCCCGCGCAGGCCGGGTTCCGGGCGTTCCGGCGTGCGCCCTCTCGCGTCCCTGGCACGCCCTCGGCTTGCGGAATCCGGACATAACGGTTGATCTTTACTCAGCGTCCCGTCCGGTNCGGCGGCGCCCCCCGCCGACGCCCGCCCGGCGCCTTCGGCGGACCCCGCGGCGGTCCGCGACTGGAACGCCCTCACCACCGAGATGGTCGGCGCCCACCTCGGCCCCTCGCACCCCTCCGGGCAGGGGGCCGTCTGGCACAGTTTCGTCTCCGCCGCCGTCTACAACGCCGTGGTCGGCATCCAGGGCCGCTACGCCCCCTACAAGTGGCGGGTGAAGGGGCCCTCCACCGCGTCGCCCGAAGCGGCGGCCGTGGCGGCGGCCCACCGTGTACTGCTCGACTGCTTCCCCGCCTCGCGGACCCGCCTCGACGCCGCGTACGCCGATTCCCTCGCGAAGATCCCCGACGGGCGCGCGGAGCGGCAGGGCGTGGCCTTCGGAGAACGCGCCGCCGACCACATCCTCAAGCTCCGCGAAGGAGACGGCCGGCACGCGCCGGTCGAGTTCAACGCCGCACCCGCGCCCGGCGTCTGGCGCCCCACCCCGCCCGACCAGCAGCCCTACCTCGACGCCTGGCTCGGCAGGCTCCGCCCGATGACGCTCACTTCCCCCGACCAGTTCCGTCCCGGCCCCCCGCCCGCCCTGTCCTCGCCCCGTTACGCCCGGGACCTGAACGAGCTCAAGGCCATGGGGGGGAAGACCGGCTCGGGCCGGACCGCGCGCCAGACCGAGACCGCCCTCTTCTTCGGCGGCAACCTGCTGGTGCAGTTCCAGACGGGGATCCGGGACTACGCCGACCGGCACCGCCTCGGCATCGCCGACACGGCGCGGCTGTTCGCCGCGGCGAACGTGTCGGCGACCGACGCCGTCGTCGCCTCGTGGGACGCCAAACTCCACTACGGCTTCTGGCGGCCCGTCACCGCCATCCGCATGGCCGGCACCGACGGCAACCCCGCCACCGCGGCGGACCCGAAGTGGCAGCCGCTGGCTCCGAACACGCCGCCGCACCCCGACTACATCAGCGGCCACGCGACGGTCGCCAGTGCCGTGCTGCGGGCCGTGACCGGAATTCTGGGCACCGCGCGCCTCGACCTCCACGTCCGTTCCGAGGCCACCGGCACCGCACGGCACTACAAGCACGCCGACCAGTTCAACAAGGACATGATCGACGCCCGGGTGTGGGTCGGGGTCCACACCCGTACCGCGGACGTCGTCGGGTGCCGGACCGGCAACCGCATCGGAACCTGGGTGCTCTCCCGTCACTTCCAGCCGCTGGGCCGGGCAGCCGCTTCACCGGTGTCACAGGTGTCGCAGACGTCGCAGCGGTCGCAGTCGTCCCAGCCGGCTCCGCCCAAGTGTCCGAGTTGAGGGCCAAATATCCCTCTAATCGGTTAATTAACCCGCATGGGGACATGACAGCCCCCACGGTGGGGATGTGTGACGGACACCGACCGCACAGAGTCTGGAGCAACGTGGAGACCACCGGCACCGTATGGAGCTGCCCCTTCGACTACGCGGAGGCCCTCGAGTTCGATCCCCAGCTCCGGCAGATGCTGGAGACCGATCCCGTGGCCCGCATCCGGATGCCGTACGGCGAGGGCGAGGCCTGGCTCGTCACGCGGTACGAGGACGTGCGCACCGTGACCACCGACCGGCGGTTCAGCCGCAGCGCCGTCAGGGGACGCGATTTCCCGCGGATGACGCCGGAGCCGATCGTGCAGTCCGAGTCGATCAACCTGATGGACCCGCCGGCGAGCAGCCGGCTGCGCAGCCTGGTCGCCAAGAGCTTCGCACCGCGCCACGTCGAGCGGATGCGGCAGCGCACCCAGGGCGTGGTGGACCGGATGCTCGACCGGATGGCGGACCTCGGCACCACCGCCGACCTGGTCGAACACGTGGCGGCGCCGCTGCCGCTGGTGACGATCTGCGAGGTCCTCGACATCCCCGAGGACGACCGGCCGCGGCTGCGCGCCCACGCGCTCACCATGATGAACGTGAGTGCCGCCAACCGGGACGCCGCCGTCCGCTCCAAGGCCGAACTGCGCGCGTACTTCGCCGGACTCAGCGCCGAGCGCCGCCGCGCGCCCGGCGAGGACCTGATCAGTACGCTGGCCACCGCCCGCGACGGCGCGGAGCTCCTCGACGACGACGAGCTGGCGGTCATGTCGATGGTCCTGCTCATCACGGGCCAGGACACCACGACGTACGAGATCGGGAACATCGCGTACACCCTGCTCACCCGCCCGGAGGTACGGGGCGCACTCCGTGAGCGTCCCGGGCTCCTCCCGGGGGCCATCGAGGAGATGCTGCGCTTCATCCCGTTCCGCAAGGGCGTCGGCATCCCGCGGATCGCCACCGAGGACGTGGAGCTCGGCGGGGTGCTGATCCGGGCCGGGGACGTCGTCCACGTCTCGTACCTCACCGCCAACCGCGACGAGCGGAAGTTCGACCGGCCCGACGAGCTGGACGTGGGCCGGCCCACCGTTCCCCACATGACGTTCGGCTGGGGGGCGCACCACTGCCTCGGGGCGCCGCTGGCCGCGATGGAACTCGAAGTCGTGTTCGGCACGCTCCTCGACCGCTTCCCGGGGCTGCGGCTGGCGGTGGACCCGTCGGAAGTGCGCTGGAACACGACATCGATCTGGCGTCACCCGCTCGGCCTGCCCGTCGCGTGGTGACGCCCGCCCGTGTGACGACCGCCCGGCGACACCGCTGCCCGGCATGAGACAAGGAAGATCCATGGCCACACTGTGCCGACCGTCCGTCGCCGTACCCGACCACGTCATCACGATGGAGCAGACGCTGGCGCTGGCCCGCGAGATGCACGCCGACCATCCGCAGCGCGACCTCGTCCTGCGCCTCATCGAGAACACGGGCGTCCGCACCCGCCACCTCGTCCAGCCGGTCGAGGACACCCTCCGGCACCCCGGTTTCGAGAGCCGCAACCGGCTGTACGAGGCCGAGGCGAAGGCGCGTGTTCCCGGTGTCGTGCGCCGGGCGCTCGCCCACGCGGAGGTGGAGCCCGGTGACATCGACCTGATCGTCTACGTCTCCTGCACCGGTTTCATGATGCCGTCGCTGACCGCCTGGCTGATCAACACGATGGGGTTCCGGCCGGAGACCAGACAGCTGCCCATCGCCCAGCTCGGCTGCGCCGGAGGCGGCGCGGCGATCAACCGCGCCCATGACTTCTGCACCGCGTACCCGCAGGCCAATGTGCTGATCGTGTCCTGCGAGTTCTGCTCGCTGTGCTACCAGCCGACCGACCTGGGCGTGGGCTCCCTGCTCTCCAACGGCCTGTTCGGGGACGCCGTCTCGGCGGCCGTGGTGCGGGGCGAGGGCGGTGTCGGCGTGCGGATCGAGCGCAACGGCTCCCACCTCGTGCCCGACACGGAGGACTGGATCTCGTACGCCGTACGGGACACCGGGTTCCACTTCCTGCTCGACAAGCGGGTCCCCGGGACCATGGAGATGCTGGCCCCGGCACTCAAGGACCTGGTGGCGCAGCACAGCTGGAAGATCCCGGAGATGGACTTCTTCATCGTCCACGCGGGCGGACCGCGCATCCTCGACGACCTGTGCCACTACCTCGACCTCCCGCCGGAGATGTTCCGCTTCAGCCGGGCCACGCTCACCGAACGCGGGAACATCGCCAGTTCGGTGGTCTTCGACGCCCTGGCCCGGCTGTTCGAGGAGGGCGGCGTCGAGAACGGGGCGGGCGGGCTCATCGCCGGGTTCGGGCCCGGCATCACGGCCGAGACCGCCATCGGCCGGTGGGTGGGTGCCGCGCCGGTCGCGAAGGTGGTCGTCGAGGTGCCGGCCGCCGAGAAGCCGGTCGTCGAAGCGGCGGTCCCCACCCGCTGACCCGCAGGAACGCTCCCGCTCCCGACGCAACGCGACCGGCCGCGGAGAAGGAGACGCGCGTACCGGGGCGGCCGGAGGTCCGGGAAGGCATGAAGGGCGGGGGTGGGTACGGGACCGTCCGTACCCACCCCCGCCCTTCAGGGGTGCTGATGCCGCCCGGCGGCACGAGACTGGCGCGACAGGACGTTCGCGCCGCCGGGCGGAGTTCCGGGAGGAGGGAAGGAAGAGGGGAAAGGAAGGGGCCCGCGGCGGGTGGCGATGAGCCGCGGGGCGCCCTCCCCTCAGGTCGAGGAGGACACTCCGTGAGCCTTGACCACCGCACTGGCTCGCTCGCCGCCGCGGCACCCGTTCCGTCCGTCACACCGGCCACCCCTCATGCGGGCCGGTGGTACGGACTGCGCGGCGGGCCGGACCTCCCGTCAGACCCTCCGCGCGGTCTCGGTGTTACTCGTCGCGCAGTGCGCGGACCGCTTCCTCCACGCGCTTGCCGTACTCCGCGTCCGCGGCGTGGAAGTGCGCGAGGTTCTTCTCGATCACGTCGTCGCGGCTGACCTGCGAGAGGCCGCCGGCGATGTTCGCGATCAGGCGGGACTTCTCCTCGTCCGACATCAGACGGTAGAGCTCACCGGCCTGGAAGAAGTCGTCGTCCTTGACGTGCTGGGCGTTGGCGTGCGTGCCCGTCCAGCCGGCCACCGCGAGCGGGGCGGAGAGCGCCTGGTTCGTCTGGGCCGGACCGGCGTAGGAGTTCGGCTCGTAGTTCTTGTCGTGGCGCAGGCCCTGGCGCGTCGCCATGACGCCGTCCCGGCCGTAGTTGTCGGCCTTGGTCGCCTTCGGGGCGTTGACCGGCAGCTGGGTGTGGTTGACGCCGAGGCGGTAGCGGTGGGCGTCCGCGTAGGCGAACAGCCGGCCCTGGAGCATCTTGTCGGGCGAGGGGCCGATGCCCGGAACGAAGTTGTTCGGGGAGAACGCGGCCTGCTCGACCTCGGCGAAGACGTTGTCCGGGTTCCGGTCGAGGACCAGACGGCCGACCCGCTGGAGCGGGTAGTCGGCGTGGGGCCAGACCTTCGTCACGTCGAACGGGTTGAAGCGGTAGTCGGCCGCCTCCGCCGCCGGCATGATCTGGACGTACAGCGTCCAGGACGGGTTGACGCCCCGCTCGATGGCCTGGAGCAGGTCCGTCTGGTGCGAGTTGGGGTCCTGGCCGGCGAGTTCGGCGGCCTGCTCGGACGACAGGCAGCGGATGCCCTGGTTCGTCTTGAAGTGGTACTTGACGAAGAAGGCCCCGCCCTCGGCGTTCGTCCACTGGTAGGTGTGCGAGCCGAAGCCGTTCATGTGGCGGTACGAGGCGGGGATGCCGCGGTCGCCCATCAGCCAGGTGATCTGGTGGGTGGACTGCGGGGAGTGCGCCCAGAAGTCCCAGACGTTGTCCGGCTCCTGCTTGCCCGTGAAGGGGTCGCGCTTCTGGGAGTGGATGAAGTCGGGGAACTTCACCGGGTCGTTGAGGAAGAAGACCGGGGTGTTGTTGCCGACCAGGTCGTAGTTGCCCTCTTCGGTGTAGAACTTCACCGCGAAGCCGCGCGGGTCGCGGACCGCGTCCGCGCCACCGAGGTTGTCGGCGACGGTGGAGAAGCGGACGAACGTCTCGGTCCGCTTGCCCACCTCGCCGAGGAAGTCGGCGCGGGTGAAGCCGGTGACGTCGTCCGTCACCTCGAAGTAGCCGTACGCACCCGAACCGCGGGCGTGCACGACGCGCTCCGGGATGCGCTCACGGTTGAACCGGGCCAGCTTCTCCAGCAGGTGCTGGTCCTGGAGGAGGAGCGGGCCACCGACACCGGCGGCGGCGGAATTCTGGTTGTCGGCGACCGGGGCGCCTGACTCGGTCGTGAGCACACGCTTCGACATGGGGACCTTCCTGCGGGATCTGCTGGCGGCGTGAGGAGCGTAAGTACGCACCGATCGCGACGTCAACAGTTTGTTGAAGTTGAAGTTGAGGAGGACGGTCGGCCGGAGGCCGGCGCGAGGAGGGATCCGGGCGGCGGCAGCGCCTGGGCGCGACAGGACAGGTGTCAGCGCTGCCGCAGCCCGGAGTTCAGGGGGTCAGCTCTGGACGGGCTGACCGGAGAGGCGCTCGACCGAGCGCAGCAGGGCGGAGTGGTCCAGGCCGCCGTCGCCCTGGGCGCGCAGCGAGGCGACCAGCTGGGCGACGACCGCGCCGACGGGGAGCGCCGCACCGACATTGCGGGCGGCGTCGGTGACGATGCCCATGTCCTTGTGGTGCAGGTCGATCCGGAAGCCGGGGGCGAAGTCCCGGTTGAGGAAGTTGGCCTTCTTGCGGGTCAGCACGGTCGAGCCGGCCAGTCCGCCGTTGAGGACGTCGAGGGCCGCTTCGAGGTCGACACCGGACTTCTCCAGGAAGACCACGGCCTCGGCGCACGCCTGGATGTTGACCGCGACGATCAGCTGGTTGGCGGCCTTCACCGTCTGGCCGGAGCCGTGCGGACCGCACAGGACGATGGTCTTGCCGAGCGCATCGAGCACCGGCTTGGCCGCGTCGAAGTCCTCCTGCGAACCGCCGACCATGATCGACAGTACGGCCTCGATCGCGCCGGCCTCGCCGCCGGAGACCGGGGCGTCCAGGACGCGCAGGCCCTTCTCGGCGCCGGCCTTGCCCAGGTCGACGGAGGTCTGCGGGGTGATCGAGGACATGTCGATCAGGAGGGCGCCCTTCCTGGCGTTCTCCAGGATGCCGTCCTCGCCGTACGCGATCGCCTCGACCTGCGGGGAGGCGGGCACCATCGTGATGATGACGTCGGCGTCCTTGACGGCCTCGGCGATCGAGGACGCGCCCTTGCCGCCGGCGGCGACGAGGCGGTCGATCTTGGACTGCTCAAGGGTGTAGCCGGTGACGTCGTAACCCGCCTTCAGCAGGTTCTCGGACATGGGGGAGCCCATGATGCCGAGTCCGATGAAGCCGATCTTGGGGAGAGTGCTCATGAGGGGTGCCTCTTTCAACACACGCGTTTCAGCGCACGCGTAAAAATGGTCAGTTGGAGAGCCAGCCGAAGGCTTCGGCGCTCGGGCGGTCGCCGGGCTTGTACTCCAGGCCCACCCAGCCGTCGTAACCGGCGTTCTTGAGCAGGTCGAGCAGCTCTTCCAGCGGCAGGTCGCCCGTGCCCGGCGCGCCGCGGCCCGGGTTGTCGGCGATCTGCACGTGGCCGGTCCTGCCGGCGTACTCCGCGATCACGTCGGGGAGGTTCTCGCCGTTCATCGACAGGTGGTAGATGTCCAGGAGGAACTTGGCGTTGCCGAGTCCGGTGGCCTCGTTGACCTTGTCGACGACCGCGATGCCGGCCGGTGCGCTCACCAGCGGGTAGAGCGGCGACTCCGGCTTGTTGAGGGTCTCGATCAGGAGGATCGCGCCCACCCGGTCGGCGGCGCGGGCGGCCACCACCAGGTTCTCCAGGGCGAGCTCGTCCTGGACGTCCGGGTCGACGCCTTCCACGCGGTTGCCGTAGAGCGCGTTGAGGGCCTTGCAGCCCACCGAGGCGGCGAAGTCCGCCGCGACGTCGATGTTGGCGCGGAAGCGGTCCGACTCCTCGCCGGGCACGGAGAGCGCGCCGCGGTCCGGGCCGGGCAGCTGCCCGGCGTAGAAGTTCAGGCCGACCAGCTGGGTGCCGGCCTCGTCGAGCGCCTTCTTGAGGGCGTCGAGCTCGGCCTGGTCGGGGGTGGGGGTCTCGATCCAGGGCCACCACAGCTCGACCGCCTTGAAGCCCGCCGCGGCGGCTGCCGCGGGGCGCTCCAGGAGCGGGAGTTCCGTGAAGAGGATCGAGAGGTTCACATCGAAGCGCTGGTCCGTGTAGCCCATGAGGGTTTCGGCGCTCCTTCCGTATTGCGGAAGTTATTTTCTGCCTGATGGAATGTTGCATGGTGGTGCGGAGACCTGTCAAGAGGGGGTGTCCAGGCCGGGGGGCGCGCGCTCCGGTGGCGGCGGTCCTCGTGACCGGCTGACGGGCCCCGGACCCCCGCCAGTACCGTGGGGGCATGGTGCGATTGAGAGTGGAGTTCACGACCGAGCCCTTCGACCTCGACGAGGCGCCGGCGCACGCGCTGGCGGCCCGCGAGGTCATCCAGGGGGCCGAGCTGGACGCCGTGGACGTCGGCCCGTTCGGGAACACCGCCGAGGGGGGCGCGGACGCGGTGCTGACCGCGGTGGACGCGCTGCTGCGCGAGTCGCTGGCCGCGGGGGCCACCCGGGTCTCGTTGCAGGTCAACGTGATCGGGGAGGGCGGGAAGTGACGGATCTCGGCGCGCCGGACGACCACCCCCTGGTCACCGCGGTCAAGCCCCTGGTCGACGCCATGGGCGGCGAGATGATGGCGCCGGAGCGGGCGGCGGCCGACGACGTGGTGCTGGCCTGGGAGGGCCGGGACGTCGTCGCCGTGCGGCTCCCGCAGCTCTCGGACTCGCTCGACCGCATCCTGGCCGCGCTGGAGCGCCGGCACGGCATGCCGCTGGCCGAGCTCGACCGCAAGGAGAAGCAGTCGGTCGTACGGGTCCTGGAGGCGCGCGGCGCCTTCTCCGTGCGGCACGGCGTGGAAACGGTGGCGAGCGCCCTGGGGGTCAGCCGCTTCACCGTCTACAACTACTTGAACAGGGAGAACGGCTCAAAGGGTGAGTAACGGGCTGTCCAGTAAGTGGGCATATTTGATCGATCATTTCCAGGGGCCGCCGTCCGCACACCAGGACGGCGGCTTTTGCGTTCGCAAGATTTCAACAAAGTGTTGACGCGCTGTTCTTGAAGGCGTTAGCTATGCCCAGCCCGTCCAGCACAAGGCCACGGAGGCTCCCGTGACTTCAGGTTCGACGCCGGGCCTCGCCCGGTTCAACACCTCGGCGGACAGCGAGGCCCTGGCCGCGCTCCACGAGGTGTGCGCCAGCTCGGCGTGGGGGAGCAAGCTGCTCGCCCAGCGCCCGTACGCCACCGCGGAAGCCCTCTTCCTCGCCAGTGACGCCGCCACGGCCGAACTGACCACCGAAGATCTGGCCGAAGCGATGGCGGGCCACCCGCCGATCGGCCGGCCCAAGCCCGGAGACCCGACCTCCTCCCGCGAGCAGCGGGGGATGGCCGGAGCGTCCGAGGAGCTCAAGGCCGAGATGCTCGAACTGAACCTGGCCTACCAGGAGAAGTTCGGACATGTCTTTCTGATCTGCGCCACCGGTGCGACCGGTGAGCAGATGCGTGACGCGATGCGGAACCGGATCGGCAACACCGCCGAGGCGGAGCGTGAGATCGTGCGCACCGAACTCGGGAAGATCAACCGAATCCGGCTGACCCGTCTCGTAGAACAGCACGAAGAGGACGAAGACTGATGAGCACCGCGACCACTGCTTCGGTGTCCACGCACATCCTGGACACCAGCATCGGACGCCCCGCCGAGGGCGTCGCCGTCTCGCTCACCGCCCGCAGCGGCAGTGACGCCGAGTGGGTGGCGCTCGGCGGATCCGCGACCGACGCGGACGGGCGCTGCAAGGACCTGCCGGCCCTGCCGGAAGGCACGACCCACGTCCGCCTCGACTTCGAGACCGAGGCGTACTTCTCCACCAAGCCCAGTTCCAAGAAGCAAGCCGAGGCACAGCAGGACGCCCCCCGCGTAAGGGACAGCGGCGCGTTCTTCCCGGAGGTGGCGATCACGTTCGCCGTCGTACCGGGCGAACATTTCCACGTACCGCTGCTGCTCAACCCGTTCGGCTACTCCGTATACCGAGGGAGCTAGCACCGACATGCCCACGATTCTCGGCCAGAACCAGTACGGCAAAGCAGAGAACCGCGTCGTCAGGATCACGCGGGACGGCGACACCCACCACATCAAGGACCTGAACGTCTCCGTCGCCCTCTCCGGCGACATGGACGACGTCCACTACTCCGGCTCCAACGCGAACGTCCTGCCCACGGACACCACCAAGAACACGGTGTACGCGTTCGCCAAGGAGTACGGCATAGAGTCCGCCGAGCAGTTCGGCATCCACCTCGCCCGTCACTTCGTGACGTCGCAGGAGCCGATCCAGCGCGCCCGGATCCGGATCGAGGAGTACTCCTGGGACCGCATCGCGACCTCGGACAACAACTCGAAGTTCATCGGGTCGGACGAGGTCAACCACTCCTTCGTCCGCAAGGGCCAGGAGCTGCGCACCACGCAGATCACCTTCGACGGTGAGAAGTGGGAGATCATCTCCGGCCTCAAGGACCTCACGGTCATGAACTCCACCAACTCGGAGTTCTGGGGCTACGTCAAGGACAAGTACACGACGCTCAAGGAGGCGTACGACCGCATCCTGTGCACCGACGTCTCCGCCGCCTGGCGCTACAACTGGACCAGCGACGACGACCGGATGCCCAACTGGGAGAAGTCGTACGAGCAGGCCAAGAAGCACATCCTCCAGGCCTTCGCCGAGACGTACTCCCTCTCGCTCCAGCAGACCCTCTACCAGATGGGTTCGCGGGTCATCAACAGCCGGAGCGAGATCGACGAGATCCGCTTCTCGCTGCCGAACAACCACCACTTCCTGGTCGACCTCGAGCCCTTCGGGCTGAAGAACGACAACGAGGTCTACTTCGCCGCCGACCGTCCCTACGGCCTCATCGAGGCCACCATCCTGCGGGACGGCGTCGAGCCGAAGATCCCGGTCGACATGACCAACCTCTGACGCGGGACCGGTACGCCCCCGCCCGCCCGCAGTAGGGCGGGGGCGCCCCGGACCGGAGGGAACATCCCATGGCACAGCCTGCAACGGAGCCGGCAGAAGCAGCAGAAGGCCCGTGTTCCGCCCCACTGGCAGGACCGACGGTCCACCCGGTGGACGAAAAGCTCTCCACTTCGCGGCTCGTCCCCGCCGCGCTCCAGCACATCGCCGCCATGTACGCGGGCGTGGTCACCCCTCCGCTCATCATCGGCCAGGCCGTCGGCCTGGACGCCGTGGGAATGACCCGGCTGATCGCCGCGAGCCTGCTCATCGCCGGTCTCGCCACCATCCTGCAGACCATCGGCATCGGCGGCTTCGCCGGCAACCGGCTGCCCTTCGTGAACGCCGCGTCCTCGGCCGGCATCGCCCCGATGCTCGCCATCGCGGAGACCACCGCCCCCGGGCACCAGCTCCCCGCGATCTACGGCGCGGTGATGGTCGCCGGAGTCTTCTGCCTCACCGTCGGCCCCTTCTTCGGCCGGCTGCTCCGCTTCTTCCCGCCCCTGGTCACCGGCGTCGTCATCACCCTCATCGGCGTCACGCTGATGCCCGTGCCCGTCACCTGGGCGCAGGGCGGCGACAAGACCGCCGCCGACTTCGGCGCCATGAAGTACCTCGCGCTCGCCGCCTTCACGCTCATGGTCATCCTGCTGATCCAGCGCTTCGGAAAGGGCTTCGTCAAGCAGGTCGCACTCCTCCTGGGCATGCTGGTGGGCACCCTCGCCGCGATTCCGTTCGGTATGGCCGACTTCAGCGCGCTGAAGTCCGCGCCGGTCGCGGCCCTGCCCACGCCCTTCGCCTTCGGCGCCCCCGAGTTCCAGCCCGCCGCGATCCTCTCGCTGTGCATCGTGATGCTGGTGCTGATGACCGAATCGTCGGCCGGCATGCTCGCCCTCGGCGAGATCTGCGAACGCAGGACCAACGGCAGGACCATCACCCGCGGTCTGCGCACCGACGGCATCGCCACGCTCGTCGGCCCGGTCTTCGGGGGCTTCCCGACCAGCGCCTTCGCCCAGAACGTCGGAGTCGTCACCCTCACCAGGGTGCGCAGCCGGTACGTCGTCGCCGTCGCCGGCGGGGCACTCCTGGTCCTCGGCGCCTTCCCGGTGCTCGGCGCGGTCGTCTCCACCGTCCCGATGCCGGTACTCGGCGGCGCGGGCATCGTCCTCTTCGGCTCGATCGCGGTCAGCGGCATCCGTACCCTCTCCGAGGCCGGACTCGACGACAGCTCCAACATCATCCTTGTGGCGGTCTCGCTCGGCGCGGGCATCATCCCGCTCGCCGCACCCACCTTCTACGTGGATTTCCCCGCCTGGGCACAGACCGTGCTCGGCTCCGGAATCAGCGCCGGAGCCCTGGTCGCGGTCCTGCTCAACCTCTTCTTTCACCATCTCGGCACCCGGAGCCACGCGGCTGCGGCACTCAAATCCTCCTAGGGTCCTGCCGTGCCCACAACACCGAGCGAAGAAGGACGCACCATGGCAGCATCATCGGCAGCCGCGCGCACCATCATCGAGAACTGTGCCATCGCCACCGTCGACGCCAACGACACCGAGTACGCCTCCGGCTACGTCGTCGTCGCCGGCAACCGCATCGAGTCGGTCGGCGCCGGCCGGGCCCCCGAGGGTCTGGAGAACGTGGTACGCCGCATCGACGGCACCGGGCACCTGGTCACGCCCGGTCTGGTCAACACGCACCACCACTTCTACCAGTGGCTGACCCGCGGCCTGGCCACCGACCACAACCTCTTCAACTGGCTCGTGGCGCTGTACCCGACCTGGGCGCGCATCGACGAGCCCATGGCGAGGGCCGGCGCGCAGGGCTCGCTGGCGATGATGGCCCGCGGCGGCGTCACCACCGCGATGGACCACCACTACGTCTTCCCCAAGGGCTCGGGCGACCTGTCCGGTGCCATCATCGGGGCCGCCTCCGAGATGGGCGTGCGCTTCACCCTCGCCCGCGGGTCCATGGACCGCAGCGAGAAGGACGGCGGCCTGCCGCCGGACTTCGCCGTCGAGACCCTCGAGGGCGCGCTGGCCGCGACCGAGGAGACCGTCAAGAAGCACCACGACGCCTCCTTCGACGCGATGACGCAGGTGGCCGTGGCTCCCTGCTCGCCGTTCTCGGTCTCCACCGAGCTGATGAAGCAGGGCGCCGAGCTGGCCCGCCGCCTGGGCGTGCGGCTGCACACGCACGGCAGCGAGACGGTCGAGGAGGAGCGGTTCTGCAAGGAACTGTTCGGCATGGGCCCGACCGACTACTTCGAGTCGACCGGCTGGCTCGGCAGCGACGTGTGGATGGCCCACTGCGTCCACATGAACGACTCCGACATCGCCGCCTTCGCCCGTACGGGCACGGGTGTGGCCCACTGCCCGTCCTCCAACGCCCGCCTCGCGGCCGGCATCGCCCGCGTCCCCGACATGCTGAAGGCCGGCGTCCCGGTCGGCCTCGGCGTCGACGGCACGGCGTCCAACGAGTCGGGCGAGCTGCACACCGAGCTGCGCAACGCCCTGCTGATCAACCGCCTCGGCGCGCACCGCGAGGCGGCGCTCAACGCCCGCCAGGCGCTGCGTCTGGGCACGTACGGCGGAGCCCAGGTGCTCGGCCGCGGCGACCAGATCGGTTCGCTGGAGGCCGGCAAGCTCGCCGACCTGGTGATGTGGAAGATCGACGGACTCGGCCACTCCACCATCGCCGACCCGGTCACCGCGATCGTCTTCGGCGCCGCGGCCCCGGTCACCCTGTCGCTCGTCGACGGCAAGCCCGTCGTCGAGGACAACCACCTGACCACGGTGGACGAGGACGCCATCGCCCGCACCACGCGGGACGAGTCCCAGCGGCTCGCGCGGATCGTCGCGCAGGGCTGAGAGTCCCCCCGGAAGTCCGGCTGAGGGGGACGGCCCTCAGCCGCCGGCCGCGGACCCGAGCGGGGTCCACGGCAGCTGTGCCCGGGGGCGCGCGCCCAAGCGTCCGCGCCCCCGGGGACGGTGACGAAAGCGCCACCGCGACCGTCTCCTCCCGCACCCCCTCCAAGGCCCCACAGCTCCACAGCCCCACACCCCCCATGCGTCATGCACGTCTGCACCACCTGCTTCAACGCTCCGCTCCGCACCACCTCCCTGACATCCACGTCCCCGCCGACGTGTAACCGACCGGAGGAACCGCCGTGGCCGCCAAGCCCAGGTTTCGTAAAGACGCAGTCGCCGAATCCGACCCCCAGTCCGGATCCTTGTCCGGCCCCGACCCGATCCACCCGGTCGACGAGAAGCTCCCGCCCGTCAAGATGTTCACCAGCGGCCTCCAGCACGTGGCCGCGATGTACGCCGGTGTGGTGGCCCCGCCCATGATCGTCGGCCCCGCGGTGGGCCTCGACGTCAAGGAGACGGCCTTCCTCATGGGGGCCAGCCTCTTCACCGCGGGCATCGCCACCCTCCTCCAGACCCTCGGGTTCTGGAAGATCGGCGCGAAGCTCCCCTTCGTCAACGGCGTGTCCTTCGCCGGCGTGACCCCCATGGTCGCCATCGGCAAGGACCGGGGCCACGACGGCATCGCCGTCATCTTCGGCGCGATCATCGTGGCCGGCATCCTCGGCTTCGTACTCGCCCCGTACTTCTGCAAGTTGCTGCGCTTCTTCCCGCCCGTGGTCACCGGCACCGTCATCACCCTGATCGGTGTCTCGCTGCTGCCCGTCGCCTTCAACTGGTCGCAGGGCGGCAACTCCCAGGCCGACGACTACGGTTCGATGACCAACATCGGCATGGCCGCCCTGACCTTCGTGATCGTCCTGGCCCTGCGCAAACTCCTGCGCGGCTTCCTCCAGCAGATCGCGATCCTGCTCGGTCTCGTCGTCGGCACCCTCATCGCCATACCGGTGGGCATCACCGACTTCAGCGCCATCAAGAGCGCCGGCCTCGTCGGCTTCCCGACCCCGTTCTACTTCGGCGGCCCGCAGTTCGAGATCGCCGCCATCATCTCCATGTGCATCGTGATGCTGGTGTGCATGACCGAGTCGACCGCCGACATGCTCGCCCTCGGCAAGATCGTCGGCCGCCCGGCCGACGAGAAGACCGTCGAGGGCGGCCTGCGCGCCGACACCCTGGGCAGCGCGATCAGCCCGCTGTTCAACGGCTTCATGTGCAGCGCCTTCGCACAGAACATCGGCCTGGTCGCCATGACGAAGGTCCGCAGCCGCTTCGTCGTCGCCGCCGGCGGCGGCATCCTGATCCTGCTCGGCCTGTGCCCGGTCCTGGCCTCCGTGATCGCGCTCGTACCGCTGCCGGTACTCGGCGGCGCGGGCATCGTCCTCTTCGGTACGGTCGCGGCCAGCGGCATCCAGACCCTCGCCACGGCCGCGCTGGAGAAGGGCGAGAACGCCCTGATCGTCGCCGCCGCCCTCGGCATCGGCCTGATCCCGATCGCGGCGCCGACGTTCTACCACGCCTTCCCCGAGGACCTGCTGGTGGTGCTCGACTCGGGCATCAGCACCGGGTGCGTGGTGGCCATCCTCCTCAACCTGGCCTTCAACCACTTCGGCAGGAAGGGCGCCGAGGACGAGAGCGTCACCCAGCCGGAGATCCCGGACCAGATCCCGGCGGCCGCCCACTGATCACCGCCCCCTGATCACCGGCCACCGGCCACTGATACGACGGCGTGCGGCGCGTACGGCACTTCCCGGTGCCGTACGCGCCGCACGCCGTCGCCCCGGTCGGCGAGACCGCTGCCCCGGCAGCCGTGCAGGCCGCATGCGGTGGCCCACGGCGGGCCGGGCGGCTCCGTCGAAGCACGCGCAGGCCTGCCCGCGCGGGGAGCGCGCCACCCCGGTCAGGACGCCCAGTCCGTACTCCCCGCAGGGGGTACGGGGGGTACGGGGGCCGCCGGGGTCACCGGAGACACGGTCAGCCACCCGTCGGCGGCCACTTCGGCGGCCAGGTACGCGGGCGGCGATCCGTGGTCCGCCGCGGGAAGTCCGGTGGCCGGCAGCCGGTCGACGACGAAGGTCTGCGGCCCGCCGCACTCGGGCCACTGCCGGCGTCACCGCACCGAGCAGCACGGACCCGCCGTACGGCTGGCACGCCGCCGCGACCGTGGGGGCGCGGCGAACAGGTGCTGCTGCGGGCCGTCGCCGGCGAACAGCGCGCTGCTCACGCTCGTGTGGGCCGGCCCGCCCGCCTGCAGGGAGCGGCCGCGGTCGGCGCCCCCCGTCCCGGCCTGTAGCGTCGGGGGCATGGGTGAGCACTCTGTAGTGGATGTCGGCGACGTACGCCTGGCCTATCGGACCTGGGGCGATGCGTACGGAGCGCCGGTCGTGCTGCTGCACGGACTGGGCGCTTCGGCGGCGAGCTGGGAAGAGGCCGGGCAGGCGCTCGGCGAGGAATGGCGGGTCTACGCGATCGACCTGCGCGGGCACGGCGAGAGCGACTGGCCCGACGAGTACGCGGTCGAGCTGATGCGGGACGACGTACTGGGTTTCCTCGACGAGCTGGAGCTGGACCGGGTCGGCCTGGTCGGCCACGGCATGGGCGGTGTCGTCGCCCACCTGCTGGCCCAGGAGCACGCGGACCGGGTGGAGCGGCTCGTCCTGGAGGAGACCCCGCCGCCGTTCCCCGGCGGTGCGACGGTGCGGGACGCGCGACCCGACGAGCCGCTGGACTACGACTGGCCCGTCGTGCCGGCCGTCACGCGCCAGCTCGCCGACCCCGACCCGGACTGGCTCGACGGCCTCGGCGAGATCGTCGCGCCGACCCTGATCATCACGGGCGGTCCCGACAGCTCCGTGCCCCAGGACCGGATGCCGGACATGGCCGCGCTCATCCCCGACTGCCGGCTGATCACGATCCCGGCCGGTCGCAGCATCCACGAGGAACAGCCCCGCCCGTTCGCCCAGGAGGTCACCGAATTCCTGACCAGCTGACCCCCGGGCGTCTTCGCCGTCCGCCGTCCGCCGGCCGGCGGACGGGACGACCGGGCGGAACGGTCCGGCGAAACGATTCTGCCTACCGGTGGTACCAGTCCGTACTGTCGCTGGCGGCGATCGAGACGTACGTCTGGTGGATCGCCACCAGGGAGGCCACGAGCCTGGGGTCCCAGTGGTCCTGGAGGACGCGGTAGTCGCCCGCCAGCCCCCGGTAGGACATCACCGCCCGGCCCGCGCCGTCCCGCCAGACGATGCGGCGCGGGGTGGCGACCGGGTCCTGCCCCATGCCGGTGAAGGCGGCGACGACCAGTACGAGGTTGAGGGGCAGCAGTACCGTCCACCACAGCGCCCACCACATCAGGCGGCCGGCCGAGCCGCGCACCGGGGGCGCGCCCTCCTGCTCCACGGTCCAGTGCGACCGGCCGATCCGGAAGATCCGCCCCCGCCGCAGGCAGATGCGGCCGATCGGCGCGCCGTCCGGGGCCAGCACCCGGTAGGCGAAGCGCGGGCCGCCGAACCCGAAGCCCGTGCCGCGTTCCGTCGTCACCGAGGCGAGGGCCTCGCTGCCCCGGTCGTCGCCGAACAGGAGGATCTCCCGGGCGCCCGGGAGGTACGCGTTCGGCCCGCCGGAGGTGTTGCGCAGCAGGTACGCCACGGGGCGCGGCCCCTGCGGCGTACCGTCCTCGGCGACGACCATGACCGGGGTGCCGGGTTCGACGCCGAGCGAGGTGTCGCGGCCGCGCGCAGTCTGGCTGCGGGGGTCGGACATTCTGTACGTGATCGCCATGCGGCGGCCCCCTGTTCCATGATCCGGTCCGTTCCGGGGCGTCAGCCTAGTGGCGGACCGCGCGCGCACTCTTGCCGGGCGGCGCCCTCCGTGGCATACAGGTCTGGACCATTGCTCTCGAACGAAGGGTCCGACCGTGCGACGCCCCACCGTATGCGCCGTGTTGGCCTGCTCTGCCCTGCTCCTGCTGTCGGCGACCGCCTGTACCGCGACCGGACCGGGCCGGGACACCGAGAGCCCCTCCAGGCCGGACGGCGTGACGGCCCGCGCGGGCAGCGCGACGTCGGTCCACGTGATGTGGGAGCGGTCGACGGACGACAGGGCGGTCACCGGTTACGAGGTGTACGAGAAGGGCGCCAAGGTCAAGACCGTGCCGGGCGCGCGCCGCATGACCGACATCGACCGCCTGACCCCCTCGACCGCCTACACCTTCACCGTCCGCGCCCGCGACGCCGCCGGCAACCTGTCGGCCCCCGGCAGGGCCGTCCCCGTCACGACCCCGGCCCCCACGCCGGACGACCGGAAGGCGCCGTCCGCGCCCGCGAGGCTGCGCGGCCGGGCCGAGGGGACCGGCGCGGTGCGCCTGTCCTGGGGGCGGGCCGCCGACGACACGGCCGTCATCTCGTACGACATCTACCAGGAGGACTCCCGCGTCCACAGCGTGCGGGGGACCGCCACCACGGCCCGGGTCACCGGTCTGCGGCCCGGCACCGTCTACACCTTCACCGTCCGGGCGCGGGACGCCGCCGAGAACTCGTCGGGGGACAGCAACGCCCTCGACCTGACGACCGCTCCGGGGCGCGGGGACGGCCCGTCCACCGCGCCCACCGCCCTGAAGGCGACGGCCACCCGCACGAAGGCGGGCGTACGCGCCGTCGACCTCAGCTGGACACCGCCGCGTACGGGGGGCGGCGGCGAGGTGCGCGAGCACCAGCTGTTCCTCAACGGCAGGCTCGCCACGACGATCGTCTGGGGCGCGGTCCCGCCGAAGGGCACGGCGACGTACCGCTTCACGGTCGGCGAGCCGCCCGGCACCCGCTACAGCATCAAGCTCCGCGCGAAGCTCCCGGACGGCAAGTGGGGCGACTTCTCGGCGCAGCGGACGGTGGTGACGCGCTGACCGGCGCCACCGGGGAGCGGCACGGCTCCGCCCCCGGTGCTGTGCGGTACCGGGGGCGGAGAGCGGTGTGCGTGGAGAGCGGGAGGCGCGGGGAGGGTCAGCCGCGCAGCTGCTCGTACGCGGGCAGCGTGAGGAAGTCCGCGTAGTCCTCGTCGAGCGAGACCGTCAGCAGCAGGTCGTGCGCCTGCTGCCACCGGCCGGCCGCGAACGCCTCCTCGCCGGTCTCGGCGCGGATCGCGGCGAGCTCCTCGGCGGCGATCTCGCGGGCCAGCTCCGGGGTGGCCTTCCGGCCGTTCTCGAAGACGACACCCGCGTTGATCCACTGCCAGATCTGCGAGCGGGAGATCTCGGCCGTCGCCGCGTCCTCCATCAGGTTGAAGATCGCGACGGCGCCCAGACCGCGCAGCCACGCCTCGATGTAGCGGATGCCGACCTGAACGGCGTTGCGCAGGCCCTCGTACGTGGGGGCCGCGTCCAGCGAGTCGATGGCGATCAGGTCGCCGGGCGCCACCGAGACGTCCTCGCGCAGCTTCTCCTTCTGGTGGGGCCTGTCGCCCAGGACCGCGTCGAAGGACGCCATGGCGATCGGCACCAGGTCCGGGTGGGCGACCCACGAGCCGTCGAAGCCGTCGGCGGCCTCGCGGTCCTTGTCGGCCTTGACCTTCTCGAAGGCGACCTTGTTGACCTCGGCGTCCTTGCGGGACGGGATGAAGGCCGCCATGCCGCCGATCGCGTGCGCGCCGCGCTTGTGGCACGTGCGGACGAGCAGCTCGGTGTACGCCCGCATGAACGGGGCCGTCATCGTCACGGCGTTGCGGTCCGGGAGGACGAACTTCGCCCCGCCGTCACGGAAGTTCTTGACGATGGAGAAGAGGTAGTCCCAGCGGCCCGCGTTGAGCCCGGCCGCGTGGTCGCGCAGCTCGTAGAGGATCTCCTCCATCTCGTACGCCGCCGTGATCGTCTCGATCAGGACGGTCGCGCGGACGGTGCCCTGCGGGATCCCGACGTAGTCCTGCGCGAAGACGAAGATCTCGTTCCACAGGCGGGCCTCGAGGTGCGACTCGGTCTTCGGCAGGTAGAAGTACGGGCCCTTGCCGAGCTCGATGAGCTTCTTGGCGTTGTGGAAGAAGTACAGGCCGAAGTCGACGAGGGCGCCCGGCACCGGACGGCCGTCGAAGCGCAGGTGGCGCTCGTCGAGGTGCCAGCCGCGGGGCCGCATCACGACGGTCGCCAGCTCCTCGTCCGCCTTCAGGGCGTACGACTTGCCGGACTTGGGGTCGGTGAAGTCGATCCGGCGCGCGTACGCGTCGATCAGGTTGCGCTGGCCGAGGACGACGTTCTCCCACGTGGGGGCGGACGCGTCCTCGAAGTCGGCGAGCCAGACCTTCGCGCCCGAGTTCAGGGCGTTGATGGTCATCTTGCGGTCGGTCGGACCGGTGATCTCCACGCGGCGGTCGTTGAGCGCGGCCGGGGCCGGCGCGACCTTCCAGTCGCCCTCACGGACCTGTGCGGTGTCCGGGAGGAAGTCCAGCGTGGAGGTGCGGGCGATCTCGGCACGGCGCTCGGCGCGGCGGGCGAGGAGCTCGTCACGGCGCGGCGTGAACAGCCGGTGCAGCTCGGCCACGAAGGCGAGGGCCGCGTCGGTCAGGACCTCGTCCTGCCTCGGCAGGGGCTCGGCATCGACGATGGCCAGCGGGGACGGCGCTGGTGCGGACATGAGCTGTCACTCCTTAGGCGGGCGACGCCTGACGGCCGCCGGGTCGCCTGCGAACGGCACAGAGTGCCATGGCTCCGGGATACGGTCGCGGGCGCCGTCGGTGGTACAGGGCGCTTCTGACGTGTGGATAGTAGTTTCCTCATGGTGGAAGTTCAACGGTCTGTTGACGTCGAGATTCTCCGAGTCGACAGAAACTGTCTCTGGGTGCCACCCCGGTCACTCCAAGTGGATCAAGTCCTCCACGGTGTCGATGTCGTACGCCGCGGCCACATCCCCGCACTCGACGAGCGCGACGGCGTCCTCGTGCTGCTTCAGATAGGCGCGTGCCCCCCGGTCGCCCACCGCAGTCGTCCGGATGTCCGCCCACCGCTCGGCGCCGAAGAGCACCGGATGCCCGCGCCTGCCGCCGTACGCCGCCGCCACCAGGCTCGAAGGGGAGCGGTACGCCGCCACCACCCGGCCCACCGCCGCCGCGCCGATCCCCGGCTGGTCGACCAGGGAGACGAGCGCGGCCGAAGCCCCCGTACCGGCCAGGGACGCCAGACCGGCCCGCAGCGACGAGCCCATCCCCTCGTCCCAGCGGGGGTTGTCGACCAGTACGCACCCGCTCAGGTCGGCGCGGGCCCGCACCTCCTCGGCCGCCGCGCCCAGCACCACGTGCACCGGACCGCAGCCGCCCTCGCGCAGCACCTGTACCGCGTGCTCGACCAGCGGCCGCCCCCGGTGCTCCAGCAGCGCCTTCGGCCGTCCGCCGAGCCGCCGCCCGCCGCCCGCGGCCAGCAGCAGCCCCGCGATCCCCGGAGCCCCGTCATCCCGTGTATGTGCCATGGGTTCTGCATACCTCATCGGGGTGGGCACCGGCGGCTCCTCCTTGGATAGTGTTCCGTTCCGTATCGGCGTTCAGCGTGGGAGACATGAGTTGATGAGTGGTCAGCAGCTGGACCGGGGCAGTGCCTCCCAGGTGTTCCAGCCTCTCGCGGGAGACGATCCGACGACCATCGCCGGGTACCGGCTGGCCGCCAAGCTCGGCGCGGGCGGCATGGGCAAGGTGTACCTCTCGTACACGCCCGGCGGACGGCCCGTCGCCATCAAGGTGATCCGCCCCGAATTCGGCGAGGACGCCGAGTTCCGCCGCCGGTTCGCCCAGGAAGTGCAGTCCGCGCAGCGCGTGCAGGGCCTGTTCACCGCGCCCGTCATCGACGCCGACACCGACGGCGCGCAGCCCTGGCTGGCCACCGCCTACGTGCCGGGCCCCTCGCTCGCCGACGCGGTCGTCGCGCACGGGGCGCTGCCCGTCGAGGCGGTGCTGCTGCTGATCGCCGGCATGGCGGAGGCCCTGCACGTCATCCACGGCGCGGGCATCGTGCACCGCGACCTCAAGCCGTCCAACGTGCTGCTCGCCGCCGACGGCCCCCGCGTCATCGACTTCGGCATCGCGTACGCCGCCGACGCCACCTCGCTCACCGGGTCCGGAGTCACCATCGGCACCCCGTCGTTCATGGCCCCGGAGCAGGCCGCCGGGAAGAAGGTGACCCCGGCCACCGACATCTTCGCGCTCGGGCAGGTCGCGGCGTACGCGGCGACGGGGACCCCGGCCTTCGGCGAGGGCACCTCGCACGGGGTGCTCTACCGGATCGTCCACGAGGAGCCCGACCTCACCGGCGTCCCGGAGCGGCTGCGGGAACTGGTCACCCGCTGCCTGGCCAAGGACCCCGGGGCCAGGCCGTCGATCGCCGAGATCATCGGGATCTGCCAGTCCGCCAACGCGGAGACGGTGCTGCGCCGCCCCGAGGACTGGCTGCCGAGCCCGGTCGCCGCCGACATCACGGTACGCGCGGCCGCCCCCGCCCCGGTCCAGACCCCGCCGCCCCCGGCCGCCGCCCCGCCCGCGGCCTATTCGCCCACCACGCCCGTCTCCCAGGCCACCCCGCCCCCGGGCTTCGGCCCGGCCTCGCCGCACCGGACCCCGCCGCCCCCTCCGTACAGCACACCGGCTCCGGCCCACCCCCACGCCTACGCCCCGGCCCGGACGCCGACGCCGGCCCCGACGTATCCCGGCCACCCCGGCCACCCCGCGCCGCAGAAGCCTCCGGCCCGACGGGGCCCGCTCGTCGCTCTCGCCGCCGCGCTGGTCTTCGGGATCGCGGGTGGCGGCACGGCGTACGTCCTGCTCAAGGACGACGGGAAGCAGGTGCAGGGCAACGGCTCGTCCCAGGGCGAGCAGACGAGCGACGGGAACGAGAACGCCGGCCCGAAGGAGGCCGACCCGAAGGAGACCGGCCGGACGGAGGCCGACCCGAAGCCGGAGCCCAAGCCCGACCCCGACCCGGCCGACTACAAGGGCATCAACCTCACCGCCGGCTACCACCTGACGCTCGGGGAGGACGACGTCCGGCCGCAGAAGGGCGAGGACGGGACGTACGAACTCTCCTACGACACGGGCGGGTACCTCGACGCGGAGAGCGAGGGCGGAACCCTGGTGCTGCTCGATCCCGGGCAGGAGGGGTCGCTCGCCGCCTGCCGCGCGGACACCCGGTTCACCGGGACGATCTACGTGGACAAGCTCTCGAAGGGACGGCAGGTGTGTGTCACCACCGGCACGGGACACATGGGCCTGGTCACGGTCCAGGGGTTCTCGGCCGAGGATTCGCCCAGTGACTACATGACCCTGGACCTGACCGTCTGGCGCAACGCCGTCGCCTCCTCACCGGAAAGCTGAGGCCGGCCGCCAAGTGGCGGACAGCCCTCCGATTGTCGTTAACTGACCCCCGGCTCTTGGGTACGCCGTCCGACCAGCGGCGTACGGGCTGAACCGCTGGCAAGACCTGCACATCACTGTGCGAGGGGGAGAACTGTGCTGAGAAGTGTGGAACACCGGCGTGCGACCGGCAACGGCGCGGACCCGCGAGTGACGGAGCTGCGTGCCGCCGTCTCGCGGCTCCGCCGCGAACTCGCCGCCCACCCCGCCGAACTGCCCGACCGGGGAGTCGCGGAGGACGAACTGGCGTCACTGCACGCCATGGCGCTCGGCGGCGCACCCGAGGTCATGCGGCTGCGGCGTTCGCTGCTGCTGGTCGCGGCGTCGGTCGGGTCGGTCGGCGTACTGGCCGGGGCGATGGCGCAGGTGCGTGACGCGGTCGAGCTCTTCGGGCGCGACTGACGGTACGAAACGGTACGAAGGCGCGGGGGGCGGAGGGGCGGACCGGGTTCCCGGTCCGCCCCTCCGCCCCTTCACGGCTTCACGCCGGCGTCCCCTCCACGACGTCGGCGGCGCGCACCGTGCCGCCCCGCGCCCGCGCGTCGGCCGTGCCGATGCGCCGCCGGCCCCGTGTCACCGCCGGATCAGCCGGCGGGCCGTCGCCGCCGCCACCGCGGACGTCCGCGAGTCCACGCCCAACTTGGCGTAGATGTGCACCAGATGGGACTTGACGGTCGCCTGGCTCAGGAAGAGCTCCTTGCTGATCTGCAGGTTGGACAGGCCGTCCCCGACCAGCTGGAGCACCTCCAGTTCGCGCCGCGTCAGCGCCTGCGCGGGGGTCCGCATCCGGTCCATCAGCCGGTGCGCCACGGCCGGTGCCAGTGCCGACTGCCCGGCCGCCGCCGTACGGACCGCGCCCGACAGCTCCTGGGGCGGGGCGTCCTTGAGCAGATAGCCGCTCGCGCCCGCCTCCACCGCCGCCAGGATGTCGGCGTCCGTGTCGTACGTCGTCAGGACGAGGACCCGGGGCGCGCCGGGCCGCGCCGTGATCGCGGCGGTGGCCTCGCAGCCGTGCATCCTGCCCGGCCCGAACTGGAGGTCCATCAGTACGACGTCGATCTCCTCGGCCGCGGCGAGCTCCACCGCCCGCTCCGCGGTCGCCGCCTCCGCGACGACCACGAAGTCCTCCTCGGTGTCGAGTACGGCCCGCAGGCCCGCCCGTACGACGGGGTGGTCGTCGGCGAGCAGCAGCCGCACGGGGGCGCCGGGAACCTCGGAGGTGGTCATGCGGTGTCCCCGGCGGGCAGGGGGAGGGTGATCGCGACGGCCGTGCCCTGTCCCGGCGCCGACTCGACGCTCAGCGTGCCGCCGAGCGAGCGGGCCCGTGAGCGCATCGCGGGCAGGCCGAAACCGCCGCCCGTCCGCGCGCGGGGCGCCGTGGGGTCGAAGCCGGAGCCGTCGTCCACGACGTCCAGCGCCACCGAGGTGTCCATGAAGCTGAGCGTGACCCCGGCGCGGGCCGCGCCCGCGTGCCGGACCGTGTTGGCGAGCGCGGACTGGGCGACGCGGAGCAGCGCCACCTCGTACGGAGTGGGCAGCTCCACGGGCGTACCGCTCACGCCGAACCGCACGGCGGGCCCCACGGTCGCCGCGCACAGCCGCTCCAGGGCGGCGGTCAGCGAGCCGTGCTCCAGGCCGGGCGGGGTCAGTGCCCGTACGAAACGGCGCGCCTCGGCGAGATTGTCCTGCGCCGCCTCCCGCGCCCGCCGGACGTGGACGGCGGCCGGATCGCCGTCGGGCAGTGTGCGTTCGGCGGCGCGCAGCAGCAGCTGGATGCTGGACAGGCCCTGGGCGAGCGTGTCGTGGATCTCGCGGGCCAGCCGCTCGCGCTCGGCCAGGGTGCCGGCCGTCCGCTCGGCGGCGGCGAGCTCCTCGCGGGTCGCGATCAGCTCCTCGATGAGCTCGCGGCGCCGCTCGCTCTCCCGGTGCAGCGCCTGGTGGCCGAGGACCGTCGCCACGGCCACGGCGGCGCCGAGCAGCGGCCCGATGAAGGTGCCCGGCGTCACCGCCTGCCCGTGCAGGACGAAACCGGCGATGGCGGTGGCGGCCGTCGCGGCGACGGCGGCCAGGCCCCAGCGCGCCGGCAGCAGGCGCAGCTGGAGGAAGTAGAGGGGGAACGCCGTCCACAGGCCGTCGGGGGACAGGGCCAGCAGTATCAGCCAGGCGACGCCCAGTGCGCCGAGCCATGCGGCGGCGGCCCGGGGCGAGCGGTCGACGGCGGGGCTCAGGGCCCCGAGGGCGTAGACGACGGCCGTCGTGACGGCCGCGACGACCACCGCGGTCGCGTGCGGGGCGTCGCCGGCGACGGCCTTCACGGCGGCGAGCGCGAGGAGCCCCGCGAGCAGTGCGTGCAGGCACAGGCGCAGCGCGCGCAGCACGGGAGCGGGAGGAGTGGAGGAGGAGGGGGAGGAGCGGGGATCCATGGCTTTTCCAGCGTAGGGCTCGGGCGCCGCCGCCTCGTCCATCAAAAGATTGATGTCGTGGCGAACCGTGGCGCGATGTTTTCGCCCGTCCCCGCGACCAGGCTGGGAACCATGTTCGTTGCATGGAGAGACCTCCGGTTCGCCAAGGGCCGGTTCGCGCTCATGGGCACGGTCGTGGTGCTGATCACGCTGCTCGTGGGGCTGCTGTCCGGCCTCACCGCCGGGCTGGCCCGGGACAACACCTCGGCCATCACCTCGCTGCCGGCCGACCGGCTGGCCTTCGGCCGGCCGCCCGAGGGGCAGGAGGTGTCGTTCACCAGTTCCTTGGTGACGCGGACGGCCTGGCAGAGGTGGGCCCGGCAGCCCGGCGTCACCGGTGCGCAGCCGCTGGGCATCCGTACGGCCAACGCGAGCGCGGGCGACAGGACGGCCGCGGTGTCGGCGTTCGGCGTCGAGCCGGACTCGGGGCTCGCCCCGGCGAAGGGCCTGGGGACCGGCCGGGCCGTGCTGTCCGCCCCGGCGGCCGAGGACCTGGCCGCCGGGCCCGGCGACACGGTGCGGATCGCCGGCGTGGAGGTGACCGTCGCCGCGGTCGGGGGCGAGGCCTCGTACAGCCACACGCCCGTGATGTGGATCGCGCTCGACGACTGGCAGCGGCTCGGCCACAGCGGCGCCCCCGGCCGGCGGCAGGCCACGGTCGTCGTCCTGACCACCGGCGGGGGCGCGGACCTCGAGGCGGGCGACAGGGCCGCGGGCACCGTGACCCGCACCCTCGACGGATCCCTGAGCGCCCTTGCCTCCTACCGGGCGGAGAACGGGTCGCTCCAGCTGATGCGCGGCTTCCTCTTCGTCATCTCGGCGCTCGTCGTCGGTGCCTTCTTCACGGTCTGGACGATCCAACGCAGCGGCGACATCGCGGTCCTCAAGGCGCTCGGCGCCTCCACGCCCTGCCTGCTGCGCGACGCGCTCGGCCAGGCCGTCCTGCTGCTCTGCGCCGGTACGGCCCTGGGCACCGCACTCGCCACCCTGATCGGCGGCGCCGTCGCCGGCGGCGAGGTCCCGTTCGTACTCGAACCGGCGACGCTGCTCGTCCCCGCCGCCGTCATAGCGGCCCTCGGCGTGGCCGGCGCCGCCCTCTCCGTCCGGCGCATCACCGCCGTGGATCCCCTCGTAGCCCTCGGGAGCGCCCGATGACCCTCTCCCTCACGGAGGTGACCCTCACCTACCCCGACGGCGACTCCCGCCTGACCGCGCTCGACGACGTCGGCCTCGACGTCGCCGCGGGCTCGCTCACGGCCGTCGTCGGCCCGTCGGGCTCCGGCAAGTCCAGCCTGCTCGCGGTCGCCGCGACGCTGGTCTCCCCGGACCGCGGAAGGGTGATCGTCGACGGTACGGACACGGGCCCCCTGAGCCGGGCAGAGAAGGCGGAGCTGCGGCGCACGCGCATCGGCATCGTCTTCCAGCAGCCGAACCTGCTGCCGTCCCTCACCTCGGCCGAACAGCTCCAGGTGATGGCCCACCTGTCGGGACGCCCGCCGCGCCGGGCCCGTGACCGGGCCCGGGAGCTGCTGGACGCGGTGGGCCTCACGGACCGGGCCGACCGCCGCCCGCACCAGCTGTCCGGCGGTCAGCGCCAGCGGGTGAACATCGCCCGCGCCCTGATGAACGCACCGGCGGTCCTGCTGGTCGACGAGCCGACCAGCGCGCTCGACCACGAGCGGGGCGCGGCCGTACTCGACCTGCTGGTCGCGCTGACGCGCGAGCGCGGTACGGCGACGGTGCTGGTCACGCACGACCGCGCGCACCTGGAGCGGATGGACGCGGTGGTGGCGATGGCGGACGGCCGCGTCCGGGCCCGGCCCCCGGCCTGATCTGCGGGGCCCGGCCCGGGGCAGGCCCGCGGGCCCGGCCCGTGGTCCGGCTCGCGGCCTCGGGCGGGGTCAGCCCTGGGCGCCGTTGCTGGCGAGCGCGGCCGAGAGGTCCTCGGCGACTTCCTGGAGCACCGGGACGATCTTCTCGGTCGCCGCCTCCGTCACCCGGCCCGCCGGACCCGAGATGGAGATGGCCGCGGCGGTGGGGGAGTTGGGGACCGGTACCGCCAGGCAGCGGACGCCGATCTCCTGCTCGCCGTCGTCCACGGCGTAACCGGCCCGGCGGACCTGCTCCAGGGCCTCCAGGAAGCCGTCCGGGGTGGTGATCGTCTTCTCGGTGGCGGTCGGCATGCCCGTGCGGGCGAGCAGCGCGCGCACCTCCTCCGGCGGGGTGTGCGCGAGGAGGGCCTTGCCGACGCCCGTGGAGTGCGGGAGCACCCGGCGGCCCACCTCGGTGAACATCCGCATCGAGTGCTTGGAGGGCACCTGGGCGACGTACACGATCTCGTCGCCGTCGAGCAGCGCCATGTTCGCGGTCTCGCCGGTCTCCTCGACCAGGCGCGCGAGGTAGGGGCGGGCCCAGGTGCCGAGCAACCGGGACGCGCTCTCGCCGAGACGGATCAGGCGCGGGCCCAGCGAGTAGCGGCGGTTCGTCTGCTGACGTACGTAACCGCAGGCGACGAGCGTGCGCATCAGGCGGTGGATGGTGGGCAGCGGAAGGCCGCTGCTGGCGGAGAGCTCGCTGAGTCCGACCTCGCCGCCCGCGTCGGCCATCCGCTCCAGCAGGTCGAAGGCGCGCTCAAGGGACTGGACACCACCGGTGGGCGCAGCGGGCTTGGAAGCGTCGGTGGTGGCGTTGGACGACGGCACGTCAACGGTCCTTTCGAGGCGGATGGGCAAGGCAGCAGCCTACCCGTCGCCTGCCCGGAGCACACGGTCCTCGTCAAGACGTCCTCGCCGGTCAGAGGGTGTTTGTCCCTGTGTCTGCCGTCACCTCGAAGGATCTCTTGACGCTCCGCCTGTGGATAGCTACGTTCTGCCACGCGAAATTCCACTTCCACTTTGTGGAAACCTCTGAGCGTGGGGGGTGACGTGCGCGGAGTCGTCGGGAGCCCCGGCGCGGGACGGCCCGCGGCATGATCCCCGCGCAGGTCACAGAGGTCTCAGGGGGTGAGGGGGTCTTGACGGACCCGACCCCGAAGTGAAGACTCCTTCAACAGTTCGTTGAAATGTCACGGCGTTGAATGTCTCGGGACTGAATTTCTCTACGGAAGTGAGGGGCAGGGTGTCCGACGTGGACCTGGTACTGCGCTCGACGCGCGTCATCACCCCCGAGGGGACGCGCGCCGCATCGGTGGCCGTCGCCGACGGGAAGATCGCGGCTGTGCTGCCGCACGACGCCGAGGTGCCGGCCGGGGCCCGGCTGGAGGACTTCGGGGACGACGTCCTGCTCCCCGGCCTCGTCGACACCCACGTCCATGTCAACGACCCGGGCCGCACCGAGTGGGAGGGATTCTGGACCGCCACCCGCGCGGCGGCGGCCGGCGGCATCACCACGCTCCTCGACATGCCGCTCAACTCCCTCCCGCCCACCACCACGGTCGAGAACCTGCGCACCAAGCAGGACGTCGCCCGCAGCAAGGCACACATCGACGTCGGCTTCTGGGGCGGAGCGATCCCCTCCAACGTGAAGGACCTGCGGCCGCTGTACGACGCCGGAGTCTTCGGCTTCAAGTGCTTCCTCTCGCCCTCGGGCGTGGAGGAGTTCCCGGAGCTCGACCAGGAGCAGCTCGCCCGGTCGATGGCCGAGATCACCGGCTTCGGCGGCCAGCTGATCGTCCACGCCGAGGACCCGCACCACCTGGAGACCGCCCCGCAGAAGAGCGGTCCGGCGTACGCCGACTTCCTCGCCTCCCGGCCGCGCGACGCCGAGAACACCGCGATCGAGGGCCTGATCGCGCACGCCAAGCGCCTCGGCGCCCGCGTCCACGTACTGCACCTGTCGTCCTCGGACGCGCTGCCGCTCATCGCCGCCGCCAAGCGTGACGGCGTACGCGTCACCGTCGAGTCCTGCCCGCACTTCCTCACCCTCACGGCCGAGGAGGTCCCGGACGGGGCCACCGAGTTCAAGTGCTGCCCGCCGATCCGCGAGGCCGAGAACCAGGACGCGCTGTGGGCGGGGCTCGCGGACGGCACGATCGACTGCATCGTCTCCGACCACTCGCCCTGCACCACCGACCTCAAGACCCCCGACTTCGCCTCCGCGTGGGGCGGGATCTCCTCCCTCCAGCTGGGCCTCCCGGCGATCTGGACCGAGGCCCGGCGCCGCGGCCGTTCGCTGGAGGACGTCGTCCGCTGGATGTCCGCCGCGCCGGCCGAGCTCGCGGGGCTGTCGCAGAAGGGCGCCGTCGAGGCCGGCCGCGACGCCGACTTCGCGGTCCTCGCCCCCGACGAGACCTTCACCGTCGACCCGGCCGAACTCCACCACCGCAACCAGGTGACGGCGTACGCGGGCAAGACCCTGCACGGCGTCGTCAGGTCGACGTGGCTGCGCGGCGTGCGCATCGCCGACAACGGCACCCTCGCCGAGCCGACCGGCCGGCTGCTCGAAAGGAACAACTGACGTGTCGACCCCGTCCTTCACCGGTGACGCCAGCCCGTACGGCGGCGGCGACCCGTACGCCGACTACCGCACCGCCGACTTCCCCTTCACCCACTTCGCGGACCTCGCCGACCGGCGGCTCGGCGCGGGCGTGATCGCGGCCAACGACGAGTTCTTCGCCGAGCGCGAGAACATGCTGCGGCCCGGGGCGGCGGAGTTCGACCCCGAGCACTTCGGCCACAAGGGCAAGATCATGGACGGCTGGGAGACCCGCCGCCGCCGTGGCGTCAGCGCCCAGCAGCCCCACCCGACCGACGAGGACCACGACTGGGCCCTCGTACGGCTGGGAGCGCCCGGCGTCGTACGCGGGATCGTCATCGACACCGCCCACTTCCGCGGCAACTACCCGCAGGCGGTCTCGGTCGAGGCGGCGTCGGTGCCGGGCTCGCCCTCGCCCGAGGACCTCCTCTCCGGCGACGTGGAGTGGACGACGCTCGTCCCCCGTACGGCGGTCGGCGGCCACGCGGCCAACGGCTTCGCCGTCGACGTCGAGCAGCGCTTCACGCACCTGCGGGTCAACCAGCACCCCGACGGCGGCATCGCCCGCCTGCGCGTGTACGGCGAGGTCGCGCCCGACCCGGCCTGGCTCGCCACCCTCGGTACGTTCGACCTCGTCGCCCTGGAGAACGGCGGCCGGGTCGAGGACGCCTCCGACCGCTTCTACTCCCCGGCCACCAACACCATCCAGCCGGGCCGCTCGCACAAGATGGACGACGGCTGGGAGACGCGCCGCCGCCGCGACAAGGGCAACGACTGGATCCACTACCACCTGGTGGAGCAGGCCGAGATCCGCGCCGTCGAGATCGACACGGCGTACCTCAAGGGCAACTCGGCCGGCTGGGCGGCGCTTTCGGCGCGCGACGGCGCCGACGGCGAATGGACCGAGCTCCTGCCCCGGACCCGGCTCCAGCCCGACACGAATCACCGCTTCGTGCTGGGCGCGGTCCCGGCGGCCACCGAGATCCGGATGGACATCTTCCCGGACGGCGGCATCTCGCGCCTGCGCCTCTTCGGCTCCCTGACGCAGGCGGGGGCGTCGCGCCTGGCGGCCCGCCATCAGGAGCTGGGCGGCTGACGCCACGGGGAAACCCCACGGGGAAACCCCACGGGCCTCCCCCCAAGGACGCGGAGTGCATCGGGACGCGACGGCCCCGATGCACTCCGTTTTTCCTCCTGCCGTGGGTTCCGCGGTGATGCGGCAATGGTTGCGGATTCAATCAAACCGGTGGCGGGCGGACGGCACCGGCGGACCGATGAATTCCGTGGAAACGTGGAGTCGGAACTGGTGACACGTACACGCGGAAAGGGGATCGGACCATGAAGATCACACTCACCACGTTCGTCACGCTCGACGGCGTCATGCAGGCCCCGGGCGGCCGCGAGGAGGACACCAGCGGCGGCTTCGAGCAGGGCGGCTGGCTCGTGCCCTTCGCCGACGAGGGCATGGGCCGTTTCGTCGACGCGGTCTTCGGCCGCGTCGACGCCTTCCTGCTCGGCCGGCGTACGTACGAGATCTTCGCGGGCTACTGGCCGAAGGTCACCGACGAGAACGACCCGGTCGCGAGCCGTCTCAACAACCTCCCCAAGTACGTCGTGTCCACGACGCTGGACAAGGCGGACTGGAACAACTCCACCGTCATCTCCGGCAACGTCGTGCAGGAGGTCTCGCGGCTCAAGGAGCAGCCCGGCCGCGAACTCCAGATCCACGGCAGCGGCAAGCTCGCCAAGACCCTGATGCGCCACGACCTGATCGACGAGTACAACCTGCTGGTCTACCCGGTCGTCCTCGGCGCGGGACAGCGACTGTTCGAGGAAGGCGGCCTGCCGACCTCGTTCGAGCTGACCGGCAGCAGCACCACCGAGGCCGGGACCGCCATCCACACCTACCGACCCGTGGGCCGCCCGGAGTACCGCACCTTCGGGCTCGACCAGTGATCCCCACCCGGGTACGGTGATCGCTCCGCGTGCGAGCCGCCGACGTCTCCACACCACCCTCCCCGGGGGAGACCGCGCCCGTGGCCGCCGCACCATCGCCGACCGCCGTACCCGCACCCGCACCCGGCCTCGCGTCGCCGGGCCGGGCGGCGTGGCTCACCGACGTTCCCCTGCTGCTGGTGGCGGTCGTCTGGGGCGCGAGCTACCTGGCGGCCAAGGAGATCACCACCGCGCAGACCGTGGTGGCCGTCCTGGTCCTGCGCTTCGCCGTCGTGCTGCCCGTCCTGGCCGCCGCCGGGTGGCGGAGACTGCGCGCGCTGAACGCCGCCCAGTGGCGCGGCGCGGGGCTGCTCGGGCTCGTACTCGGCGTGATCTTCCTGCTGGAGACCTACGGCGTAGTGCACACCTCGGCGACCAACGCCGGGCTCATCATCAGCCTCACCATGATCTTCACCCCGCTCGCCGAGGCCGTGGTGACGCGGATCAGGCCGTCCCGCGCCTTCCTGGGCGCGGCGGGCCTCTCGGTGGCCGGTGTGGTGCTGCTGACCCAGGGCGGCGGCTTCACCACCCCCTCCCCCGGTGACCTGCTGATGCTGCTGGCGGCCCTCGCCCGTACCGTGCACGTGCTCGCGATGGCCAGGACGAAGTCGGTGCGCGGCGCCGACGCGCTGTCGCTCACCACGGTCCAACTGGGCGGCGCGGTGGCCGTGTTCGCGGTTCTTGCCGCCGCGCCCGGCACCGGCCCCGCCCCCTGGACGGTCGCGGCGGGCTTCGGTCCGCGCGAGTGGCTGGGCCTGGTCTTCCTCTCGGTCTTCTGCACGCTCTTCGCCTTCTTCGTGCAGATGTGGGCGGTACGCCGCACCTCTCCCTCCCGCGTCAGCCTGCTGCTGGGCACGGAACCGCTGTGGGCGGCGGCCGCGGGCATCGCGATCGGCGGCGAACGCCTGGGGGCGCTGGGTGTCGCGGGCGGCGTACTGGTGCTGGCCGGGACGGCGTGGGGCCGCCGCGCCGCCAGGTCCTAGACCCGGCGGAAGCGGTCGGAGGCGGCCTCAGGGCCACGCCCGCCACCGCGAGCACGATGTTCGTGCAGATCTCGTGGCCCCGCAGGAACGGCAGCAGCTGAAGGAACCCGAAGAACTTCGGCATCCACCCGGTGACTTCGCCGCCGGCCCGACGCCCCCGAGGTCGTCGTCCTCACCACCTTCCACGCCGACGAGCAGGTGCTGCGGGCGCTGCGGGCCGGCGCGGCCGGATTCGTACTCAAGGACACCCCGCCCGCGCAGATCGTCGAGTCGGTGCGACGGGTGGCGGCAGGAGATTCCGTGCTCTCGCCGACGGTCACCCGCCGGCTGATGGCCCAGGCCGCCGAGGCGTCCGCCGATCCCCGCAGGGAGACGACGACGCGACGGATCGGCGAACTCGCCGAGCGCGAGCGGGAGGTCGCGGTCGCCGTCGGGCGCGGACAGTCCAACGCGCAGATCGCCGCGTCGCTGTACATGAGCGTGCCCACCGTCAAGACCCACGTGTCGCGCGTCCTGGCGAAGCTCGGCCTCAACAACCGTGTCCAGATCGCACTGTTGGTGCACGACGCGGGCCTCCTCGACAAGGGCGGCGGCATAGGCTGACCGGACAGACACCGAAGAGACGTAAGAGGCGTAAGGGGTGGGGGAGGATGACAGTCGTCGATCTCAGTGATCACGCCGAGGAGTTCGCGGCGGATCCGTACCCGTACTACGCGAAACTGCGCGCGGCCGGCCCCGTCCACCGGATCCGGACCGAGGCCGCGGGAGAGGTGTGGCTGATCGTCGGCCACGGCGAGGCGCGGCGGGCGCTCGCCGACCCGCGGCTCAGCAAGGACTGGCGGGTCTCGAACCTGTGGGACGGGACCCCGGCCGGCACCCCGGTCGGCACCAACATGCTGGAGTCCGACCCGCCCCACCACACGAGGCTGCGGGGGCTCGTCGCCCGGGAGTTCACCGCGCGCAGGATCGAGGCGCTGCGGCCCCGGATCCAGCGCGTCACCGACGAACTCCTCGACGCGATGACGGCCGGCGAAAGCCGCACGGCCGACCTCGTGGACTCCCTCGCCTTCCCGCTGCCCATGACCGTCATCTGCGAACTCCTCGGCGTGCCCGACCTGGACCGGGACTCCTTCCGCGGCTGGTCCAACGAGATCGTCTCGCCGACCGGCGCCGACGCGGAGGACGCGGCCGTACGGGCCATGGGGGAGTACCTCGCCGAACTCGTCGAGGACAAGCGCTCGTCGCCCGGCGACGACCTGATGAGCGCGCTGATCAGGACGCGGGACGAGGACGGTGACCGGCTCACCCCCGACGAGCTCGTCGGCATGGCCTTCCTGCTGCTCGTCGCGGGCCACGAGACCACCGTCAACCTGATCTCCAACGGAGTACGGGCGCTCCTCGCCCACCCGGACCAAATGGCCGCCCTGCGCGCCGACTTCGGCCTCGTCGACAGCGCGGTCGAAGAGATGCTGCGCTACGACGGCCCCGTGGAGAACACCACGTACCGCTTCGCCCGCGAGCCCTTCGACGTGGGCGGCCTCGTCATACCGGCCGGCGGGTCGGTCCTGGTCTCCCTCGCCGCCGCCGGCCGCGACGCCGTCCGCTTCCCCGACCCGGACCGCTTCGACATCACGCGCACAGCGGTCACGGGGAACACGGGGAGGGGCAGGGGGCCGGGCCATCTCGCCTTCGGGCACGGCCTGCACTTCTGCCTGGGCGCACCGTTGGCCCGCATGGAGGGCCGCATCGCCGTCCGCACGCTCCTGGAACGCTGCCCGGACCTGGCGCTCGCCCCCGGCGCCGGCCCGCTGGAGTGGCTGCCCGGACTGCTCATGCGGGGCGTACGACGTCTGGAGGTGCGGTGGTGAGCGCCGGTTTCGACCTGGCCTCGGCCCGGAAGGCCCTGGACAGCCAGCCGTTCAGCCGACTGCTCGGCGCGCGGATCACGGGGTTCGGGGACGGTGAAGCCGTACTCGAAGTGGACATCCGTGACGAACTGTGCCAGCAGAACGGCTTCCTGCACGGCGGCGTCCTGGCGTAC
Source organism: Streptomyces enissocaesilis (assembly GCF_039533765.1). Lineage (NCBI taxonomy): Bacteria > Bacillati > Actinomycetota > Actinomycetes > Kitasatosporales > Streptomycetaceae > Streptomyces > Streptomyces enissocaesilis. The sequence goes on along the minus strand of NZ_BAAAUD010000012.1, from coordinate 134,871 downwards.
GCCGCCGACAACGCCCTCACCTTCGCGGGCGGCGCGGCGCTCGGCCCCGCCGTCCTCACCGGAGGCCTCTCCATCCAGTACGTACGCCCCGCGACCGGTGCGACGCTGATCGCCCGCGCCGCCGTCGTGCACGGCGGCCGCCGGCAGGCGGTGTGCCGCTGCGACCTGTACGTGGCGGACGCGGCGGGCAGCGAGACGCTGTGCGCGGTCGCGCAGGGCACGGTGCTCACGGCGGCCTCCGGCCCGCCCGGCGGTTGAGAACCGGACTCCAGGCCCCGGGGCCCTGACCTCAGGACCCGGGGCCTGGAGTCCGGTTCTCAACCGCGGCCGCAAGCACCGCCGGGCCGCTCCTCCCTGCCGCGTCCCCGCCGGCCCCGCTGAGGCGCGACCGCCGAGACGAACCCCGCCGGATCCTCCGCCCACGGCATGTGTCCCGCCCCCGCGAGCGTCACCCGCCCGACATCCGGCAGGGCCTGCTCCAGCGAGTCCACCGCCCCCCGCGGCCGGAGGTCCTGTGCGCCGTCCACGATGACGACCGGCACCCTCAGCCCGCCGCACGCCACGTGGAGCTGGTGTTCGCTCATCGTCCTCGTCTCGGCGACGATCTCCGTACGGCACTCGGAGTTGACGCCGAACCAGGGCGTGGCCATCCGCTCGGCCAGCGCGCGCGCCCGTTCCCGGTCCGGTCCCGGGAAGTCCGCCGCCCACTGGAGCACGCACATCTCGCGCTCCTCCGCCTCCGTGAGCCGCTCCCTGGACCTCAGCCCCTCCCAGCGGGGCAGGTCTTCGCCGATCGCGGAGCGCAGGTTCGATGCGAACTCCGGGTGCCAGGCGGAGTCCGGTCCGATCCCGGTGCCCGAGACGTACACCAGCCGGGTCACCCGCTCCGGATGCGCGAGCGCGTAGTGCAGGGCGAGCCGCGCGCCCCAGGAATGGCCGAGCAGCGTCACGGACTCCAGTCCGAAGTGGCGGCGTACGGCGTCCAGATCGGCCACCGACCCGGCCACCGAGTAGGGGCCGCGCCGCTCGGAGCGCCCGCAGCCGCGCTGGTCCCAGCGGTACACCGCCGTCCGGTCCGCGAGCAGCGCGGCCACGTCCTCCAGGGTGTCCCACAGTCCGGGCCCGCCGTGGCACAGGACCACCGGATCGCCCGTGCCGGTCCGCTCCGCCCACAGCGTCGCCCCGTCGTCCGTCTTCGGCGTCATGGTCATGAGGAGGGGATCTCTTCCATCCGCACCGGACGCCGTTCCCGGCGCGAGCGCTCGCAGGCCTCCGCGATGCGCAGCGCGTGCAGCGCCTCCCCGCCGTCGCAGGGGTTGTCCCGCTCGCCCCGTACGAGCCGGACGAAGGCGTCCAGCTCCGCCTCGTACGCCGGGGCGAACCGTTCCAGGAAGCCGGGCCACGGCTGCTCGCAGGCCGGCGGGCCCTTCGGCTCGGTCGAGGTGATCGGCGTCCGGTCGTCGAGGCCGACCGACACCTGGTCGAGCTCGCCCGCCAGCTCCATCCGTACGTCGTACCCGGCGCCGTTGCACCGGGTGGCCGTCGCGGTGGCGAGCGTGCCGTCGTCGAGCGTGAGGACCGCCGCGGCCGTGTCGACGTCGCCCGCCGCGCGGAACATCGGGGGCCCCGCGTCGGACCCGGTGGCGTACACCTCGACGACCTCGCGCCCGGTGACCCAGCGCAGGATGTCGAAGTCGTGCACCAGGCAGTCGCGGTAGAGGCCGCCGGACAGCGGCAGGTACGCGGCGGGCGGCGGCGCCGGGTCGGAGGTCGTCGCCCGTACGGTGTGCAGCCGGCCGAGGCTCCCGGACCGCACGAGCGCGCGCGCCGTGGTGTATCCCGCGTCGAAGCGGCGCATGAACCCGAGCTGGAGCACGCTCCCCGCCGCGTCGACCTCCCGCAGCGCGCCCAGCGTCCCCGCCAGGTCGAGCGCGATCGGCTTCTCGCAGAACGCCGGCAGCCCGGCCCGCGCCGCCCGGCCGATCAGCTCGGCGTGCGCCGAGGTGGCGGAGGCGACGACCACGGCGTCCACGCCCCACGCGAAGATCTCTTCGACCGAGGGCGCGGCGGTCGCGCCGAGCCGGTCGGCGACCGCGACGGCCCGCGCCCTATCGGTGTCCGTGACGAGGAGAGCACCCACTTCCCGGTGACGGCTGAGCACCTCAGCGTGGAATGAACCGATACGTCCCGTGCCGATGAGTCCGATGCGCATGGCCCCAAAGTGGTGCCCCGCCGCCACCCTGTCAAGGGTTTGTCCGGACAACCGGACGACCGGACCTCAGGACTTCCTGTAGTCATTACCTGGGGCTACGCTCACTGCGTGTCGAAACCCGCGGCTGACCCCACCATCTCCCTGCAGCTCGGCGTGGACCGGAACAGCCCGGTCCCGCTGTACTTCCAGCTGTCGCAGCAGCTGGAGGCGGCGATCGAGAAGGGCCGGCTCGCCCCCGGGAGTCTCCTCGGCAACGAGATCGAACTGGCCGGACGCCTCGGCCTGTCCCGCCCCACCGTCCGCCAGGCCATCCAGTCGCTGGTCGACAAGGGCCTGCTGGTCCGCCGCCGCGGTGTCGGCACCCAGGTCGTGCACAGCCAGGTCAAGCGCCCCCTCGAACTCAGCAGCTTGTACGACGACCTCGAAGCCGCGGGCCAGCTGCCCGCCACCACGGTCCTGCGCAACACCCTCGAACCGGCGACCGCCGAGGTCGCGGCGGCGCTCGGCGTGGCGGAGGGCGGCGACGTACACCTCGTCGAGCGGCTGCGCCTCGCGCACGACGAGCCCATGGCCCTCCTGCGCAACCACCTGCCCACCGGGCTGCTGGCCCTCGACACCGAGCACCTCGAAGCGACCGGCCTCTACCGGATGATGCGCGCGGTCGGCATCACGCTGCACAGCGCGCGCCAGTCGGTGGGGGCGCGTGCGGCCGGGGCCGACGAGGCGCGGCAGCTGGGGGAGACGGAGGGGGCGCCGCTGCTGACGATGCAGCGGACGACGTTCGACGACACGGGGCGGGCGGTCGAGTTCGGTTCGCACGTCTACCGGGCCTCGCGCTACGCCTTCGAGTTCCAGCTGCTCGTCAGGCCGTAGAAGCACCGCCGCAGAAGCGCCGCCTGGAAGCGCCGCAGAGCACTGCCGCGTCAGTATGTTCGGACAAAGTATTGACGAGGGATCGCGGACGCCGCTAGAACTCCTCCAGCCGCAACGGGGCGGCCGGGAGACAAGGCGGAACCCACGATGCGTACCTACCGCACGGCAGCAGCCCTCCTCGCCGCAGGCGTGCTCGCCCTCACAGCCGGGTGCAGCTCCGGGGGCGGCAAGGACTCCGAAGAGAAGAACGGCGACAGCGGAGGCGGCGGGAAGGCCGTCGCCACCGAGCGCCTGAAGATCGCCATGGTGACGCACTCCGGAGAGGGCGACACCTTCTGGGACATCGTCAAGAACGGCGCCGAGCAGGCCGCGGCCAAGGACAACGTCGAGTTCCTGTACGCCGCCGACAAGGAGGGCAAGGGACAGGCCCAGCTCATCGAGTCCTACGTCGCCAAGAAGGTCGACGGGATCGTGGTGACCCTCGCGAAACCGGAAGCGGTCAGGGCCTCCGTGGAGAAGGCCGTCGCGGCCGGCATACCCGTCGTCAGCATCAACGCGGGCGGCGAGCACTCCGGGGCGGTCGGCGCGCTCGGCCACATCGGCCAGGAGGAGTCCGTCGCCGGCGAGGCCGTCGGTGAGGAGCTCAACAGGCGCGGCAGGAAGAAGGCGCTCTGTGTCCTGCACGAACAGGGGAACGTCTCCCTCGAAGCGCGCTGCGCGGGCGTGAAGAAGACGTTCCGGGGAACGGTCGAGAACCTCAACGTCGAGGGCACCAACATGCCCGCCTCGACCTCCTCCATCGAGGCGAAGCTCCAGACCGGCCGGGACATCGACACGGTCGTCACCCTCGGCGCGCCCTTCGCCGCCGCCACCGTCAAGGCGAAGGCGGGCGCGGGAAGCGAGGCGGAGGTCAACACGTTCGACCTCAACGCCGAGGTGGTCGAGCAGCTCGAGGCCAAGGAGATCGGCTTCGCCGTCGACCAGCAGCCGTACCTCCAGGGCTACCTCGCCGTCGACGGACTGTGGCTCCACCGGACCAACGGAAACGTCCTCGGCGGCGGAAGGCCCGTCCTCACCGGCCCGGCCCTCGTCACGGACAAGGACGTACCGGCGCTGCGGAAGTACACGGCCCGTGGTACCCGATGAAAACCGTACGAACACCCGTAACCCATACTTGGTCGGCCGGGGACGGTCTGAAGGATCCCCGGCCGCACCGAGGAGTACGAGAAGGGCACGGCGTCGTGGCAAGGGTTCGGACAGGGGTACGCGCGGTGGGCGCGGTGCTGGCGGCGGTACTCGGGGCTTCCCTGGCGGGATGCAGCAGTACGGGCGGCAAACGCGCCGAGGAGCGGGCCGAGCAGGCCGCCGCCCGGGGGAAGGCCGCGGTGAGCACACCTGAGTGGACCGTCGGCATGGTCACCCACTCGGGCGACGGCGACACCTTCTGGGACATCGTGCAGAGCGGCGCCGAGCAGGCCGCCGCCAAGGACAACATCAAGTTCCTGTACGCCCACAGCGACGAGGGCCAGCAGCAGGCCCAGCTGCTCGACTCGTACATCGACAAGAAGGTCGACGGACTGATCGTCACCCTCGCCAAGCCCGACGCCATGAAGGGCGTCGTCGCCAAGGCCACCAAGGCCGGCATCCCGGTGATCACCGTCAACTCCGGCTCCGCCGAGTCCAAGGACTTCGGCGCGCTCGCCCACATCGGGCAGGACGAGACGATCGCCGGCGAGGCCGTCGGCGAGGAGCTCGGCAAGCGCGGGAGGAAGAAGGCGCTGTGCGTCCTGCACGAGCAGGGCAACGTCGGCCACGAGCAGCGCTGCGCCGGAGCGAAGAAGACCTTCGACGGTGAGATGCAGAACCTCTACGTCGACGGCACGAACATGCCCGACGTACAGGCGTCCATCGAGGCGAAGCTCCAGTCGGGCAGGGACATCGACGCCGTCGTGACCCTCGGCGCGCCCTTCGCGGACGCCGCCGTCAAGGCCAAGGAGCAGGCCGGCAGCGAGGCCGAGATCGACACTTTCGACCTCAACGCCCAGGTCGCGGCCGCCCTCCAGAACGACACGCTCGGCTTCGCCGTCGACCAGCAGCCCTACCTCCAGGGGTACGAGGCCGTCGACCTGCTGTGGCTCTACAAGTACAACGCCGACGTGCTCGGCGGCGGAAAGCCGGTCCTCACCGGCCCCCAGATCATCACCGGGAAGGACGCCGCCGAGCTGGAGGCCTACACGAAGCGGGGGACCCGATGACCGCGACCGCACCGGCCCAGGCGCCGGCCCCCGGCCAGAAGGCGCCCGCCGACGAACGGCTGCTGAGGACGTCGCTGCTGCGCAGACTGCTCGGCCGCCCCGAGCTCGGCTCGGTGGTCGGCGCCGTAGCCGTCTTCCTCTTCTTCGCGGTCGTCGCGGACAGCTTCCTGCGCCCGTCCAGCTTCGGCACCGTCCTGTACGCCGCGTCCGTGATCGGCATCATGGCCGTCCCGGTCGCGCTGCTGATGATCGGCGGCGAGTTCGACCTGTCGGCCGGCGTCCTGGTGACCAGCTCCGCACTGGTCTCCTCGATGTTCAGCTACCAGCTGACGGCCAACATCTGGGTCGGCGTCCTCGTCTCGCTCCTGGTGACGCTCGCCGTCGGCGTGTTCAACGGCGTCATGCTCACCCGCACGAAGCTGCCGAGCTTCATCATCACGCTCGGTACGTTCCTGATGCTCACCGGCCTGAACCTGGGCCTCACCAAGCTGATCAGCGGCACGGTGTCGACGAAGAGCATCGCCGACATGGAGGGCTTCACCTCCGCGAAGGCGCTCTTCGCGTCCCAGGTCACCCTCGGCGGCGTGAACCTCAAGATCACCGTGGTGTGGTGGCTGGCCCTGGTGGCGGTCGCGACCTGGATCCTGCTGCGCACCCGCGCCGGCAACTGGATCTTCGCGGTCGGCGGCGGGACGGACGCGGCCCGCGCGGTCGGCGTCCCGGTCAACACGACGCGCATCGGCCTCTACATGGGCGTGTCCCTCGGCGCCTGGATCTCCGGCCAGCACCTGCTCTTCTCCTTCGACGTCGTGCAGTCCGGCGAAGGCGTCGGCAACGAGCTCATCTACATCATCGCGGCCGTCATCGGCGGCTGCCTGATCACCGGCGGCTACGGCTCGGCGATCGGCTCCGCGGTCGGTGCCTTCATCTTCGGCATGACCAGCAAGGGCATCGTGTACGCCGAGTGGGACCCCGACTGGTTCAAGTTCTTCCTCGGAGCGATGCTCCTTCTGGCCACCCTGCTCAACGCATGGGTACGCAAGCGCGCGGAGGCGACCCGGTGACCGAACACGCGACGACCCCCCTGGTCGAGCTCCACGACGTCAGCAAGTTCTACGGCAACATCAAGGCCCTGGAAGGCGTCTCCCTCGAGGTCCACGCGGGCGAGATCAGCTGCGTACTGGGCGACAACGGCGCCGGCAAGTCCACCCTCATCAAGATCATCGCGGGTCTGCACCAGCACGACGCGGGCACCTTCTCGATCGAGGGCGAACAGACGCGGCTGGCGAACCCCCGCGACGCCCTGGACCGGGGCATCGCTACCGTCTACCAGGACCTCGCCGTCGTACCGCTGATGCCGGTCTGGCGGAACTTCTTCCTCGGCTCCGAGCCGACGAAGGGCGCGGGCCCCTTCAAGCGGCTCGACGTCGGCCTCATGCGCGCCACCACCCGCTCTGAGCTGCTGCGCATGGGCATCGACCTGCGCGACGTCGACCAGCCCATCGGCACGCTCTCGGGCGGCGAGCGCCAGTGCGTGGCCATCGCGCGCGCCGTCCACTTCGGGGCGAAGGTCCTGGTCCTCGACGAGCCGACCGCCGCCCTCGGCGTCAAGCAGTCGGGCGTCGTGCTGAAGTACGTCGCGGCGGCGCGCGACGCGGGTCTGGGTGTTGTTCTCATCACGCACAACCCGCACCACGCCTACCTCGTCGGCGACCGTTTCGTGCTCCTCAAGCGCGGCGCGATGTCCGGCAGCCACACCCGCGACGAGATCACCCTCGACGAGCTGACGCGCCAGATGGCGGGCGGCAGCGAGCTGGAGCAGCTCAGCCACGAGCTGGAGGCGGGCCGGGCCTGACGCCGTCGCGCGCGGCGGTCCCCGGCCCGCCCGGCGCCCGCGGGCCGGGGACCCGGGGCGGGGACCCCCGGCCCGCACGTCCCGCACCCCGTCCCACCGGATGGCAGAATCGGCCTCTGACCGCCACCGGCCCGAGACCCCGCAGGGGACATGAGCACGTACCGAGACTTCGCGCACCGCGGTTCCGCCCGCGCCACCGTCCTGAAGACCGTCGGGACCCGTGAGCGGCGCTCGCACCTCAGCGCGCCCCGGGTGCCCACCGTCGGGATCGACATCGGCGGCACCAAGGTGATGGCCGGCGTCGTCGACGCCGACGGCGTCATCCTCGAGAAGATCCGCACCGAGACACCGGACAAGTCCAAGAGCGCCAAGGTCGTCGAGGACACCATCGTCGAACTGGTCCTCGACCTCTCCGACCGCCACGACGTCCACGCGGTGGGCATCGGCGCGGCCGGCTGGGTCGACGCCGACCGTTCCACGGTGCTCTTCGCCCCGCACCTGGCCTGGCGCAACGAGCCCCTGCGCGACGCGATCTCGGCCCGCCTCGCGGTCCCCGTCCTGGTCGACAACGACGCCAACACCGCCGCCTGGGCGGAGTGGCGCTTCGGCGCCGGACGCGGCGAGGACCACCTCGTCATGATCACGCTCGGCACCGGCATCGGCGGCGCGATCCTGGAGGACGGCCAGGTCAAGCGCGGCAAGTACGGCGTAGCCGGCGAGTTCGGCCACATGCAGGTCGTCCCCGGCGGCCACCGCTGCCCGTGCGGCAACCGCGGCTGCTGGGAGCAGTACAGTTCCGGCAACGCCCTGGTGCGCGAGGCCCGGGAGCTCGCCGCAGCCGACTCCCCGGTCGCGTACGGCCTCATCGAGCGCGTCGGCGGCCACATCCCCGAGATCACCGGACCGCTCATCACCGAGCTCGCCCGCGAGGGCGACGCGATGTGTGTCGAGCTGCTCCAGGACATCGGCCAGTGGCTCGGCGTCGGCATCGCCAACCTCGCCGCCGCGCTCGACCCCTCCTGCTTCGTCATCGGCGGCGGCGTCAGCGCCGCCGACGACCTGCTCATCGGCCCGGCGCGCGACGCCTTCAAGCGCCAGCTCACCGGCCGCGGCTACCGCCCCGAGGCCCGCATCGCCAAGGCCCAGCTCGGCCCCGAGGCCGGCATGGTCGGCGCCGCCGACCTCGCCCGCCTGGTCGCGCGCCGTTTCCGCCGCGCCAACCGCCGCCGCCTGGAGCGCCACGAACGCTACGAGCGCTACGCCCAGGCCATCCGCTCCACCACGCAGGGAACCCCGTGATGACCCCGCCCGTGACCCAGCAGCCCCCGTCCGCGGACGACGCGGGAAAGCCCCCCGAGAGCCGCCGCCGCATGATCGCCCGCCGCTGCCTGACGGCGGTCGTCATCGTGCTGCTCATCGGCATTCCCGCGGGCTACCTGCTGATCTCCGCCGAGCAGAGCCGCGACAGCGGCCGCGACAAGGCGAAGGTGGCCTCGGCCACCGGTCTCACCGAGGGCTTCCCGTCACGCATGACGCGCCGCATCTACGACGTACCGATCCCCGGCAAGGCCCTGGACGTCGCCTACTACGAGACGAACAACTGGAAGAGCAGCAGGCTCTACGTCCAGTTCAGCACCATACCGTCGGGCCTCGACTGGTTCCTGGGCCGCATGGGCACCGACCGGACCGCCCTGGAGGACGGCAGGATCACGATCGGCGAGCGTGACGCCAGGATCGTCGGCTGGACCCTCGATCCCGGCCGCTCCTGGGCCGGCACCACGATCGACCAGAAGGATCCGCAGCCCACCGTCGACATCACCGTCGACGAGACCGACCCCGCGCGCCCCTTCGTCCGCGTCGTCTCCACCGCCACCCCCTGACCCCCGACGGCCCGGCCCGGTCCCCGGCCCCTCGCCGGGCACGGCCTGGCACGGCCTGGCACGGGCCGTAGGAACGGTTCAGGGATGTCCGGTCTGTCCAGGGGCGGCGCGGAATCAGTCGGCGGGCTGCAGCGACTGGGACGGCCAGCCGAGGAGGCGGGCGCCGAGCGCGGCGGTCTGCAGGATGTACCGCTCGTCGGGATCGGTGGGGTCGTGGCCGGTGAGTTGGCGGATGCGGGTGAGCCGGTAGGTGACCGTGCGCACGCTCACTCCGAGCCGGCGCGCCGTGGTGGTGTTCAGGCAGCCGCTGGCGAAGTAGGCGGTCAGGGTTCCCAGGAGCGCCTTGGGCCCGCCGCGCGCCTGCTCAAGGCCCCCGAGGACGGTGGCCACCAGGTCGGTGATGGCTGCGCGGTCCCTGCCGAGAACCTGGAAGACAAGCAGGTCCGAGGCATGCACGACCGGGGTGGCCAGGCAGAGCAGGGCGGCGAGGTCGAGGGTGCCGCGTGCTTCCTGGTAGGAGCGGACGATGCCGCTGGGGCCGGGCCGGGGCCGGCTGATGGCGATCCGGCACCGCTCGCTGACAGCGTGGCGTACGTGGGCTGCGAAGAAATCCGGGATCTCCGCCACCGCACCAGGGGACACGCACACCAGCAGGCCCTCCTTGGTGGTGATCAGCACGTCCCGCGTACCGAACCGGGCGGTCAACGCCTCCTCGACATAGCGGGTGGTGTCGTCACCGGCCTCAAGAGGTGCGCTCATGGCCTGGGCGACGGCCACACTGTGCGGCCCGACCAGCCGGAGGCCGAACCGTTCGGCCCGCTCGGCGAGCCGGCCGAGGCCGGTGCGGCCTTCGAGGAGATCGTCGACGAATTCGCGCCGCGTCGCCTCCTCGCCGCGGATGGCTGCCCGGTGAGCGGTTTCGTAGCCCTCGGTCAGTGCCACCGTCGCATCGCTGACCGCCCGGACGAGGGCGGAGACCACATCCTTCAGCTCTTGGAGCTCCTGGGCTTGACGGATGCCGGGCAGATCCGTCCAGACGCGGCAGGCCGAGGCGAGGTATTCGGCGACCAGGACCCGCAGGGCCGTGCCACGGCCGGCCGCAGCGGCTGCACGATGCCTCAGGCGCTCCAGGTCCTCGTCGGGCAGCCGCTGTCCACTGACGGAGATCCCGGCGAGCTGTCCCCGGTAGTGGTCCAGGTCCGCCGTCGAGGGGCCGCACTCCGCGGCGGCTTCCGGTGCGGGCACCGGGGCGTCCGGTGCGGACGGGTGCGGGACCTGTGTGCGCTTTCCCCTCGGCATGGTGCCATTTTGCCGGACTGCGGCAAATTGTGCGGGTATGAGACGGCCGTCTTTGGGCGCCCCCGGCAGGCGTCCGGCCTGCCCGCACGGGAATCCGTGAGGAGAACGCCCACCGGAGATCCCGCCAGGGACCACGAGAACAGGGGAACCGGTCCGTGCGCCGAAACCGCCTCCTCCCACCGGTCCGTAGGGTCGTCCAGCCCCTCCCGGTGACACCGGCCGGCCTGCGCGGCCCCGACTGCCGGGCAGCGAGGTCAAAACACCCGTTGCGCCCGGGGTACGGTCCGCGACGGCACTGCGGTCCGCGCTCTCACGACGACCGGACGCGAGGGACTGCTGGTCGGGATCCACGGCCCGGGGACCACCCCCCGGCGCAGCGCAGAGCGCCGCCCGCGCCCCATGGGCATGAGACCCCGCCGAGCGGTCGTGTGCTCCGCGGGGGAACACCCGCCTCCAAGGACACAGGTGGTCGGTATGAACCCCCCGATGGATGACCGGCGCATCCTCGCAGAGATCGAGCGACGCCTCGCCCGGGACGACCCCGGACTGACCTCGCTGATGGACGCGCTGAACCACCAGTTCCCCCACGACCGGGACGGGGCCGACGAACGTAACGGCGACGGCGACGGCCATGGCGGCGGTGACGGCGAGCGGCGCGACTGGCGCCTGAGGACAGCTGTGGCACTCGCCGTCCTGGCGGTGGTGGGCATGATCCTCACGGTGGTCCTCACCGGGCCGCCCTCCGCCGAGGACAACCACGTACCGCCGAACGGCCTCGCTCCGGCCCTATCCGTACACACCCAGCGCCGTGGTCACCGGCCCCGTACGGCACCGGGACAACACTGCCCGGGCAAAGGCGCCGGACAGCCGCACTCTCACGGGGGAAGCCCCGTACGCGCACGTGATCCCGCACGGCCGTACGCCCCGGTCAGTACGGAAACCGGTGCCGTGGACGCGGTGAGACTGCTCGCAGAGCACGGTCTGCCCGGACTGCCGGCCGTCGACCCCGCCGGGCGGGGGCCCCCGGGACCCGGACCGACCCCTCGGCACCGGCACGGCCGCCCACCTGCCGGAACGACTCCTCCAGGCGTGAGCAGCCTGCTCGTTCGAAGCATCCCAGCACTCCCTTCCGGACGGACCATCGAGAGGCCGGCCGCATGCCCGCAGACAACCGCAGGACCCGCACCTTCCTCGGCCGTCTCCCGCTGCCGGAGCACACGTTCGTGGCGGACGCCCTGCGCACGGAGACGGTCGGTGGCATGGTGCTGCTGGCCGCGGCCGCTGTGGCGCTGGTGTGGGCCAACACACCGCTGAGCGGCGCGTACGAGTCGGTGCGGGACTTCCACTTCGGCATCGAGGCGCTGGGGCTGGACCTCTCCGTGGCCCACTGGACCGCCGACGGACTGCTGGCGGTCTTCTTCTTCGTCGCCGGCGCCGAACTCAAACGTGAGCTGGTGGTCGGTGAACTGCGCCATCCCGGAACAGCGGCACTGCCCGTGGTCGCGGCAGTCAGCGGCATGGCCGTACCGGCCCTGTTCTACGGACTCGTCGCCACGTCCACGGGAGGGACGTGGAACGGCTGGGCCGTCCCCATGGCCACCGACATCGCCTTCGCGCTCGGGGTGCTCGCGGTGATCGACACCCATCTGCCCTCCGCGTTGCGTGCCTTCCTGCTCACGCTGGCGGTGGTCGACGACCTCGGGGCCATCGTCGTCATCGCCGTCTTCTACACCCACACGATCAACCTGGCGGCCCTCGTCGGCGCCGTACTCGGGCTGGGCCTGTTCTTCCACCTGCACGACCGCAGGCGGGTGCACGGCTGGTACTGGTACCTGCCGCTGGCACTGGTGATCTGGGGCCTGACGTACACCAGCGGCGTACATGCCACCGTGGCGGGTGTCGCCATGGGACTGCTCCTGCGCGTCGCGAAGGACGGAGAGAAAGGCCGCCGTCCGGCCGAGCACATCGCGCACCTGGTCCGCCCGCTCTCCGCCGGCGTGGCCGTCCCGCTGTTCGCCCTGTTCTCGGCCGGAGTCAGCGTGTCCGGCGACACACTGGGGGAGGTCCTAGGCCGGCCCGAACCGCTGGGCGTCGTAGTGGGGCTGGCCGTCGGCAAGGTCGTGGGCGTCTTCGGCGGCTGCTACCTCGCCGCCCGCTTCACGCGGGCCCGACTCAGCCCGGGCCTCGCCTGGCCCGACGTGATCGCTGTGGCCATGCTGGCCGGCATCGGCTTCACCGTCTCGTTGCTGATCGGCGAACTGGCCTACCCGGATCCCGCGGACCTCGAGCGCATCAAGGCCGGCGTCCTCCTCGGGTCCCTGGCTTCGGCCCTGATGGCGTGCGTGCTGCTGAAGCTGAGGAACAACAAGTACCGGCGGCTGTACGAGGAGGAGACCCTCGACGAGAACGCCGACGGCGTCCCCGACGTCTACCAGCAGGACCATCCCGTCCGGTCGCGGAACAGCGTTGTCCCGCAGCCCCCGCCCGTGGGCCGGCCTCACCGCGATGACGGCCCCGACGCCCCCTCCGCGCCCGGGAGATGACCCCCCGGTGCGCCGCCGCTCCGCACCGGGGGACGAGCGGCCGATGCCATGCCGCCCCCCGGCCGACCCCCGGTGGGAACCCCGCTGCCGCACTGCGCCACCTGCGCGCCCGACGCCTTTCCGGAGCCGCCTTCCCGGGCCGCCCACGTTCTTGGCCGGCGTCAGATCCTGTTCCTGTCCGGTGTGCGGCGGCGCCTGCGGTCCAGACGGCCGATGACCGGCGTGGCCATCGTTCCGTGCAGCATCACCGAGGTGACTACGGTGAACGCCACCACCGCCCACACCTCCCGTTCGAGGCCGCTGAAGGTGTTCTGGCCGAAGGCGTAGGCCACGTAGAACAGCGAGCCGATCCCACGGATCCCGAACAGTGAGATGACGGCCCGCTCACGGAGACCCGCTACCCCGTTGAGCTGTCCGAGCCATCCGGTGACCGGCCGGATCACCAGCAGCAGGAGGAGTCCGACGGCCGCGCCCTGCCAGGTCAGCGCGGACAGGGCGTCGGTGGCGATGTAGCCGCCGAGCAGGAACAGTACGACGGCGGTGAGCAGCCGCTCTATCTGCTCGGTGAATTCGTGCAGCACCTTGTGGTAGCCGTGGCTCCGTTCAGCGGCGCGTATCGTGCACGCGGTGACGAAGACGGCCAGGAAGCCGTACCCGTGGGCCAGTTCCGTCACCCCGTAGACCAGGAACGTGGCGCCCAGCGCCACGAAGCCCTCCATGTGCTCCGACAGCCGCAAGGTCGATGTCCTCGCGCGGAAGAACATCCACCGCAGCAGCCGGCCGACAGCCACCCCGAGGACAAGTCCGACGGTGCACTTGCCCAGCACATCCGTCAGCAGCCAGGGGCCGATCCAGTCCGCCGACCAGCCCGCCCCGGCGGCGGCGGCCAGCGCCACGGCCGCGTAGACGACCGGGAAGGCGAGACCGTCGTTGAGCCCCGCCTCGCTCGTCAGCGAGAACCGCACCTCGTCCTCGTCATGCTCGGAATCGGTCGGCTCACCGACCCTGACCTCCGCGGCCAGCACCGGATCGGTCGGTGCGAGCACGGCGCCCAGCAGCAGTGCCACCGCGAGGGGCCAATCGAGGACCAGCCACCCGAGGAGGGTGAGGGCGACGACGGTCAACGGCATGGTGATGCCCAGTAGCCGCCAGGTGCCCGACCACGTCCGGCGCCCGAACGGCCGGTTGATGGCGAGCCCCGCGCCCATCAGGGAGACGATCACGCATGCCTCGGTGATGTGTTCCGCCCACAGCCGGTCCTTCACAGGGTCCACCGAGGGCAGCGGCAGCGGCAGGAGGTACATCACCACACCCGCCGCGAGAAAGGCCATCGGCATGGACAGCGGCCGCTTGGAGACCACTCGGGGCAGGACGGCCGCGCCCAGGGCCCCAAGCCCCAGGCACAGGTACACCAGGTCCGAAAGCGTCACTCGCATCACCCATGCCTCGGTAGTCGGTTCCAGCACCCGCCTACCCAGGCACCGCACACCATGCGTGCATCCGGGCCGGACGTTGCGTCCGGCCGGCGGCTTCTCCCGCCCCTGCCAGTGGGCCGGGCCCGCCCGAGGGCGACGGGCCACGCCGACCATGACCCGTCACGGAAGCCCGGAAGACCGAGGGCCGGCTCACTCGGCCTGCACGGCAGGAGGCCGTTTTTCAGTACCCGAAAAGGGTAAAATCCCCCCAAAAGCAAGTGGCTGCCCGGGGTAATCGTCCAGCCATACGCCCAGCCGCACCGGTCGGGAGGGGCAAGCGATGGATCCATGGCTGATCTGGCTGATCGTCGCCGCGGTACTGGCTGTGGCGGAGATCCTCACTCTCACTGCCGCGCTCGGAATGCTGGGCGGGGCCGCGCTGGTGACGTCGGGATTCGCGGCGGTCGGACTTCCGCTGCCTTTGCAGTTCCTGGTGTTCACTGTCGTCGCTGTGGTCAGCGTGGTGTTCGTGCGTCCTCTCGCGCTGCGTCATGTGCTCCAGCCCCAGGCGGAGCGATTCGGTATAGACGCCCTGGTCGGCAGGCCCGCCTCCGTGATCTCCGAGGTGACGGGCCTGGGGGGAAGGGTTCGTATCGGTGGCGAGGAATGGACGGCCCGCGCCTATGACGAGACGCTGGTGATTCCTCCCGGCGCGACCGTCGACGTCATCGAAATCAGCGGCACCACCGCACTCGTCTACCCCCGGGAGTGAGCCATGGAAGCCTCGGCGTTCCTTGTCGCCGGACTGCTCGTCGCGCTCTTCGCGGTCTTCACCGTATTGCGGGCGGTACGCATCGTGCCCCAAGCGCGCGCTCGCAATGTCGAAAGACTCGGCCGCTACCACCGAACCCTGAAACCCGGCCTCAATGTCGTCATCCCTTACATCGACCGCGTCCACCCGGTGATCGACCTTCGGGAACAGGTGGTCTCCTTCAGACCGCAGCCGGTCATCACCGAGGACAATCTGGTCGTCGAGATCGACACCGTCCTGTACTTCCAGGTGACCGACCCGCGAGCGGCCTTCTACGAGATCGCGAATTTCCTCCAGGCGGTCGAACAGCTCACCGTCACCACCTTGCGCAACGTCGTGGGCTCCATGGACCTGGAGAAAACCCTCACCTCGCGCGACACCATCAACAACCAGCTCCGTGGCGTCCTGGACGAGGCGACGGGCAAGTGGGGGCTGAGGGTCAACAGGGTGGAGATCAAGGCCATCGACCCCCCGCAGTCCATCAAGGACGCGATGCAGAAGCAGATGAGGGCCGAACGGGACAAGCGGGCGGCGATCCTCGGGGCCGAAGGGCAGCGCCAGTCACAGATACTCACCGCCGAAGGCGACAAACAGTCTGCCGTCCTTCGCGCGGAGGGCAACCGCACCGCGGAGATCCTCAAGGCCGAGGGCCAGTCCCGGGCCATCGACGAGGTGTTCCAGGCGGTTCACCGCAACGACCCCGACCCCAAGCTGCTCGCCTACCAGTACCTCCAGATGCTGCCGCAGCTCGCGCAGGGGCCGGGCAGCACGTTCTGGGTGATCCCCAGCGAGATGACCTCCGCGCTCCAGGGGGTGTCCCGCGCCTTCAGCGAGGTGCTGCCCCAGTCGCCGGCCACCCGCGAGAGCTCCTCGGACGACAGGGCCGCCCAGGCCGCCGACGACGCCGCGCAGGCGGCGGAAGCCGCTGCCGAGGCCCTCGCCGACGCAGCCGAAGCCGACGGCATCACCTCCGGCGGTCCCTCCGGTCCCGACGGCCGGTGAGGGCGACCGGACAGGGGGAGGCCGCCGGCCGCGACGGGGCACGACGGCGAAGAACGCGGGGCCGGGGCCCGACGACCGCATCGCCCAGCCCCGGAAACCACCGGAGCACGGCACCTGCGACAGTGACAGCAGGACCGGCTCGACCGTCGTCCTCGTGGGCGAGGGTGCACCGACCGGTCGGCGAAACCAGCGCCGGGCCGACGAGCTCGGCTGTTTCACCTCCGCTGAGGCCGCCCGGCGTCCGTCGCCCGGCGCACGGGCGGTGACCCACCGCCCCGACCGGATCCACCAGCTGACGGGTGCCGGTCCCCGCGCCCCCGTCCACCCCTGCACACTCCAGACGGTGGTCGTCGGGGCTCACCTCCCGGGCCGGCCTGACCACGAGCTCCGACGATGCCGTCCGGTGGCACGGGTCCGGAGGACGCACTGCCGTCACGGTCACGCGTGCACGCCGGAGAACACCTGCCTGGACCCACGAGGGTTCCGGCAGTGCCGGACCGGTTGTCGTGAGAGGGGCGGCGCCCGCTAGGTTCGCCCCGGCGATGTGGGATTTCGTGCTGCATGAGAGGGTCGGGCGGATGAGCGAGACACCACCGAAAACCCTGCAATACCGCTTTGACGGGCCAGAAGACGCTCCTGTCCTGGTCCTGGGGCCGTCCCTCGGTACCACATGGCACATGTGGGACCGGCAGATACCGGACCTGACCCGCCACTGGCGCGTGCTCCGCTTCGACCTGCCGGGCCACGGCGGCGCCCCCGCGCACCCCGCCGGCTCCGTCACCGAGCTCGCGGAGCGCCTGCTGGTGACCCTCGACATCCTCGGCGTGCAGCACTTCGGTTACGCGGGCTGCTCCATCGGCGGCGCGATCGGCGCGGAGCTGGCGCTGCGCCACCCCGACCGGATCGCCTCCCTGGGACTCGTCGCGGCGTCGCCCAGGTTCGGCACCGCCGACGAGTTCCGCCAGCGTGGTGTGATCGTACGGACGAACGGCCTGGAGCCCATGGCGGCCACCGCGCCCGCCCGCTGGTTCACACACGGTTTCGCCGCCGCGCAGCCGGCGATCGTGGAGTGGGCCGTCCAGATGGTCCGCACCACCGACCCCGGCTGCTACATCGCCGCCTGCGAGGCGCTGGCCGCCTTCGACGTACGCGCCGAACTGGGCCGTATCGGCATCCCGACCCTCGTCCTGGTCGGCTCCGAGGACCAGGTCACCGGCCCCGCCGAAGCGCGCACCCTGGTCGCCGGCATCCCGGACGCCCGGCTGGCGCTGGTCCCCGGCGCGTCCCACCTGGCCCCCGTCGAGCAGCCCGCCGCCGTCACGGACCTGCTCGTACGCCACTTCTCCACCGCCTGGCAGGCCGCCCCCGCCTCCACCACGGGCATGCAGGCGATCCAGCCCCCGCCCGTGATGCCGGTGATCTCCGCGCCCGTCGGCCCCGTCGCCGAGATCGGACCGACCGCGCAACCCGTGGCCGTACCGGAGCAGGGCGGCCGTCCCGACCCGTACGAAGCCGGGCTCAAGGTCCGCAGGGAGGTCCTCGGCGACGCCCATGTGGATCACGCCCTCGCCTCCGCCGACGCCTTCACCGACGACTTCCAGGAACTGATCACCCGCTACGCCTGGGGCGAGGTGTGGACCAGGGAGGGTCTCGACCGGCGTACGCGCAGCTGCGTCACCCTGACCGCGCTGGTGGCGGGCGGCCACCTGGACGAACTGGCCTTCCACACCCGCGCCGCCCTGCGCAACGGCCTGACGCCCGCCGAGATCAAGGAGGTCCTGATCCAGACGGCCGTCTACTGCGGTGTCCCGGCGGCGAACTCGGCCTTCAAGGTGGCCCAGGCGGTCATCCAGGAGGAGACGACACCGCAGGCCTAGCCCGGTGCCCGGGGGCCCCGGAGGAGGATGTCCCGTATGAAACTGACCAAGAAGTCCCATGCCTGCGTCCGTCTGGAGAAGGACGGGCGGACGCTCGTCATCGACCCGGGCGGCTTCAGCGAGGAGGACGCCGCGGTCGGCGCCGACGTCGTTCTGGTGACGCACGAGCACCCCGACCACTTCGACGAGTACCGGCTGCGGGCCGGCCTGGAGGGCAACCCGGCCGCCGAGCTCTGGACCCTGCGCAGCGTCGCGGACCGGCTCTCGGCGGCCTTCCCGGGCCGTGTGCACACCGTCGGCCACGGCGACGTCTTCTCCGCCGCCGGCTTCGACGTCCAGGTCCACGGCGAGCTGCACGCCGTCATCCACCCGGACATCCCGCGGATCACCAACGTCGGTTACCTGGTCGACGGTTCGGTGTTCCATCCCGGCGACGCGCTCACCGTCCCCGAGCACCCCGTCGAGACGCTGCTGCTCCCGGTGATGGCCCCGTGGTCGAAGATCTCCGAGGTGATCGACTACGTGCGCGAGGTGAAGCCCCGGCGCGCCATCGACATCCACGACGCGCTGCTCACCGACCTCGCCCGGCCGATCTACGACCGTCAGATCGGCGGCCTGGGCGGCACGGACCACGGCCGGATGACGCCGGGGGACTCGACCGGACTGTGAGTGCCGGGCCCCGCCGATAGGCTGTCGTACATGCGTATCGCCACCTGGAACGTCAACTCGATCACCGCCCGGCTGCCCCGGCTGCTGGCCTGGCTGGAGAGCACCGGCACCGACGTGCTGTGCATCCAGGAGACCAAGACCACCGCCGAGGGCTTCCCGGCCGCCGAGCTGCGTGAGCTCGGCTACGAGTCCGCGGTCAACGCCACGGGCCGGTGGAACGGCGTGGCCGTGATCTCCAGGGCCGGCCTGGAGGACGTCGTCACGGGCCTGCCCGGCGGGCCCGGGTACGAAGGCGTCCAGGAGCCCCGGGCGGTCTCCGCGACCTGCGGCCCGGTCCGCGTCTGGTCGGTGTACGTGCCGAACGGCCGCGAGGTCGGCCACGACCACTACGCGTACAAGCTGCGCTGGCTGGAGGCGCTCAACAAGGCGGTGGCCGAGGGCGCCGCCGGACAGCGGCCGTTCGCCGTCCTCGGCGACTACAACATCGCCCCGACCGACGAGGACGTCTGGGACCCCGCGCTCTTCGCGGAGTCCACCCATGTCACCCCGGCCGAGCGGGCGGCGCTCGCCGCGCTGCGCGGGACGGGGCTCCAGGACGTGGTGCCGCGCCCGCTCAAGTACGACCGTCCTTATACCTACTGGGACTACCGTCAGCTGGGCTTCCCGAAGAACAAGGGCCTGCGCATCGACCTGGTCTACGGCAACGCCCCGTTCGCCGCCGCGGTCAAGGACAGCTACGTGGACCGCGAGGAGCGCAAGGGCAAGGGCGCGTCCGACCACGCCCCGGTCGTCGTCGACCTCGACGTCTGACGGATACGGATCGTGGCGCGCCTGTGGTGAACATGCCGGGACGAATGCGAGGCTGAGCGATATGAAGAGCATCCCTTTCCTGGACAACTGGCTCAAGCACCGGGGCACGGCGCGAGGTGCGGCGGTGTTCGCCTCCGGTGCGGACAGCGACCTGGAGGGCCTGGCGGAACTGCTCGCCGAGTGCGAGCTGTTGCGCGTCCGGGCGGGGGACGCCGGTCTTGAACTCGACGACTCCCCGGCCTCGTTGGAGGCCCTCGACCAGCTGACGCCGCTCTGGCGGGACGACCCCGAGGAGCTGCCCTGGCTGGGCAACGACGCGGGCCTCTACCTCGGGTCCGTGATCGTGCGTACGGTCCCCGGAGCCGCCTGGCACCTGTGGCCGAACGGTCAGCCGGTGGTGCGGCTTGCCTCCGGCCGTGAGATCAACGTGGTGGAGGCCGGTCTGGACTGGGCGGTGGGCGGAGCCCCCGAGCTCTCCCAGGTGTACGCGGAGGCCGCCGAGTTCTGACCGCCCCGCCTCTTTAGTGCCCCTTACGTCCCATTTTGGCGTGTCGAGAGCGAAGTCCCTTGTCGGGATGGATAGTTTGCGCTCACCTCGACACAGCTGAGAGTGGGTAGGGCACGTATGGCCGTCGATCCGTTGATCGAGCTGCGTGACGTCAACAAGCACTACGGAACGTTGCACGTCCTGCGGAACATCAGTCTCACCGTCGACCGCGGGGAGGTGGTGGTGGTCATCGGCCCGTCCGGCTCCGGCAAGTCGACGCTCTGCCGTGTGATGAACCGGCTGGAGACCGTCGAGTCGGGCACGATCGTCATCGACGGCCGACCGCTTCCCGAGGAGGGGCGCGGGCTCGCCGAACTGCGCGCCGAGGTGGGGATGGTCTTCCAGTCCTTCAACCTCTTCGCCCACAAGACCGTGCTGGCGAACGTCTCCCTCGCCCAGATCAAGGTCAGGGGGCGGAAGAAGGAGGACGCCGACAGGCGCTCCCGCGAGCTCCTGGACCGCGTGGGCCTCGCCGGCCAGGCCGACAAGTATCCCGCCCAGCTCTCCGGCGGCCAGCAGCAGCGCGTGGCCATCGCCCGCGCCCTCGCGATGGACCCCAAGGTCCTCCTCTTCGACGAGCCGACCTCCGCGCTCGACCCGGAGATGATCAATGAAGTCCTCGAAGTCATGCGGCAGCTCGCCCGCGAGGGCATGACGATGGTCGTCGTCACCCACGAGATGGGCTTCGCCCGCTCCGCGGCCAACCGCGTCGTCTTCATGTCCGACGGCTGCGTCATCGAGGACCGCACGCCGGAGGAATTCTTCACCGCCCCGGAGAGCGAGCGCGCCAAGGACTTCCTCTCCAAGATCCTCAAGCACTGACGGGGCGGTGTACGGACAGATGCAGCGCAATTCCCGCAAGCTCGCCGCCCTCGTGCTCCTCCTCCTCGCCGTCGCCTGCGGCAAGGAGGGCAGCCCGCCGGTGAAGGGCCCGCAACCCGACGAACTGCCCGCGTACCGGGTGGCGGAGGACTTCCGGCTGCCCGGCTCCAGCACCTGGCAGAAGGCGAAGCGGCGTGGCGCCCTCGTCGTCGGCGCCAAGGAGGACCAGCCGTACATGGGCGAGAAGGACCCGGCCACCGGCGTCTACTCGGGCTTCGACATCGAGATCGCCAAGATGGTCTCCGCGTCGCTGGGCTTCGACCCGAAGACCGTCCGGTTCCGGACGGTCGCGTCGGCCAACCGCGAAACCGCCCTCCAGAACGGCCAGATCGACTACTACGTCGGCACCTACACCATCAACGACAACCGCAAGAAGCTCGTCGGCTTCGCCGGCCCGTACTACATGGCGGGCCAGTCCCTGCTGGTGCGCGCCGACGAGGACGACATCGGCGGGCCGCGGGACCTCGACGGCGAGCGCGTGTGCTCCGCCGCCGGCTCCACCCCGTTCCAGCGGATCGAGGCGGACTACCCGAAGGCCGTTCTCGTCGCGTACGACACCTACTCCGTCTGCGTCGACAACCTGCTGACCCTCCAGGTCGAGGCCGTCACCACCGACGACACGATCCTGATGGGATACGCCGCCAAGGCCCCCGACGAGCTCAAGGTCGTCGGCAGGCCCTTCTCGAAGGAGCCCTACGGCATCGGCGTCCCGCGCGGCGACAACGCCCTGCGCTCCGCCGTCAACGACGCCCTCGCCGCCCGCCAGAGGAACGGCGACTGGCAGAAGGCGTACGACGCGACCCTCGGCCTCTCCGGCAGAAAGGCCACCCCGGCCCCGCCCATCGACCGCTACCCGGCGAGCTGAGGGAGCCGTAAGCCATGGACGTACTCACCGACAACTTCTCCCTCTACGGCAAGGGTTTCCTCGGCACCGTCGAACTCACGGTCTACGCCTCGCTCCTCGCCCTCGCCCTCGGTTTCCTCATGGCGTCCTTCCGCGTCGCGCCCGTCGGTTCACTGCGGGCGCTGGGCACCGTCTGGGTCACGGTGCTGCGCAACACCCCGCTGACCCTGCTGTTCTTCGCGGTCCTGCTCGGCCTGCCGCGCTTCGGGCTCGTCCTGCCGTTCCAGCTCTTCGCGGTGATCGCGCTCGGCTGCTACACCTCGGCGTTCATCTGCGAGGCGCTGCGCTCCGGCATCAACACCGTGCCGCTGGGACAGGGCGAGGCGGCCCGCAGCCTCGGCATGACGTTCGGCCAGACCCTCGGCGCCGTCGTGCTGCCGCAGGCCTTCCGCACCGTCATCCCGCCGATCGGCTCCACCCTCATCGCGCTCGCGAAGAACTCGGCGATCGCCGGCGCGTTCAGCGTCACCGAACTGCTCGGCACGTACAAGACCCTCAACGAGCTGGGCTACAGCATCATCTGGACGTTCCTCTGGATCGCCGTCGGCTACCTGATCATCACCCTGACCATCAGCGCGCTCTTCAACGTGCTGGAGAAGCACTGGGGAGTCGCCCGATGACCGCCGCTTCCACCGCCCTCTACGACGTCCCCGGTCCCGCCACCCGCAAGCGGCACTTCCTGTACGGCGTGGTGTCGTCCCTGGTCATCGCCGCGCTGGCCGGCTGGGTGGGGTACCTGCTGTTCGACACCGACCAGTTCACCGCCGCCAAGTGGAACCCCTTCGCGTACGAGGGGATCCAGGAACTGCTGCTGCGCGGACTCGGCAACACCCTCAAGGCCTTCGCGTACGCCGCGGTGCTCTCGCTCGCGCTCGGCGCGCTCCTCGCCGCCGGGCGGCTCTCCGAACACCGCCCGCTGCGCCTGCTGGCGACGCTGATGGTCGAGTTCTTCCGCGCCATGCCCGTACTGGTGATGATCTTCTTCATCTTCGTGGCGCTGAAGGTCCAGCCGCTGCCCGCCCTGGTGGCCGGACTGACGTTGTACAACGGCTCGGTGCTCGCCGAGGTGTTCCGTACGGGGGTCAACTCCGTGGAAAGGGGGCAACGGGAGGCGGCGTACTCACTCGGCATGCGCAAGACGCAGGTCATGACGTACGTCCTGGTGCCGCAGGGGGTCCGGGCGATGATGCCGACCGTCATCAGCCAGCTGGTGGTCGCGCTCAAGGACACCTCGCTCGGTTTCCTGATCACCTATGAGGAGTTCCTCCACGCCGGCAAACTCATCGCATCGAATCTCGACTACGATTTGCCGTTCATCCCCGTGGTGATGGTGATCTCGCCGATCTACATCGGGATGTGCATGCTGCTCTCCTGGTTCGCCCAGTGGGTGGCCAAGCGGGAGAAGCGCAGTCCCAAGACCGAAGCCGTGGACGTCGGCCCGGCCGAACCGGGGGCGCTGCTGCCGGGCGTCCGTTAGTACGAGGGGCACGTGCCCGCCCGGCAGCAGCCGGAGATCACTTGTCGCGCAGCGGGACCGACACGTACGACGGGTCGGACTCGGGCGACGAGAAGGTCAGCTGCGAGCCGGTCGGGCTGTGCTCGATGTAGAGCGGGTCGACGGTGTCGATCACCAGGGCCAGCCGGTGGCCCGCCGGGACGTCGTAGGCGGTGGAGAACAGCTCCAGGTCGACGGTGAACGGCTCGCCGGGTGTCCGGCCGTGGAAGGTGTACGGCGCATTGCTGACCAGCTTGCCGAGGCCGAGCGGGCCCACGTCGTAGAGGTAGGCGACGAGGGTGCCGCTCTCCTCGGTGCCGGAGAGCGTCGTGTGGACCTTGGCGGTGCCGCGGACGCGCTGCGTTTCGGCGTACCGCTCGGACTCCCAGACCGAGGCGTGGGTACGCGGCAGCAGGGGTACGGACGCGACCGGCGGCAGCTTCAGGAACTGGTCGAGGGCGTTGGACAGCAGTACGACCCCGCCGTTGGCACCGGAGTCGACGTTCGCACGGATGGTCCTGCTGCCCCCCATGGCGATCTTCCGCCGGTCGGCGCCGACCGACTTCCAGTCCGGGTAGCCCTCGTATGCGCCTGTGGTGCGGGGCTTGAGCTGGACCGGCTGTTCGCGGTCGATGCCGTTGGCCGTGCCGTTCAGATGGTGGTCGAACCAGCGCTGGGCGTTGGTCCAGACGTCGTCCGGGAGCCCGAGCAGGCCGGTGGCCTCGGCGGTCGCGTGGTCGCCGGGGCGCAGTTCCAGGCGCTTGGGGCCGGTGAGCTTCTCGTAGAACTCGGCGTACTGGTTGGGCGGGAAGATGGTGTCGCCCCAGGCGTTGCCCAGCATGATGGCCGAGCCGTTCCTGTTGATCTGGTCGAGGTAGGTGGCGGGGGAGCGCTTCTTCCCCCACGCGATCATGTCCTGCTCCTTGGCCAGGTCGGAGCCGAGGAAGTCCTTCATCGTCTGCTGGAGCTCGGGGCTCGGGCGGCCGGTGAGCCGGCCGGCGCCGCTGAGCATCGCGGCGGCCTGGAGGTGCTGCGTACGGCCGGAGTAGATCGAGTCGATGAGGTCGGCCCAGCCGCTCAGCGCGACGACCGCCTTGATCCGCTTGTCGTGTCCGGCGGCGAGGAGGCTGATTCCGGCGCCGTACGAGACACCCGCCATGCCGATCTTCCCGGGGTCGGCCGGGGTGTGGGCGAGCGCCCAGTCGATCACCTTGGAGGCGTCGGCGATGTCCGGCGGGCCCGCGACCTCGATGGTGCCGCCGGACTGCCAGAAGCCGCGCGAGTTGTAGCTGACGACCACGTAGCCGGAGTCGGCGAGTTTCTTCGCCTGGGCGACGTACTCGATCTGCGGCATGGCCCAGCTGGTCGGCAGCACGATCACGGGGTAGGCGCGGCTGCCGTCGGCGCCGGCCGGGGTGAAGACGTTGGCTTTGAGTACGGTGCCGCCGTCGCCGGGTATGTCGACGAACCGTACGCCCGGGAGAGCCGAGGACGCCGCCGCGGGCTGCTGCGCCGGGGCGGCGGCAGCCTGGGCGGCGGGCGTCGGACCGGTAGCGGTCCCGGCGAGCAGTACGGCGGCGGTGGCGGCACCGGCCCTGGTGGCGCGCAGAGACGTGTGGGGGTGTCTCACGGGTCATTCCTCACTTGATGTCAGTGGAAAAGTGACCCGACGGTAACCTCCGGCATTTACCGCTGGTAACTCCCCGGGGAGTCACGTCGCGGTAACGATTGCTGTACGGCGTGTCAACGGCGTCGGCGGAGCGGGCGGTGGCCGTCCGGAGGGGCCGCCCGGCCCATCAGCGCAGGGCGCTCAGGCTCTGCCAGCTTGCCCAGGAGGTGTTCCAGTCGCCGTAGCCGTTGTTGAGCGCGACCGTGCCCTTGGCGTCGTTGCCGGTCATCTCGAACGGGTCGCCGACCTGGACCTGGCCGTAGAGCCACGCCGCGTCGTCGTCGCTCATCCCGACGCAGCCCGAGCTCTTGTTGGCCTTGCCGAAGTGGGCGGTGTTCCAGGGCGCGGCGTGCGCGTACATCCCGGACCAGGTGAGACGCATCGAGGAGTCGACCATCTTGTCGTAGGCGTCGCCGAGGCCCACGGTCTCGGAGCGCATGTTGATCGTGCCCTCCTTGGCCATCAGCACGGCCGTCCCGCGCCAGGATGCCTTGTCGCCGCCGGGGGTGCCGGCCGACATCGGCACGTCCTCGACCAGCCGCCCGTCGCGCATCAGCCGGAGGCGGTGGTTGTCGAGGTCGACCTTGACGACCTGGTCCCTGCCGACGGTGAAGTGCGTGGCGTAGTCGCGTACGAACCAGCGGCCGGCTCCCGAGTCGACGCCGCCCAGGTTCGCCTTCAGGGAGACCTTCGTGCCCGGCTTCCAGTAGTCCTTGGGGCGCCAGTCGACGCGGTCCTTGCCGGAGTAGTCCCGCATCCAGCCCCAGGAGCCCTCGGTGTTGTTCGAGGTGCTGACCTGGAGGCGCCTCTCGACGGCGGCCTTGTTCTTGACCGGGTGGTCGAAGACGACCGACAGCGGCTGGGCGATGCCGACCGCGGTGCCGTGGCCGGGGGCCAGGTTGAGCGTGTTGACCTGGTCGGACGCGGCCGTGGCGAAACCGGTCTTCGCGCTGCCGCCGCTCTCTGTCTCGGCCTCGACGGTGTAGCTGGTGCCGGGGGCCGTCTTGCGGCCGGACGTCCAGGACTTTCCGTCCGAGGACACCTTTCCGTCGAGCTTTCCGCCCTTGGAACCGCTCACCGTGACGTCCTTCAGGCTGTCACCGGCGCTCCTCACCCGCACCGGCTCGCCCGCCCCGGCGTGCTCGCCCTCGGGGGTCACCGAGATCCCGGCGGGCTTCTCCGGCGGATCGGCCGTGTCCGCCCGGGCGGCCCCGCCGGCGGAGCAGGCGGTGAGTGCGACGGTGAGTGCCGCGGTGCCGGCCAGCAGATTGCGGTTGCGGTGGGGGGTGCGGGCGTGGGGGTGTGTGCGGCTCAAGCGGCTCAACGGAAAACCTTCCGGTGCGATGTCTGTCGTCCCGAAGGGCCGATTGAACAGGGAATGGTGGTGCGAATGTCGAGAAATTCGCCCCATTCGTCTGTGACAAATGCCGCAGAAGGTGCGGTGTCCCTCCGGCCGCCCCGTGGGAAGCGTGTGGAGCCGGGGCCGGAGAAGGGTCCCGGCCCGGGGCCGGGGTCCGGGCGGCGCGGGCCGCGTCGGCGATGACTTCCACCACATCCCGGCCGTACGCCCGGGCGAAGCGCTGATTCCGGTCGCGATCACGGTCGGCACGGTGTCGGGTACGCCGTCGGTCACGGGGCAGCGCGCCGGCGGCCCGGCGCACCGGTGTTCGAGGGGTCCTGACGGGGCGGGCACGGTGAAGTTACGCTGCGCGGACACGCGTTGACTGGAGGTACCCATGCGCCGTTCCACGGTACGAGTGCTGTCGTTCTGGACCGCCGCCGCGGCGGTGGTGTCGGTGAGCGCGACCGCGTCGCCCGCCGCCGCTCCCACGGCAGCACCGCCGCCCCCCGTCAAGACGCCGGTCGCCGTCGGACACGGGGGAGCGGTCGCCAGCGTCGACGCCGACGCCTCCGCCGCCGGGATCGAGGTCCTGAGGCGGGGCGGCAACGCGGTGGACGCGGCGGTCGCCACGGCGGCGGCGCTCGGTGTCACCGAGCCGTACTCGGCGGGCATCGGCGGCGGTGGCTACTTCGTCCACTACGACGCCAAGTCCCGCACCGTACATACGGTCGACGGGCGCGAGACCGCGCCGCTGAGCGCCGACGAGTCCCTCTTCCTGGAGAACGGCAAGCCCATCCCGTTCGACCAGGTGATGACGAGCGGGCGCAGCGTCGGCACGCCCGGCACCCCGGCCACCTGGGACACCGTGCTCGACCAGTGGGGCAGCAAACCGCTGCGCACGCTGCTCGCCCCCGCCGAGAAGCTCGCGCGCGACGGCTTCACCGTCGACTCCACCTTCCGCTCCCAGACCCAGGCGAACGAGGCGCGGTTCCGGGACTTCCCGGACACGGCGGAGCTGTTCCTGCCGGGCGGGAAGCTGCCGGTGGTGGGCTCACGGTTCAAGAACCCCGACCTCGCGCGCACGTACGAGAAGCTGGCCCGCTCCGGTGCGGGCGAGCTGTACCGCGGCGACATCGCCCGCGACATCGTGCGTACGGTCCGCAAGCCCCCGGTCGATCCGGAGGCGACCAGGGTGGTGCGAGCGGGCGACCTGACGGCGAAGGACCTGCGCACGTACGGCACGCTCCGTCAGAAGCCGACGAAGGTCTCCTACCGCGGGCTCGACGTGTACGGCATGGCGCCGTCCTCGTCGGGCGGTACGGGCGTCGGCGAGGCGCTCAACATCCTCGAGCGCACCGACCTGAGGCCCAGGGCCACCTCGCGGGCGCAGTACCTGCACCGCTTGATCGAGGCGAGCCGGATCGCGTTCGCGGACCGGGGCCGGTGGGTCGGCGACCCGGCCTTCGAGGACGTCCCTGTGAAGGGCCTGCTGTCGCAGCGGTTCGCCGACTCGCGGGAGTGCCTCATCAAGGACGACGCGGTGCTGAAGAGCCCGCTCGCGCCGGGCGATCCGCGGGGGTCCGGCGGTGGCGGGTGCGGTGCGGCGGGGACGGCGGCCCCGACGCCGTACGAGGGCGAGAACACGACGCACCTGACGGCGGCCGACAAGTGGGGCAACGTCGTCGCGTACACCCTCACCATCGAGTCGACGGGCGGCAGCGGCATCACCGTTCCCGGCCGGGGCTTCATCCTCAACAACGAGCTCACGGACTTCTCCTTCGCGCCCGCCAACCCGGCGGTCCACGACCCGAACCTGCCGGGTCCCGGGAAGCGTCCGCGCTCGTCGATGGCCCCGACGATCGTGCTGGAGGACGGCCGCCCGCTGCTCGCGCTGGGCTCCCCGGGCGGCGCGACCATCATCACGACGGTGCTCCAGACCCTGACCGGCCACCTGGACCGCGGGCTGCCGCTGGTCGAGGCGATCGCGTCGCCGCGCGCGAGCCAGCGCAACGCCGCGACGACGGAGATCGAACCCGGCTTGTGGAACAGCCCGGTGCGGTCCGAACTCGAATCCATCGGTCACGTCTTCAAGAGGAACCCGGAGATCGGCGCGGCGACGGGCGTCCAGCGGCTGCCGGACGGGCGGTGGCTCGCGGCGGCGGAGAAGGAACGGCGGGGCGGCGGCTCGGCGATGGTGGTGGCGCCGAGCGGCACGCCGTAACCCCCGCGGGGCTTGCCCTCGGCCGGACGGAACCCCTCGGAGCCCGTCCGGCCGAGCCGCTGCCGCCGCACCGCACCTCACTCGGGGCACTCGCGGCGCTCGAAGCACTCACAGCGCCGTCAGTACGCGCGGTCCCGTGTCCGTGACCGCCACCGTGTGCTCCGCGTGGGAGGCGCGGCTGCCTCGCGCGCTGTCTGCGCGAACTGACGGCGCTCGTCGACACGGGCGCCGGCTGGTACGGCGTCTTCCGGCAGCGCGACCCCGAAGGCGTGCGCGCCTGGCTCACCGGTGGCGAACTCCCGCCGCGGGACGTCCTGGAGCCCCTCCTCCAGGACCTGGCCGCACGGCACGTGCTGCTCGCCGCCGCGCGCCAGGTGTCGCAGGGCCGGTGCCGGGACGTCGTCCACGCCCTGCGGGTGGCCGGCGCCGCGCCGTGACCGCCGCGGGGCGCGTGAACACCGCAGCGCCCCCGTGTCACCCCCTCGGGTGCGAAACGTGATCGACTCCGCGGGTTGACGACGATGGTCTTGCCCCACTCCTCGCCGGGGCTTACGTTCATCCCTCTACGTCCCGAAATCTACGGGCGTAGAAGGTCTCTGACGTCCCGTTGAAGGAGACAGGTCATGGCCAACGTCGTACGCGCCGCGCTCGTCCAGGCGACCTGGACCGGCGACACCGAATCCATGATCGCCAAACACGAGGAGCACGCCCGCGAGGCGGCCCGGCAGGGCGCGAAGATCATAGGGTTCCAGGAGGTCTTCAACGCCCCGTACTTCTGCCAGGTGCAGGAGCCCGAGCACTACCGGTGGGCGGAGGCCGTCCCGGACGGGCCGACCGTACGCCGCATGCGGGACCTCGCCCGCGAGACCGGCATGGTGATCGTCGTCCCCGTCTTCGAGCGCGAGCAGTCCGGCTTCTACTTCAACACCGCCGCCGTGATCGACGCCGACGGAAGTTACCTCGGCAAGTACCGCAAGCACCACATCCCCCAGGTCAAGGGGTTCTGGGAGAAGTTCTACTTCAAGCCGGGAAACCTCGGCTGGCCCGTCTTCGACACGGCCGTCGGCAAGGTCGGCGTCTACATCTGCTACGACCGCCACTTCCCTGAGGGATGGCGCCAACTCGGCCTGAACGGCGCCCAGATCGTCTACAACCCCTCCGCCACCCACCGCGGCCTCTCCGCCCACCTCTGGCAGCTGGAACAACCCGCGGCCGCCGTCGCCAACGAGTACTTCGTCGCCGCCATCAACCGCGTCGGCCAGGAGGAGTACGGCGACAACGACTTCTACGGCACCAGCTACTTCGTCGACCCGCGCGGCCAGTTCGTCGGTGAGCGGGCCGGTGACAAGGAGGAGGAACTCCTCGTCCGGGACCTGGACTTCGACCTCATCGAGGAAGTACGCCAGCAATGGGCGTTCTACCGGGACCGCCGGCCCGACGCGTACGAAGGACTGGTGAACCCGTGACCCAGGCGATCAACCTGCACGACCGCCACAAGGCCGTCATCCCCGACTGGGTCCCGCTCTACTACCGGGAGCCGGTCGAGCTCACCCACGGCGAGGGCCGGTACGTGTACGACGCCGACGGCAAGCGCTACCTCGACTTCTTCGGCGGCATCCTCACCACCATGACCGCCCACGCGCTCCCCGAGGTCACCAAGGCCGTCAGCGAGCAGGCCGGCCGCCTCATCCACTCCTCGACGCTCTACCTCAACCGCCCCATGGTCGAGCTCGCCGAGCGCGTCGCCACCCTCTCCGGCATCCCCGACGCCCGGGTCTTCTTCACCACGTCGGGCACCGAGGCCAACGACACCGCCCTGCTCCTCGCCACGACGTACCGCCGCTCGAACCAGATCCTGGCGATGCGCAACAGCTACCACGGCCGGTCGTTCTCCACCGTGTCCGCCACCGGCAACCGCGCCTGGTCCCCGACCAGCCTCTCCCCGCTCCAGACGCTGTACGTCCACGGGGCCGTCCGCTGCCGGGGCCCGTACGCCCACCTCTCCGACGCGCAGTTCACCGAGGCGTGCGTCGCCGACCTCGAAGACCTCCTCGGCCAGACGGGCGGCCGGGTCGCCGCGCTCCTCGCCGAACCCGTGCAGGGCGTCGGCGGGTTCACCTCACCGCCCGACGGCCTGTACGCCGCGTTC
This sequence comes from Streptomyces enissocaesilis, assembly GCF_039533765.1. Classification (NCBI taxonomy): domain Bacteria; kingdom Bacillati; phylum Actinomycetota; class Actinomycetes; order Kitasatosporales; family Streptomycetaceae; genus Streptomyces; species Streptomyces enissocaesilis. Next base: position 104,161 of record NZ_BAAAUD010000012.1, on the reverse strand, counting down.
CGCGAAGTCCTCGACCGGCACGGCATCCTGTGGATCACCGACGAGGTGCAGACCGGGTGGGGACGTACGGGCGAGCACTTCTGGGGCTGGCAGGCCCACGCCCGAAGCGGCCCGCCGGACCTCCTCACCTTCGCCAAGGGCATCGGCAACGGCATGTCCATCGGGGGCGTCGTCGCCCGCGCCGAGGTCATGAACTGCCTCGACGCCCACTCCATCTCCACCTTCGGCGGCAGCCCCGTCACCATGGCGGCGGGCCTCGCCAACCTCAACTACCTCCTGGAACACGACCTCCAGGGCAACGCCCGGCGCGTGGGCGGCCTGCTCCTGGAACGGCTGCGCGCGATCACCGCCGGCGTGCCGTGCGTACGCGAAGTGCGCGGCCGGGGGCTGATGGCGGGCATCGAGCTCGTCAGGCCCGGCACCGACGAGGCGGCGCCCGAGACGGCGGCGGCCGTACTGGAAGCGGCGCGCGAGGGCGGCCTGCTGATCGGCAAGGGCGGCGGCCACGACACCGCCGTACTGCGCATCGCCCCGCCCCTGACCCTGACCGTCACGGAGGCCGAGGAAGGCGCACGCGTCCTCGAGAAGGCCCTGAGGAACGCCCAGTGAGCCGCGGAGCCGCCTCGGGAGCCCCGCCACCTCCCGAGGCGGCTCTGCCCGTCGCTTTTCCCGGACCCGAAGGGAGCAGAACCGTGAACCGTACCGTTGTCCGCGGAGGGCTCGTCATCACGGCCTCCGACGAGATCCACGCCGACGTGCTCATCGAGGGTGGCCGCGTGGTGGCCCTGGCCACCCACGGCAGCCACGGGTGGACAGCCGGCCACGTCGTCGACGCGGTGGGGAAGTACGTGATCCCGGGCGGGGTCGACGCCCATACGCACATGGAGATGCCCTTCGGCGGCACCCTGGCCTCGGACACCTTCGAGACGGGGACCCGGGCCGCGGCCTGGGGCGGCACGACGACCGTCATCGACTTCGCCATCCAGCCCAAGGGCGGTTCTCTCGGTGAGGGACTCGACACCTGGCACGAGAAAGCGGAGGGGAAGTGCGCGATCGACTACGCCTTCCACATGATCATGTCGGACGTGAACGAGTCCTCTCTGAAGGAGATGGACCACCTCGTCTCGCTCGGTGTCAGCTCGTTCAAGCTCTTCACCGCGTACCCGGGGGTCTTCCTCTCCGACGACGGCCAGATCCTCCGGGCCATGCAGCGCGCGAGTTCGAACGGCGCCCTGGTGATGACGCACGCGGAGAACGGCCTCGCCATCGACGTCCTGGTGGAGCAGGCACTGGCGCGCGGTGAGCGGGATCCCCGCCATCACGGCGAAGTGCGGAAGGCACTCCTCGAAGCGGAGGCGACGCACCGGGTGATCCGGCTCAGCCAGGTGGCGGGCGCGCCGGTGTACGTGGTGCACGTGTCGGCGCGGGAGGCCGTGGCCGAACTGACGCGGGCTCGTGACGAGGGCCTCCCGGTGTTCGGGGAGACGTGCCCGCAGTACCTCTTCCTGTCGGCCGACAACCTGGCGGAGCCCGGTTTCGAGGGGGCGAAGTACGTGTGCTCCACTCCGCTGCGGCCGGCGGAGCACCAGGAGGCGCTGTGGCGGGGACTGCGCACGAACGACCTCCAGGTGGTTTCCACGGACCACTGTCCCTTCTGCTTCAAGGGGCAGAAGGAGATGGGCCGGGGTGACTTCTCGAAGATCCCGAACGGCCTGCCCGGGGTCGAGAACCGCATGGACCTGCTGCACCAGGCCGTCGTCGACGGTCACATCAGCCGCCGCCGCTGGATCGAGATCGCCTGCGCGGCGCCGGCCCGGATGTTCGGCCTGTACCCGAGGAAGGGCACGATCGCGCCGGGCGCGGACGCCGACATCGTCGTCTACGACCCGCATGCCGAACAGACCATTTCCGCCGGGACGCACCACATGAACGTCGACTACTCGGCGTACGAGGGCAAGCGGGTGACCGGGCGGGTGGACACGGTTCTGTCCCGTGGCGTCCCGGTGCTCGACCATCGCGTGTACGTGGGGCACGCGGGGCACGGGGCGTACCTGCCGCGAGGACTGTGCCAGTACGCGAACTGAAACCCGCGGCGAGGCCGTTGGCCGCCCCCCCGGTGCCGGGAAATCCCCTGCCTAACCCGCCGCGGCGCGGCCGAACCAGTCCAGGCACAGAACCAGCGCGTCATCGGCATCGTCGTCACGGTACGACGCCAGTTGCTGCAGGACGGCCCGCGGCACCGCGGCGGCGGGCAGGGCGCCGGCGGCCTGGACGGCGCGTTCCAACGCCCGTTCGCCGTACAGCTCACCGGTCTCGGACGCGGCCGCGTAGACCCCGTCGCTCACGAAGACCAGACGGTCGCCGGGGAGAGCCTGGAACTCCTGGGCCACGTAGGCGGTCTCGTCGAACATGCCCAGGGGGAGCTGCGCCTCGAATGCGATGTGCTCCACGACCTTGCCTCGCTGACGCCACAGCTGCGGGGAGCCGGCATCCACCACGCGCCCGCGTCCGGTGGCCAGTTCGAAGGAGAGCAGCAGGGTCGATACGTGCGCCGCCCCGTGGTAATGCGCGTAGATGGCCTGGTCGGCCAGGGCCGCTTGATCGGCGATGTCGATTCCCGCCCTGCGGGCGTTGCGCAGGGCGTTGACCGCCAGATGGGTGAGGATCGACGCCTGGACGCCCTCGCTCATCCCGTTGGTGACGGTGAGGGTGAGGGTCTCGGCGGTGGTGGCCCAGTCGAAGTTGTCGCCGTGGATGGCGTACGCCGGCTCCAGCTGGGCCCCGATGGCGTACTCCTGGCGGGAGCAGGCCCGGGCGGGCAGCAGCTGCCACTGCATCTCCGCCGCCAGGGTGAGTCTGCTGGCGCGGCGGGCCTGGAGGTACAGATCGGTGTCGCGCTCGGCGACGACGATCTCGTGCCCGAGGACTTCAGCCAGCTCGGTGAGTTCTTCGAGGGTGTCGAAGGTGCATCGGTGAGGGGGCAGGCGCACGCTCAGGATCCCGAGCCTGTCCCCGCGGACCGTCACCGGCAGGTGGAGGTCCACGGCCCCGTCCTGGGCCGCGTACCGCCCGTACGGCTCCTGGCTGCCGAAGGCGTGGCCTTCCGGGGTGGAGTGGACGGGCAGCGGCTTCGCGGTGTGAGGCAGGGTGGTCACCGGCTGCAGGACGGTGAGGCTGTAATCGGCCATGAGCAGATCGACCTCGATGGCTTCGTAGTGCTCGATCAACGCGGAGCGCACGGTACGGAGGAGGTCATGAGGTGCGGCAGTGCGTAGAGCGCGTCCCACAGCAAGAGGTTTTTTCACGGTAGGAGCCATTTCATCGATAAGTGACCGTTTCGTTGGGCGGCGGAACGCGGTGCGCACGCGGGTGTGCGGCGGCATCGCTCATGCGGCGCCGGAGGGGGCTGCGAGGTGCCCACGGCGCAGGGGACCACGCACTGTTGTTGTGTGATTAATGTTGCCATACTGCAAGGTTTTGCCCGCGCGGGGCCTCCCGGTCGGCGGCCCCCCGGTCGGCGGTCCGGGCCGGAGCATCCTCCTCGGTGGTCGTGTTCATCGGTATCGCCCCCTCGTCACGGGCGGTTCTCCCTCGCCCATGCGGTCTGACGGTTGATCAGCGGCCTTGGCCGACACCTCGGGTACCCCGGTTCTGTGGACCTGCACGTATTCACCTTCTTGTGTGGGAGGTGAGGTGGGTCTGTGCGGGGGAGGCCGCTGGGCAGGGCCGTGTCGGTGCTCATCGGTGGAGTCGCTGGTGAACGGGCCGGGTGTGCCGCTCCGGCCGGAGCGCTTTCCGCTTCCCTTCCGCGCGCGACGTGCTTATATTTGCCGCAGGGCAACAGTTGTGTCGGCGGCATGCTCGAAGGCCGTGGGACGGGCTGGGCCGACGAAGGCGCGAAGGGGTTCTGGTGAGGAGCAGCGACGAGGTGGCGGCCCGGAAGCGCGTCGTCGGCGCGGTGCGGGGGCGCGCCGAGACGATAGCCGACCGGTGGGTGCAGCTGCAGGTGCAGCAGGCCGCTCCGGGCACGGGCGTCCGGGAGAGCGAGCTGCGCGAGGAGGCGGACGCTCTGGTCGCTGCCCTGGTCGACGGTCTTGGCAGCGCTCTGCCGGTCGACCGGATCGTGAACGCGCATGCCGGGCTCAACCGTGCGGTCACCGAGCTGTCCTTGCGCAGGGCGAGGGGCGGCGAATCCCCGACCGCCACGTCACTGGCCGTGCTCGCGCTCAAGGAGGCGCTGCTGGAGGCGGTGCAGGAGAGCACGCAGGACAACGGGGACCTGTTCTCCGCGGCCCTGCTGATCAACCGGCTTCTGGACGCGGCGGGCGCCCTGTCCTTCGACACCTATGTCGAGGGGCGTGAGGAGATCATCCGCAGGCAGAGCAGGCAGCTGCTGGGGCTTTCCACTCCCGTGGTCCGGCTCTGGCGGCAGGTACTGGGAGTGCCGCTGATCGGCACGCTCGACACCGCGCGTACGCAGGTGGTGATGGAGAACCTGCTGCAGGCCGTCCAGGACCAGGAGGCCACGGTCGCGATCATCGACATCACCGGTGTGCCGACCGTGGACACCGCTGTGGCGCACCATCTGATGCAGACCGTCAACGCGGTACGGCTGATGGGGGCGGACTGCATCATCAGCGGTATCCGGCCGCCGATCGCGCAGACCGTCGCCCAGCTGGGCATCGACCTGTCCACGATCATGACCCGGGCCACCCTCGCGGACGCTCTGTCCGAGGCGATCAGACTCACTGCCGGCTCTGTGGTCCGGTCCGACGCACCGGCTTCCCGGTGACCGGCCGTTCGAGCGGTGTTCCCCTTCTGCGCCTGGGGGACGTGCTGGTCACCGGGCTGCTCGACGAGCTGGACGACAAGGCCGCTCTGGTTTTCACCGACGAACTCACCGAGCGGATCTCGGCCGAAGGAGCACGCGGAGTCCTCATCGACATCTCCCGCCTGGAGATCATCGACTCGTTCGTGGCGCGCACGCTGATGGAGCTGACCACGATGGCCAGGCTGCTGGGGGCCCGGGTGATCGTGGCCGGTATGCGCCCCGCCGTGGCGATCACCCTGGTCGAACTCGGCATCGAACTCACTGGTGTGCGAACCGCCCTGAACGCGGAGCAGGGCATGGCGGCCCTGGGCTGGCACCAAAGTCCGCAGCCCCCGGAAGGGGCCCCCCGTGACACACCTCGCTAGTACGGATACGGCTGCCGCACAGGGCAACCCCCCAGCGGCCGGAGATGCCGAGGACGCCGCCGCGCGAGTGGCGCTGGCCACGGAGGAGGACCTGCTGAAGGTCCGTCACGCGGTGCGCGCGGCCACCCTGGCCGTCGGCTTCGGCATCGTCGATCAGACACGGGTGGTGACCGCGGCCAGTGAGCTGGCGCGCAACGCCTACATCCACGGCGGGGGAGGGACCCTCACCATCGAGTACCCGCGCCGCCACGGTGGGAGGGGCCTGCGGCTGACGTTCCGGGACGACGGCCCGGGCATCCCCGACACCGACGCCGCGCTCGTCGACGGCTTCACCACCGGCACAGGGCTCGGTCACGGCCTGGGCGGTGCCCGTCGCCTCATGGACGACTTCGAGGTACGCACCGCGCCGGGCGCCGGAACGACCGTGATCGCCACCCGGTGGGTGAACCGGTGACCCCTCCGGCCGTGCCGCCCACCGCCTTCGTACGCATCGATCACCACAGCGCCGTTCACCTGGCCGCGGCGACCGCCCGCTCGATCGCCCAGCAGTGCCGGCTTCCCGGAGCTGCGCCCGACCGGGCCGCGGTCGTCGCCTCCGAACTGGCCAGCAATCTCGACAAGCACGCCAAGGACGGCGCGCTCTACATCCAGCCGCTGCCGCTGGGCGCCGGCCTGGAGATCCTCGCGGCGGACCACGGCCCCGGCATGCCGGAGCTGCACCGCTGCCTTGCCGACGGCTACACCACGACCGGCACCCTGGGCGCGGGCCTCGGAGCCGTCAGCCGGACAGCGACAGACTTCACCATCCGCACCCAGGCCGGCGTCGGCACCCTGGCGTGCGCCCGCCTCGCCCTCCCCGGCCAGCCCGAGCCGGTGTGGCAGGGCGCCGGGTTCCTCTGCCTGCCCGCCGAGGGAGAGGAGGAATGCGGAGACGCGGGCGCCATCGTCCGGCACGCCGGCATCCGGACGGCGGTCGTCGTGGACGGGCTCGGGCACGGGCCCCGGGCCGCCGAGGCCGCGCAGACGGCCCTGCGCGCCTTCCACGCCGCGGGGGACCGGCCGCTGCCCCAGATCCTCGACTCGCTGCACCGGGCCCTGCGCCACACCCGTGGCGCCGCTGTCGGCCTCCTGCGCCTGCACGCCGGACACGCCCAGTACTGCGGGATCGGCAACGTGCGCGTCCTGGCCTGCTCCCCCCGCGGCGTCGACCACCGGCTGACCGGACAGCCCGGCATCGTCGGCTGGAAGATCCCCGCCGCCACGACGCACAGCATTCCCCTCGCCCACGGCACCACCGCCGTGCTCCACAGTGACGGCATCGACGCCCGGTGGGCGCATGCCCCCTCACCTTTCATGCTGCGTCTGCCTCCGCCCCTGCTCGCCGCGGCAGTCGCTCATGGCCACCGGTCCAGCCGCGACGACGCCACCGTGCTGGCCGCCAGGCCCGAGCAGAGGCCACGATGACCGACAGCGTTTTCCGCACCCTGCCGCCGCTGCGCCGGACCGTGCGCCGCCTGGCACGCGAGTACCGGCTGCCCGTCGAAACCAGAGCCCGCCTCGTGCTGTCCGTGGCCGACCTGGCCGACGGCGAGTTCCGGGCCGGCCGGCCCGTCGTCCTGGACAGCGCCCGAGAAGGGGGGACGCAGACCGAATCGCCCGTCCTGGCGGTCACCCTGCGGTCCCCGGGAGCCACCGGCCTGCCTGCCGCCACGGACCTGCCGCTGCCCGCCACCGAACCGTCCCCCGACGCCGTCACGTGGCGGATCCCCCTTCCCCCCACGCAGGCCCGCCGCGCCGACTCCGGCGGGCCCCCGGCCGGCAGCGCCGGCCGATGCGCGCCGGGCCCGGACAGGACGCCGTGGACCCGGACCCGGGCCGTCGAGGAAGAACTCCGCGCGGCCTTCGCCCGGACCGACGGTCTCATCGCCGAACACCGTCGCCTCAAGCACGAGCTCGCCGAGACCAACGCCGGCGTCCTCGCCCTCTACGTACAGCTCGAAGAACGCGACGAACAACTGCGCAGGACGCACAGCCAGATCCTTCAGGATCTCGAAGAAGCCCTGCGCCCGCTGCCGCCGGCCGTCGACGGCCTGGAGCTCGCGGTCCATTACGCACCGGCCGACCCCGACGCCCCCGCCGGCGGAGACCTCTACGACTGGTTCGCCCTCCCCGACGGCACGCTCCACATCACCGTCGTCGACGCCCTGGGGCACGGGGTACGCAGCACGCGCAGCGCCCTCAACGTGACCCACGCCGTACGCACGCTGGCCCTCGAAGGCCATCCGCTGCAGTCGATCCTGGCCCGCACGCACGAAATCCTCATGCCGCTGGACCCCGATCTGATGGCGACCGTGCTCCTGGCCCGGCTGGACCCGGCCACCGGAGAACTCCGGCTGGCCAACGGCAGTCATCCTCCCGCGCTCCTGGTCCGGGCCGACGGCACCGCGCAGTACCTCGAAGTCCGGGGCCGGGGCATCGGGTTCCCCTTTCCCGGAAGCGAAAGAGTCCTGCGCACCCGGGTCGGCCCGGACGATCTCCTCATCCTCTACACCGACGGACTCACCGAGAGCCGCCGGGACCCCTGCGAGGGCGAGATCCGTCTCGTCGAGGCGTCCCGCCGCCACGCGCCCGGGCCGCTGGCAGACATCCCGGGCTCGATCGCCGCCGACATGCACACGGTCGTCCTGCACCCCGACGACACCCTGGTCCTGGCCGTCCGCGGCAGCGGAGTCACGCCGTGAACGGCGCACGGCTCACCGCCGGAACCGTCCCGCCCGACATGGGCATGAGGCCCTTTCCGCCGGCGCGGATTCCCGCCCCGCGCAAAGGCGTCACGAACGCATCACACACGAAGATGAGAATATGACCCCATGCTCCACATCCGGCACTCCACCCCTCACGAGCAAGTGGCTCATGACACATGCGCGGCATTGGAATTGCTGCAGCTCCTGTGGAGCCGGGGCCAGGAAGCCGTCCCCTCCGGCCCGATATCCCCCTCACAGCTTCGCGCGCTGACCGTCCTCGAAGGACAGGACGGGGTCAACCTCCGGGCCCTGGGGGAGGCGCTGGGATCGCGACCGTCGTCCGTCAGCCGGTTGTGCGACCGCCTGGAGGCCGCCGGCCTCGTCGAACGGCTTCCGAGCGCCACCAGCCGCCGCGAGGTCGAGGTGAGAATGAGCCGGCGCGGACGCGATCTCCTCGCCGAATTCCGCGCATTTCGAGTACGAGAAATTGAAGCGGTGTTGCGGGAAATAGCTCCGGGCGAGCTGGCGGCCCTCGCAGAGGGGCTTGTGGCCTTCCGCGCGGCAGCCGCGGCCCGCATCGGCTCCGCCGAAGCGGCTGACGGCCAGGAGCGCTCGGCGGACACCGCCTGACGGGCTCCGCCGACCGGGTCCCCGCGGCTTCTGGGAGGCAGGATGGAAGCAACTACGGTGTGGCCCGACGCGGACGATGAGGAAGAGCCCCATGAGCGACCATCCCGGACACTGGCTCGGAGCCGCGGAAAGCGCGTTGAGGGCGGCGCCGCCCACCGGTCTGCTGTCCACGGCGCGATCGTTGCTCGCCCACTACCTGCACGCCCACTCCGTGACGCTGCTGCTGGCGGACTACGGCCTGGCCGTGCTCCAGCCGGTCACCCACCTCCCGCACACGGGCGAGGCGGTGCCCGCCCGCGGCGAGCACCCGGCCGGCCGCGCTTTCTCGGCGCAGGTCCCCGTCCTGGAGGCCGTGGCAGAGCCCGGCACGGTGACGGTGCACCTTCCCGTCACCGTACGGGGAGACCGCTTGGGCGTACTGTCGGTGCACCTTCCTGAGCTGACCGCGGGGGCGCCGCGCGTGCTGGAACTGAGCGCCTTCGCCACGGCGGTCGGCCACGAGCTGCTGGCCGCGGAGAGGGACACCGACCTCTACCTCCAGGCCCGCCGCCGCCGGCGCCTCACCCTGGCGGCCGAAATGCAGTGGCAGCTCCTGCCCGGCCGCGGTTTCGCCCGCGAAGAGTACACACTCGGAGCCCACCTGGAGCCGGCCTACGCCATCGGCGGCGACAACTTCGACTGGAGCACCACCGACGATCACCTGACCATCACCGTGTCCGACGGCAGCGGACACGGCGTCCAAGCGGCCCTGCTGACGAACCTCACCGTCAGCGCACTGCGCAACGCCCGCCGCAGCGGCATCACCCTGTCCGACCAGGCACGCCTCGCCGATCAGGCCGTCTACGGAGAATACGGTGGGGCCCAGTACACGGCGGCGCTCCTGCTGCGCTTCGACCTGGCCACCGGCCGGATCCAGGCGGTCGACGCCGGATCGCCCCAGCTTTTCCGTCTGCGGCACGGCATCGTCGAGCGGATCGAGCTCGACGCCCAGCTGCCGCTCGGCATGTTCGAGGAGACGGAGTACCGCGAGCAGGTGCTGCAGATCGACCCCGGAGACCGCTTGATCATCGCCAGCAGCGGTGTGCACGGCGCCCTGTCGGCGGACGGCAGGATCTTCGGTGAGATCGCGCTGCGCGAGACCATTGCCGCCACCCGCACCTCATCGGCTCACGAAGCAGCGCGAGCTGTCGTCGACGGGCTGATCCAGTATCACGGCAGTCACGACTTGCCCCACGATGCCGCCGTGGTGTGCCTGGACTGGCGCGGAAGGCCCGGCACCGCCTGACGGCCGCCCCTGACGAGCGAGCGGACCGGCGTCCTCTCCCTCTCATCCGCCGCCGGCCTGCCATGCCTTCGAGAAGGCCGCCAAGGCGGTCAGGAGGGCCGGGCGGTCGGCGGGCGGCATACGCCTCAGGACGTCACCGAACAGCGCATGGCGACGGGCGAACAGAGAGTCGACCAGCCTCTGCCCCTGCGGAGTGAGCGCCAGGACCACCTCGCGCCGGCTGACCGGAGCGCGTTCGCGACGTGCCAGGCCGGCCGCTTCCAGCCGGTCGCACAGCCTGCTGACGGCCGAAGGGGCCGCGCCGACGTCCTCGGCCAGACCGGTGAGGTTGATGCCCGGGGACCGGCGAATGATCAACAGCGCTTCCAGCTGGAGTGCCGAAAGCCGCGGAGACATGGTGCGGGCGGCCTGCTCCCACGTCGACACCACCGCCTCGGCGGCCTGAGCCACCTGGACGGCGAGGTCGTGAAGGGGGTCGTCTGATGGTCCCGCGCGTTCCATGCAGCCGTCACTCCCATGAACACTCGTACACCTCGCCGTCCCGCTCAGGAGGCCGAAGCTCTCGCGGCACGCATCTGCGGCTCTGTCACGGGGCACCTGCCCGATCTGACGAAAGTATCCCTGCGAAACAGCCCCGCGTTGTCGCCTCGGCCGCTCGTGCGAGCTCCCCGGCGCCGCCGCGACGGATCCGGCGACACCCGGGTCCCGGGCCGACAGGAGGACCGGGACGTGGGAAGTGGCCCCGCCGCTCCATCATCCTGCCCGGCCGCCCTGTCCGCCAGCGCGGTCTGTCCGTGTCGGACCGCGGGTCTGCCGTGTCCCGCGGTCATCCCGCGGTCACCGGGCGGTGGCGGTCGAGCCGGTTCGGGCCCGGCACTCCGGTTCCGCCCCGCCCGTCGCGGGACGGTCGCGCGGACGCCGACGGGATCAGTCGTTGATGTCCTGGTCGAAGTCCTTCTCGCACGCCTCACGTTCGCTCTGCGTCGTGGCGTGCCGGACACAGTCGTCGAAGTCCTTGAACTCGTCGGAATTGAGGATCGACGCGCCGACCGCGATGATCACGACGGACGCGATCAGCCCCAGCGCACCGAGCACCGCGCCGACGACCGACATCTTGCCGTGCGTGGCGCGGCCTCCACGTGCCTTGCGTGCGCCGAGAATGCCGAAAACCACCGCCAGCAGGCCCAGTACGATGCCGCCGAAGACGGTCCAGAAGAGGAGGATGGCCGCGACACCGAGAACGAGCGCGGTGATCGCCAGTCCGTTGCCCCGCTTCACACCCGTGTCAGGGGTCTGCGCGTGGTTGTCCGGCGTCTGCGGGGGGTGGGAGAAGGACATGCCGTCACACTCATCTCTGTTTCCGTGCCAACGAGTTGTCGTACGCGCCCCTTGTGCCCCGGCGCCGGTGGCGGATGCATTCCGTTGCCATGCCGCAACACAGCCCGTCGCCGCTCCCCGACGCCCCGCTACCGCGCCGGGTGGTCAGGGTTCCGGGCGAGGCGGGTGGTGATCGTCTTGCCGGGGCCAGGGCGGGCGTGACGGTCACCCCCGGGCGGGGCGGCGGACCATGCGCCGGCCGAAGCCCCCGCTGCCGCCGTTCGGATCGGGGGTGCGCTCGCGCGGGGGCGCGGGACGGGGGCCGCCGACTGCGACGCTCACCGTGTCGGGGCCGGCGGACAGTTCGAGGGTGTAGCGGCCGCCGCCGTGGCGCAGGGCACCGGTGACGAGTGCGGACACCACGAGGGCGAGGGTGTCCGTCACGTCCGTGCCCGGCGCCGGGCCGAGGCCGTCGGTGAAGGTCCGGGGGATCTCGTGGGCCCGGCGGATGTCGGCTGTGCTGTCGCCCGTCGTCCGATGTGAGGCAACCGCGCCGGTGGTCTTCGTGTCGTTCACGCACGTACACCTGACCTGGATCGGCTGTGCTGTGGTGCAGAACGGAGAGCGTGCCCGCCCCCACAGGTTCCCCACCGGTTTCCATACCGGTGCGACAGAATCCCGGATTCTCCGGCTGAAGGAAATCTGGCGTGGCGGTAGTAGATATCGCCGTTTGGTGGGGTACGGTCTTGCCCGTGCTCAAGACTGCGGGCGAGGCGCGGCAGTAGAAGCCCAGGGCCGGATGCGCCAGGGTCCTCGGGTTGGCTGCCGGGTCGGCGGCCCAGGGGGGCCGCCAGAAGTTCCGCGGTCCAGCAGTACGACGAGCAGGACGACAGACCGACCGCGAGGAAGAAGGAGGCGGACGCCATCAGGATCGCCCGGGCGAGGAAGAGTCCGCCCGGGTACCGAAGGACCCGGAAGGGAAGGTGGTCCCCGGTCACGCATCAGCGATCCCCGCATCCCCGTCGGTCCCCCCGGCGGAGACGCGGAAACAAGAGCCCGGCACAGCAGTAGCCGGCAGATGGTGTTGATCCCTGGGGGCCCTGGTGCCGTACGGCACCAGGGCCCCTTCACGTGTGCGGTGGCGACGCGCCGCCCGGCACTCCTCGGTGCCCGGGAGCTCTCCGCGGCGCCGGCTGTCCCTTCGAAGCCCGGTCCGGGAAACGCGAGCGCCTGGTGCCGCCCCTGTTCACCGCTGTTCACCGACGAGCGGTGGGCATCGGTGGAGGACTGCCTCCCCGGACCCGGGAAGCAGTCCGGGACTGTCCTCCCGCGACGCGCCCTCGACGCGTCGTCGCACAAGGTTCGGCACGGCTTGATGTGGAAAGATTTCCCGGAACACGTCACTCGGAGGATGCGTCCGCACGAGTTCCCAGCCGTTCATGACGTACCCCGGCGTCTTCCGCAGCGACGACGGACAGATTCTGCGCGCCGTGCGACGCTCCGCCCCCGACAGCGGACTGATCATGACGCCGCCGGGAACGGCATCGTCACCGGCAGGCGCGCGTTCACCGGCCGGGCGGGACAGGGCATCCGCGCGCCCCGATCCACCTGTCAGAACCCGAACTGACCCGAGCGAACCGGGAGGTCCACGTCATGGACTTCGGACTCGTCCTGCAGACCGACCCGCCCGCATCGGCGGTCGTCGGCCTGATGCGGCGCGCTGAGCGCAACGGCTTCCGCTACGGCTGGACCTTCGACTCCGCCGTGCTGTGGCAGGAACCCTTCGTCGTCTACAGCCGCGTCCTCGAACACACCGAGCGCCTGATCGTCGGTCCGATGGTGACCAACCCCTCCACCCGCACCTGGGAGGTCACCGCCTCCACCTTCGCCACCCTCAACGAGATGTACGGCAACAGAACCGTGTGCGGCATCGGCCGCGGCGACTCCGCGATGCGCGTGGCGGGCCGCAAGCCCAACACCCTGGCCCGCCTCGGGGAGGCGATCGGCGTCATCCGCGACCTCGCGGAGGGGCGGGAGGCGGACATCGGCGGGCAGCGGATCAGGCTGCCGTGGGTGAAGGACGGCCGGCTGCCGGTATGGATGGCGGCGTACGGGCCCAAGGCACTGGCGCTGGCCGGGCAGAAGGCGGACGGGTTCATCCTCCAGCTGGCGGACCCGTTCCTGACGGAGTGGATGGTCGAGGCGGTACGTACCGCTGCGTCGGACGCGGGACGCGACCCGGAGTCCGTCACCGTCTGCGTCGCCGCCCCCGCGTACGTCGGCGAGGACCTCGCCCACGCGCGGGAGCAGTGCCGGTGGTTCGGCGGCATGGTCGGCAACCACGTCGCGGATCTGGTGGCCCAGTACGGCGAGGACTCCGGCCTGGTGCCGGAGGCCCTCACGGCGTACATCGCGCAGCGCCAGGGGTACGACTACAGCCACCACGGGCGGGCCGGGAACCCGGACACCGCCTTCGTGCCCGACGAGATCGTCGACCGTTTCTGCCTGCTGGGGCCGGCCGAGGCCCACATCGAGAAGCTCAGGGCGCTGCGCGCCCTCGGCGTCGACCAGTTCGCGGTCTACGCCATGCACGACGCGAAGGAAGCGACGATCGACGCGTACGGCGCCGAGATCATCCCCGCGCTCGGCTCCTGAGCCACCGGCGGTGTCCTGGCCGCCGGCTGCACGCGCTCCGCCCCGGGGAAGGGCCCTTCCCCGGGGCGGAGCAGGTCTCAGCCCGCGGTGACCTTGGCCGCGAAGGCGTCCAGATTGCCCGTCATACGGGCGACGCGCTCGTCCAGGGTGAGGGACTCCTCGTAGCGCCCGGAACGCAGCTTCGGCTGCCGCTTGCCACGCAGGTACAACGAGCAGGCGAGGTCGGAGCAGACGTAGACGCCGACCGTGTTGCCCTCGCGGCCCCGCGCGCCCGCCAAGGGGGCGGCGAGCAAGGAGACCCCGGAGGAGGCGTGTCCCGTCAGGCACATCTGGCAGAGGCTGGACTTCACCGCACTGGTGCGGCCCACGGCGGGAACGCGCAGGGAGATTCCCAGCGGACCGTTCGCGCGGGGCAGTACGAGGTGGGCCCGCAGCGGAGCTCCCGGATCCACCCACCCCAGGAAGTCCAGGTCCTCCCAGGGCAGCTCGGCGAAGTCGAGCGGCAGCTTGAGGCGGGTCGCCTCGCCCTTGGTGCAGTTCACGAAGGACGAGCGGATCTGTTTCTCACTGAGCGGTTCCACGAGCGTCGACCCTACGGAGCGGCGGACCGCGCCGCACCTCAATATCCGCCGTGCGGCGCCACCGCCACGCACCCGGCAGGAGCCGGCCCCGCCGCCTCCGCCACGGGCGTACCGCGCCGACCCCCCCAGAACCCGGCCCGCATCACCACTCCCCGCCCCGTCCCGTACGGGCGGAGAGCGTCCTCCACCGCGGCGCGGCCGGGCGCGGGAACCGAGCCCCCGCGCCCGAGCCCCCGCGCCCGCGCCCGCGCGGGACAGCGGGAAGCCCACGGCGTCGGCCGCGTCCCGGCCCCGGGCCGTCGACCCGACGGCCGGGGTCACGGTGACCTCCTCGAAGCCCGCCCCGCCACGAAGGCGGGCCGCCCGCCGGGGCGCAGGGCGCGGCCGGTGCGGCCGAAGGTTTCCGCACGGTCCGCGAAGAACATGACTCCGCGCCGGCCGACCCGCCCACGGCACCGGCCCCCGGGCACGGAGCCCGGGAGCCGGCGTCGGCAGCGTGGGTTCCGTCAGGACCGGGTCAGTTGGCGTCGACCAGGTCGTGCGCGGGCACGGTCACCGTACGGGCGCCCGCCCGGCCGCCCAGGACGACCTTGCGCAGAGCGCTGTTGTTGCTGAGGCTGGTCTCCTTGAGCCGCTTCTCGGGGTTGGCCAGCACCTGGATGTAGTAGGTGCCGTTCGGCAGACCGGTGATGTCGAACGACTGGCCGGGAAGGTCCTGGGTGTACGTGTCGCCGGAGCCGACGTCGAGCACTTCCCGGACGGAGATGGAGTTCTCCTGGCCGCACGCGGTGGACAGGTCGGTGTTGCCCGGGTGCCAGTTGGCGTTCTTCACCGTGTAGTCGACCGCGTCGGTGTTGGCCAGGCAGAAGGCCTCCTTGCCGCTGCGGACCGCTTCCCTCCGGTCGGCCTTGAGCAGCCGGTAGCTGGCGAAGTCGGTGAAGTGCCAGTGTTCGTGCCCCTTGCGCGGGTCCCACTCCATGGTGCCGGTCGGCGTGTAGCCGACCTGCTTCCCGTCGGCGTCGTAGAAGTACTGGTAGGCGTCCATCACCTCCTTGCCCGGAGCGCGGAAACCGTCGACCACGAGCTGCGCGGGACCCGCGTTCCAGACGTTGGCGCTGAAGGCCAGGTAGTCCTTGCCCGCCGTGCTGCCCTCTCCCCTGCCGGCGGTGATGCCGTAGGCCGGCAGCGAACGGAGGTCGGGCTTGGGCACGTCCGGCACGTTCGGCGTGCCGGTCGGCCGCTTCGCGGCGGGCTTCACCGCCGGGGCCTTCCGGGAACCGTCCGTCTGCCCGGCCTTGTCACCCACCCGAGCCGCCCTGAGGGCCTGCTTCTTGACTGCCCAGGGGAGGGCCGGCGGCGCGGGGGTGTGGGGCCCGTGACCCACGTTGTACGACGGACCCGCCCCGCTCGTCGCGGCGGCCGGCGCCGGCGCGCGCATCGCGCCGTGACCGGAGTGCCCGGCCGGGTGCGACCCGTGCGCCATGGGGGCCGACGCGCCCATGTCGTCCTCGTAACTGAGCTCACGTACGGTCAACTTGATCGTCTGCGGCTTGTTCTCCATGCCGAACAGCTCGCGGTAGCGCTTCCTCACGGACACCTCGGCGGTGTACTTCCCGGCCGGCAGGGCGACCGGGTCGGAGTAGTGGCCCGCGTACGTGTTGGACGCCCAGCCGTTCTCGACACCCCACACCGAGCCGAGCGTGAACGGGTTCCCGGGACAGCTCTCGGGGTACTTCGACCTGGCCGGGGCGTCGGGGCGGATCCGGCCGGAGGCGTTGTTCGGGCAGAAGGCCTCGGACTTGTTCATCACGGTCCGGCCGGCCGTGTCGACGATCTTGATTTGCGCGAAGTCCGGCAGCCCCGCGAAGTCCTTCACCAGGCCCCGGGGAAGGGTCCTGGTCCGGGTCTTCGTCCCGCCGCGGACGACCTGCTTGGCCACGACCGGGTCCTTGTAGGACTTGCGGGTCACCTTGAGTTCGAGGGGGCCGTTCTTGGCGGTGACGTACGTACCGAGGTCCAGATAGACGCCGGGGCTCTCCTTCCACGAGGTGAGCGTCACCGACCCCGAGGCGGCGATCAGGCTGAGCTTCGGCGCGGGCTGCTCCGTCTCGGCGTCGGGCGCGGCGGCGACGAGGCCGGCGGTCACGGTGATCGCCGCGGCGCCGGCGATCGCCGAACGCCATGGACGGGCTTGGGGGAATCTGGTCATAATTCCTCGTTTTCCGGGTGCCTGCTCTGATCGTGGAGCTGTCTCCGGCCTGTGAGAGTTGGGGGAGGGTGGTCCGGGTTGTCTGTGACCCCGTGAGAGGCGGCTCGTTGTCCGAAAACGGACCCTGGGCGCCGGATCAAGCCGTCGTGGCGCTGTTTCCGCCCCTGTGCTCCCCTGTTGTGGTACGCGAGCCGGCGGTGGTCCGTCGTACGGCAGGCGGCGGGAGGTCCGCGTGGACGGAACGGACCGGATCGGGTCTACGAGAGAGCCGGGGGCCTCCGGGGCGCAGCCGCTGCGCCCCGCCGTCGGACGGCTCGCTGTCCGTGGAGGCGATCTTGCGGAGGACGTCCACGGCGGTCACGAGGCAGGTCCTTCGGTCGTCGTCGATGTTGATGCGGAGCCGGTACGGAGCCGTGAGGCGGGCGAGCGGGTTCATGGCCGGGGCCGGGGCCGGGGCCGGGGCCGGGGCCGGGGGCACGACGGGGACCGGGGGCGCGGCGGGGACCGGGGGCGCGGCGGGCGGTCAGGGCGTCGACAGGAGTGCCGCGCCCCCCGGGGTTCGGGAGGGGAGCGTCGGTCAGACCGGCGGGGCGACGAACACGCCGCGGTCGACGTCGTTGAAGGATTCCTTGATCGGCTCGTTCATGGGGTCGGCGGTGCCCCACTGGTCGGTGACCTCGGGCTTAGCCGCCGCCGGGGGTGTCGACGGGGCCCGGCCGCGAGATCAGCTGGACGCCGCCGGCGAGCAGGCGTTCGGCGAGGGTGTCGACGTCCGCGGGGTCCGCGGCGCCGTAGGAGACGAGGTCGAGGCGCTTCTCCTCGGCCTCGCGCAGCCGTACGACGTACTGCTCCGGGGAGCCCTCGGCGGCCAGGAAGGCGATGCCGGAGTCCTCGGCGGCCTTGGTCAGGTCCCAGACGCCCGCGTAGAAGTCCAGCTGCTTGTCGTAGTCGGGCACGGCGAGGCCGACGTGCCGCGGACGGGTGAGCAGACGTGTGTTCAAGGCGGGTTCCTCCTCAGGCGAGGGCGAGGTTGAGCAGGGCGCAGGCGTTGCCGCCGCGTACGGCGTCGAAGTCGGGTCCGGGCAGCCGCGCGGCGCGCAGGGCGGCCACGGGGTCCTCGGTGCCCATGTCGAAGGGGAAGTCCGAGCCGCGCAGCACCCGGTCCGGGCCGGCGACGCGGACCAACTCGCGCAGCACGTGGGGGTCGTGGACGAGCGAGTCGAAGTACAGACGCCTGAGGCAGCTGCTCGGCAGGTGCGCGCAGCCGGCGCCCGCGTCGGAGCGGGCCGACCACGCGTGGTCGGAGCGGCCGATGTGGGTGGGCAGGTAGCCGCCCCCGTGCGCCGCGACCAGCTCCAGGCCGGGGTGGCGGTCCAGCACGCCGGAGAAGATGAGGTGGGACAGGGCGACGGCGTTCTCGGTGGGCTGGCCGACGGTGTTGGACAGGTACCACCGGTCGAGGCGCTCGTCGAGCGTGCACCCGAACGGGTGCAGGAAGACGACCGCGCCCGTCTCCTCGGCCCGCGTCCAGAAGGGCGCGTAGGCCGGGTCGGAGAGTTCCCGCCCCGGTGCGTGGCTGGAGATCTCCACTCCCGACAGCCCCTGCGCCAGGGCGTGGTCGAGCGCGCGCACCACGAGGTGCGGATGCTGGAGGGGTACGAGCCCCAGCCCGCGCAACCGGTCGGGAGCGGCCGAGGAGTGTGCGGCCGTCGTCTCGTTGGCGGTCCGGCGCCGAGCATCACCGTCGCGTCACAGGAGCTGACCGTCTGGACGTCGGGCACCTGGACCCTCGTTCCCGGGAGGTGCACCTTCGCGACGGCGCGCACGTCCCGGAGCGTCACCGCGCAGCGGACCCTCACCCTCGGCTGACCGCCGTCCGCACCCGTGCGCGTGACGTCCTCCTGCCCGCAGGGGAACGTCACGCGCCGCGCGTACGCACCGGGCCGGGATCAGGCCGACGCCTGGGCGGCGGCGCGCTCCCTGGAGGCCGCGGCGCGTACGGGATCGCCGAGGGCCTCCTCCAGGCGGGCCTGGGCCGACCAGTTGTACGGACAGACCGGGCGCAGCTGGATGCGCTCGCTCAGCAGCGTACGCGCGAGGCCCGTCCGCCGGGCGCGCAAGGACGCCTCCACGAGGGTGCGCTGGACGGCGTCCCGCTGGGCGTGGCTGCCGCCGAACGCGTTGAGCCGGTCGCGCACCGGGAGCAGGAGGTCCACGGCCTTGTCGTACTCGCCTTTCCCGTAGGCGATCAGCGCCCGGCAGACCGGGAGGCCGATCTGCGCGGTCATGTCGCGGTTGGAGACACGGGGATCCGCCCCGGCCGCCCACCTCTGCCGGTCCCGCACCAGGCGCTCGGCTTCCGTGACGCGGCCGGCGCCCACGTAGGCCATGACGGCATGGGTGTCGTTGAACGCGTAGTGGGCCCCGACGCCGCGGCTCTCCCAGGCGTCGGCCAGCCGGTTCCACCGTGCGCTCTGGTCGTTCCGCGCGAGGTACAGCCGCCACAGCAGGGCGGAGGCGTCCAGCAGCTCCATCGCCACGGCCGAAGAGCCCTGGTGGTGCAGGGAGGCGTCGTAGATCTCGAGCACGCGGGCGGTGTCACCGGATTCCAGCGCGAACAGGGCGTAGTGCCACCAGTTGTGAACGGTCAGGAGCGTGCCGTGCGCCCAGTCCTCGCTGCGGGCGTCGAGGAAGCGGACTCCGTCCTTGAAGCGGCCGCGCATCTCGTACGTGTGCACCACGCCGTGGATGCCCCAGACGTCGTGCGGGTGGCGGGCCAGGGCCGCCAGGCCGACCTGTTCCGCCCGCTCGTAGTGTCCGCTCTCCTCCAGGCCGAAGGCGTACATGCCGAGCAGCGGACCGCGGTGCGGGTCGTCCTCGTCCCAGGCGCCGAGCGCGCCGCCGACGCGGTCCCGCAGGCGCGGGGCGTTGCCGGTGAGGAAGTCGGCCTGGTGGCCGGTGAACAGCGCCAGCGCGTCGTGGGGGTGATCGGTCGTGATGCCGCCGAGCAGGGCGCCGGCGCCGTGGACGTCACCGTCGAGCCAGGCGGTCGCGGCGGCGAGGTGCATCCGTTCGCGGGGTGTCAGCTCGTCCTCGTCGAGGCCGGACCGGAACCGGGCGAGGGCCGGCCGTGCCGCGGCCGCGTCCTTCTCCTCGGTGCCCAGCACCCCGAGATAGGCGAGGAAGACGTGCCCCATGACGGACCGGGGCGAGGCCGCGAGCACCGACGTGGCCGTGTCGAGAACGCGCGGCCGGAAGAAGAGCAGGTCGTCCACGGCTTGTTCGTACTTCAGGAGGGCGTCGGCGCCGGTGTGGCTCATGCGCTGTCCGTGACGGTCCGCTGTCATTGCTCGCTCCCGGGAGGCGGTGGTCGGTACGGATGCGGCGGCGCCGGTCCGCAGACCGGCCCGCCCCGGTGACTGCCCACGCCGTGCGCCCGGGGAACGCCCCGCCGCCCCCTCCTCCCGCCGTTCACTCCCCGGGGTCACGGCGGAGCCGCGCCACGCCGGCGGGGAGGCGGGACCGGACCTGGTGCGTGGCGGCCCGGAAAGATTGGTTAGGCTCACCTAAGTAATCTTCGAGGGAGATCCATGACGACCATGACCGAGCAGACGCCCCGCACAGCCCAGGGGCACCCCAGACGCTGGCTCATCCTGGGCGTGATCTGCCTGTCGCAGCTCGTGGTGATCCTCGACAACACCATCCTCAACGTCGCCGTCCCCACCCTCACCCGGGATCTGGGCGCCTCTGCCGCCGACGTCCAGTGGATCATCAACTCCTATGCGCTCGTCCAGTCCGGCCTGCTGCTCACCGCGGGGGGCGCGGCGGACCGCTACGGCCGCAAGAAGATGCTCCTGACCGGACTGGTGCTGTTCGGTCTCGGCTCGCTGGCCGCCGGAATCGCCCAGTCCACCGGCCAGTTGATCGCCGCCCGGGCCGGAATGGGCGTGGGCGCGGCGCTGCTGCTGACCACCACGCTCGCAGTGGCGCTCCAGGTCTTTCCCGAGCCGGAACGCGTCAGGGCCATCGGGATCTGGGCAGCCGTCAACGCGCTGGGCTTCGCCGCCGGGCCACTGGCCGGCGGAGTGGTCCTCGCCCACTTCTGGTGGGGGGCGCTGTTCCTGGTCAACCTGCCGGTCGTCGTGCTCGGCGTGGTGGCGGCCGCCGTCCTGGTGCCGGAGAGCTCCGCCCCGCGCAGCGCCCGGCCCGACCTCCCGGGCGCGCTGCTGTCCACGATCGGCATGGCGTCCGTGGTCTACGTCGTCATCGCGGGGCCCGAACACGGCTGGACCTCGCGTCCGGTCCTCGTGGGCGCCGTCCTCGCCGCCGTCTCCGCGATCGCCTTCGTACGGTGGGAACACCGCACCCCGCACCCCATGCTCGACCTCGGGTTCTTCCGGAACCGTACCTTCACCGGGGCCGTCACCGGAGCGCTGCTGATCACCTTCGGCAGCGGCGGAGCCCTGTATCTGCTCACGCAGCAGCTGCAGTTCGTACTGGGGTACGAGCCGTTGGAGGCGGGGCTGCGTACGGCCCCGTTCGCCCTGACCGTCGTCCTGCTGAACTTCACCGGCGTCGCCGCCCGCGTGAGCCGGGCCCTGGGCATCCCCGGTTCCGTGGCCCTCGGCATGGGGCTGCTCGCGGCCGGCCTGGTGGCCGTCGCGGTGCTGGGCGCGCGGGGCTCCGGGTACGGGGGGATGCTCGGCGGGCTGGTCCTGATGGGCATGGGCTGCGCGCTCGCCAACCCGGCCATGGCGGTGGCGGTCCTGAACGCGATACCGCGCGAGAAGGCCGGCATCGGCGCCGGGATCGAGGGCACCGTCACGGAGTTCGGCAACGGCCTCGGCGTCGCCGTCCTCGGCGCGGTGCTCAACTCCCGTTTCGCCGCGCTCATACCGGTCTCGGCGGCCTCGCTCCCGGCCGCCCTGGGCGCCGCCGGCTCCGAGTACGAACGGCAGCGGATCACCGACGCCTTCGCCTCCGGCGTGGAGACCGGCCAGCTGGCTGGTGCGGCGGCGGTGCTCCTCGGAGGGCTGTTCGCGGCGGCGCTCCTGCGCCGGGCGGAGAAGCACGCGGTCTCCGCCGCGAGCGGGCCGTCCACCGAGGCGGCGTCCGCCTGACCCCGGCAGCGGCCGGCGGCGCGGGCCGGCGGCCGTGAATCCGCGGCCCCGTGTCGAAAAGCTCACGCGACCGACTCCTTCCGGATCACCGGCGCCCGGCGGATCATGAGAGCCGACGGGACCCGACAGGACCGGCCGACGGGACCCGACAGGACCGGCCGACGGCCCGGACAGTGAGGTGAGAGATGCGGTTCACCACCCGGCCCACCCTCCAGGGCACCTTCGGCATGGTGTCCTCCACCCACTGGCTCGCCTCGCAGTCCGCGATGGCCGTCCTGGAGGACGGCGGCAACGCCTACGACGCCGCCGTCGCCGCCGGCTTCGTCCTGCACGTCGTCGAGCCGCACCTCAACGGACCCGCGGGCGAAGTGCCGGTCGTCCTCGCCCCGGCGGGCGGGCGGGTGCGGGTGCTCTGCGGGCAGGGGCCCGCGCCGACGGGCGCGAGCGCCGCCCACTACCGCGCCCTGGGGCTCGGTCTCGTACCCGGGACCGGACCGCTGGCCGCCGCCGTGCCGGGGGCGTTCGACGCGTGGATGCTCCTGCTGCGCGACTACGGCACCAAGTCGCTCGGCGAGGTGCTGCGGTACGCCATCGGGTACGCCGAGGACGGGCACCCGCCCGTCGAACGGGTCGGCGAGACCGTGGAGACCGTGCGCGCGCTCTTCGAGCAGGAGTGGACCTCGTCCGCCGAGGTGTACCTGCCGGGCGGCAGGGCGCCCGCTCCGGGCGAGCTCTTCCGCAACCCCGCTCTCGCCGCCACCTGGCGCCGCGTGATCACCGAGGCCGAGGCGGCGGGCGGCACCGGCCGCGTGGCGCAGATCGACGCCGCGCGCGCGGTGTGGCGCGAGGGGTTCATAGCCGAGGCGCTGGTACGGCAGGCCGCCCGCCCCACGCTGGACACCAGCGGCGCCCGGCACACGGGGACGCTGACCGCGGCGGACCTGGCCTGTTGGTCCGCGACGTACGAGGCGCCCGTCACGTACGACTGGAACGGCTGGACGCTGTGCAAGCCCGGCGGCTGGAGCCAGGGACCCGCCTTCCTCCAGCAGCTCGCACTGCTGCCGCCCGAACTGCCCGCCCACGGCTCCGCCGAGTACGTGCACCTGCTCATCGAGGGGTGCAAGCTGGCGATGGCCGACCGGGAGGCCTGGTACGGCGACGCCGCCGAGGTGCCGGTCGACGCGCTGCTCTCGGCCTCGTACAACAGCGGGCGCCGCGCCCTCGTGGGGGAGGAGACGTCGCTGGAACTGCGGCCCGGCAGCCCGGACGGGCGTACGCCCGTGCTCGGCGCGCACGCGCTCGCCGTCGCCGCCGGGGCGCCGGGCTCCGACGCCTTGGGCGCCGAGGCCGCTGCCGCCGCGGGCGCCGGTGAGCCGACCGTCGCCGAGGACGGCGCCACCCTTGGCGACACCTGCCACCTGGACGTCGTCGACCGCTGGGGCAACATGGTCGCGGCCACCCCGAGCGGCGGCTGGCTCCAGTCCAACCCGGTCGTCCCCGAGCTGGGCTTCCCGCTCGGCACGCGGCTCCAGATGGCCTGGCTGGACGAGGGACTGCCGAACACGCTCACGCCCGGACGACGGCCGCGTACGACGCTGACGCCCTCCCTCGCGCTGCGGGACGGGGTGCCGGTGATGGCCTTCGGCACACCCGGCGGTGACCAGCAGGACCAGTGGCAGCTCCACTTCTTCCTCGCGGTCGCGCTCGGGGCGTCCCCGGTGCGGGGCGGTCTCGACCTGCAAGGCGCCGTCGACGCGCCCAACTGGCACAACGACTCCTTTCCCGGTTCCTTCTACCCGCGCGGGATGAGGCCGGGCAGTGTGACCGTCGAGTCGCGCATGGACGCGGACGTCGTCGGGGAGCTGCGGCGTCGCGGCCATGACGTGACGGTCGGCGGGCCGTGGTCGGAGGGGCGGCTGTGCGCGGTCGCGCGGGACCCGGAGACGGGTGTGCTGTCCGCCGCGGCGAACCCCAGGGGAATGCAGGGTTACGCGGTCGGGCGGTGACGTCACCGCGGGTTGTCGGCGTGGTTCAGCGTTGTCGGCGGGGCGTGCTTTGCTGGAGGCATGATGATCGATGACACGTTGCCCGACGTCGAAGAGGCCCTGCGCAAGGCGGCTGCCGCCGAGATCCTGCCGCGGTACCGGCAGCTCGCCGCGCACGAGATCGTCGAGAAGACCGGGCCGCACGACCTGGTCACCATCGCCGACCGGCAGGCCGAGGAGCACCTCACCGCGTCCCTGACCCGGCTCCTGCCCGGCTCCGTGGTCGTGGGGGAGGAGGCGGTCCACGAGGACCCGGCGGTGTACGACGCGCTGCGGGGCGACGCGCCGGTGTGGATCGTGGACCCGGTGGACGGGACCCGGCAGTTCGTGCGCGGGGAGACGGGGTTCTGCACGCTGGTCGCCCTCGCCCACCGGGGCGAGGTGCTCGCCTCGTGGACGTACGCGCCCGTGCTCGACGAGATGGCCGTCGCGGTGCGGGGCGGCGGGGCGCGGCTGAACGGTGAGGCGCTGCGGGCGGGGGTGCCGGGAACGGGCGCGACGCTGCGGGTCGCCACCTCGCACCCCGACTTCACGACGGAGCAGCAGAAGACGGCGCTGCTCGGGCTGAACGTCAAGGGCGTCGACGCGCGGCCCTGCGGGTCGGCCGGGCTGGAGTACCTGGCAGTGGCGCGGGGGGACCTGGACGCGGTGGCGTTCTCCTGGGAGCTGGCCTGGGACCACGCGGCGGGGCTGCTGCTGGTCGAGGAGGCCGGCGGATCGCACATGACGGTCGCGGGGGAGCGGTTCCGGTTGGCGGGGGGCAACGCACTGCCGTTCACGGCCGCGCGGGACACGGCCACGGTGGCGCGGGTGGCCGGACTTCTGAGGGGCGGGGCGTAGCGGTGGGGCGGTTGCGGCCGCCGGGGCCGGCGGGAGCGGTGGCGGGGGCCGTCCCCCTCCCGTCGCCCTCCGCCCCCGCGGCCGGGAATATCCTGAGGCCGAACATCCCGAGGCCGAACATCCCGAAACTTCTGGCCATCGGCTGACGAAGGAGTCCGAAGGTGCCGTCGATGCTCGATGCCGTCGTCGTAGGGGCGGGGCCCAACGGACTGACCGCCGCTGTCGAACTCGCCCGCCGGGGCTTCTCGGTACAGCTGTTCGAGGCGCTGGACACCGTGGGGGGAGGCGCCAGGACCGAGGAGCTCACGCTGCCCGGGTTCCGGCACGACCCCTGTTCCGCCGTACACCCGCTCGGCGCGGGGTCGCCGGCCTTCAACGCCATGCCGCTGGACCGGTACGGACTGGAGTGGCTGCACCCCGAACTGCCCATGGCCCACCCGTGGGACGACGGCACCGCAGCGGTGCTGTCGCGGTCGGTCGCCGAGACCGCCGCTTCCTTCGGCGCGCGCGACGCCGGGAGGTACCGGCGGCTGGTCGCTCCCTACAGGGGGAAGTGGGACACACTGGCCCGGGACTTCATGTCGCTGCCGCTGAGCGCGCTGCCGCGCGATCCGGTCACCCTGGCCCGGTTCGGCGTCGATGGACTGCCGCCCAGCACCTGGCTGATGCGCCGGTTCCGGGACGACAGGGCGCGGGCGCTCTTCGCCGGGCTCGTCGCGCATGTCATCGCGCCGCTCGGCGGCCTCGCGACGAGCGCGGTGGGACTGGTCTTCGCGCTGGCCGCGCACGCCGGCGGCTGGCCGATGCCGCGCGGCGGGTCGCAGTCGATCTCGGACGCGCTCGCGGCGTACCTGCGCGACCTCGGCGGCGTGGTGCACACCGGGTACGAAGTGAAGCGGCTGGACGACCTGCCGCCCGCGCGCGCGTACGTCTTCGACACCTCGCCCACCGCGCTGGCGCGCATCGCCGGTCTGGGGCGGGCGTACGAGAGGTACCGGTACGGCGCGAGTGTGTTCAAGATCGACTACGCGCTGGACGGGCCGGTGCCCTGGACGGCCGGGGAGGCCCGGCGGGCCGGCACCGTCCAAGTCGGGCCGAGCAGCCGGGAGATCGGTACCGCGCTGCGGCAGGCCGCGAGCGGCACACCACCCGAGACGCCGTTCCTGATCACCGCTCAGCCGAGCCTGGTCGACCCTTCCCGTGCCCCGGAGGGCAAGCACGTCTTCTGGGCGTACGGGCACGTCCCGCACGCCTGGGACGGCGACCTGACGGGGGCCGTCGAGCGCCAGATCGAGCGTTTCGCGCCCGGCTTCCGCGACCGGGTGCTCGCACGCGCCGTCGCCGGGCCGCCGCAGCTCGCGCAGCGCAACGCCAACTACGTGGGCGGGGACATCGCGTGCGGCGCGGCGTCGGGACTCCAGCTGATGCTGCGGCCGAAGGTGTCCCTCTTCCCGTACGCGACGCCGCATCCGTCGGTCTTCATCTGTTCGTCCGCGACACCGCCGGGGCCGGGCGTGCACGGGATGTCGGGGCACAACGCGGCGAAGGCGGTCTGGCGGCGGCTGCGTTCCGAGGGAACCGGCTCATGACGGCCCTCACGCTGGTGCGCGGCGACATCACCGAGCAGCACGTCGACGCCGTCGTCAACGCCGCCAACTCCTCCCTGCTGGGCGGCGGCGGCGTCGACGGCGCCATCCACCGCGGGGGCGGGCCGGAGATCCTGGCCGACTGCCGCCGGCTGCGCGCCTCCCGCTACGGGAAGGGGCTGCCGACCGGACGGGCCGTCGCCACGACGGCGGGGCGGCTGGACGCGCAGTGGGTGATCCACACGGTCGGGCCCGTGTGGCAGCCCGACCGGGACCAGTCGGAACTGCTGGCTTCCTGCTACCGCGAATCGCTGCGCGTGGCACGGGAGCTGGGTGCGAGGAGCGTCGCGTTCCCCGCCGTCTCCACCGGTATTTTCCGGTGGCCGATGGACGACGCGGCGCGTATCGCCGTCCGTGCGGTCCGGGAGGCGGCCGGCGAGCCGGTCGCCGAGGTGCGGTTCGTCCTCTTCGACGAGAGGGCGTACGCGGCCTTCGAGACGGCCCTGGCAGCCGCACCTTGATGTCGGATTCTCGCCAGCCGCCGGCGTGCGGCGTGCCCGATGCTTGAGCCATGCACACCGACACCGAGCGCTGCGTACGCGCCGTGCGGTCCAAGGACTCGCGCTTCGACGGCTGGTTCTTCACCGCGGTCCTGACCACCCGGATCTACTGCCGCCCCAGCTGTCCGGTCGTGCCGCCCAAGACCGAGAACATGACCTTCTACCCGAGCGCGGCCGCCTGCCAGCAGGCCGGATTCCGGGCCTGCAAGCGCTGCCGGCCCGACACCGCCCCCGGCTCCCCGCAGTGGAACGCCCGCGCCGATGCCGTCGCCCGCGCGATGCGCCTGATCGGTGACGGTGTCGTCGACCGCGAGGGCGTGCCGGGGCTCGCCGCCCGGCTCGGCTACAGCACCCGCCAGATCGAGAGGCAGCTGCGGGCCGAGCTGGGCGCCGGACCGCTCGCCCTCGCCCGGGCCCAGCGCGCCCAGACCGCCCGCCTGCTCATCGAGACGACCCCGCTGCCCATGGCGGACGTCGCCTTCGCCGCCGGGTTCTCGTCGGTACGTACGTTCAACGACACCGTCCGCGAGGTCTTCGCGCTCTCCCCCGGCGAGCTGCGCAGCCGCGGCCGCAAGCAGCCGCAGACCCCCGGCGCGCTCTCCCTGCGGCTGCCGTTCCGCGCCCCGCTCAACCCCGCCAATCTCTTCGGCCACCTCGCCGCGACCGCCGTGCCCGGCGTCGAGGAGTGGCGCGACGGCGCCTACCGGCGCACGCTCGCCCTCCCGTACGGGCACGGCACCGTGGCCCTCACCCCGCACCCCGACCACATCGGCTGCCTGCTCTCGCTCACCGACCTGCGTGACCTGGCCATCGCCATCAGCCACTGCCGCCGCCTGCTCGACCTCGACGCCGACTCGGTCGCCGTCGACGACCAGCTGCGCACCGACCCCCTGCTCGCCCCGCTCGTCGACAAGGCCCCCGGGCGCCGGGTGCCGCGTACGACCGACGCGGCGGAGTTCGCGGTACGCGCGGTGCTCGGCCAGCAGGTCTCGACGGCCGCCGCCCGCACCCACGCGGCCCGCCTGGTCACCGCGCACGGCACCCCGGTCGACGATCCGGCCGGCGGGCTCACCCACCTCTTCCCGGACCCCGCCGCGCTCGCCGGACTCGACCCCGGGTCGCTGGCCCTGCCGCGCAGCCGCCGCACCACCCTGACGACGCTGGTCTCCTCGCTCGCCGACGGCACGCTGAAGCTCGGCATCGGCAGCGACTGGGAGCGGGCCCGCGCCCAGCTCGCGGCGCTGCCCGGCTTCGGGCCCTGGACGGTCGAGATGATCGCGATGCGCGCGCTCGGAGACCCCGACGCGTTCCTGCCCACCGACCTCGGGATCCGGCGGGCCGCGCGGGAGCTGGGCCTGCCGTCCACACCGGCGGCGTTCACGGCGCGGGCGGCCGCCTGGCGGCCGTGGCGGGCGTACGCCGTCCAGTACCTGTGGGCCACCGACGACCATCCCGTCAACCACCTCCCGGCATGAGGAGCACGACCATGAGGCAGCACCGCGTCGTCGACAGCCCGTACGGTCCGCTGACGCTGGTCGCCACCGACGGCAGGCTGTCGGGGCTCTACATGACCGAGCAGCGCCACCGGCCGCCGGAGGAGTCCTTCGGCGACCGGAATCCGAGGATTCTCGGGGAAGCCGTCCGCCAGCTCGACGCCTGCTTCACGGGTGGGTTGAAGGAGTTCGACCTGGCGCCGGCCCTGGACGGCACGCCGTTCCAGCGCGGCGTCTGGGCCCGGCTCCAGCAGATCCCGTACGGCGAGACCCGGACGTACGGCGAACTGGCCGAGAGCCTCGGCAACCCGGCCGCCTCCCGCGCGGTCGGCCTCGCCAACGGCAGGAACCCGGTCGGCATCGTGGTCCCGTGTCACCGCGTCGTCGGCGCCGCGGGCGGCCTCACCGGCTACGGCGGCGGCCTGGACCGCAAGCGGAGGCTGCTGGCGTTCGAGGCGGGCGGGGCGGGGGCCGGGGGGGCGGCTGTTCTAGACCCCGCCGGCCCCTCCGCACCCCGCCCCGCGGCCTAGTCGGCGATCGGCGTGAACGGGGTGGGGGGCAGACCCGTCCACCGGTGCAGGACCGCCCGGGCCGTCTGCTTCGTCACGCCGTCCTCCACCACCGTGCCCGCCTCGGTGAGGTAGAAGCGGCCGTCGTCGAGCGAGACCAGACCGTACTGGCCACTGGACTCCCAGCCGTAGACGCCGGAAGGCGCGTGGTGCAGCCCCTGCCGGAGCAGCGGCAGGTGCCAGCCGCTCGTGGGCTCCGGCTGGCCGGTGATCCTCCCGTAGGCCGGCCGCTTCGAACCGTCGGCGACGAAGAGCGAGTAGTTCGGGAACTGCGGCTTCGCGCCCTTGTAGACGGCCATCAGCCAGTTGCCCGTGTGCGCGTCGTACTCCAGGTTCTGCACGCCGTACCGGGTGTTGCCGGTGCGCACGAAGTACTTGCCGTCGACGCGCGGGGGGCCACTGGTGTGCGGGGCGCTCTCGGGCAGCGGGCGCTCGTACGTGCGCCACTTGGCCACGTCGTACTGGAGCAGGACCTGGTGGTCGTTGTCCTGTCGCTTGACGTTCGAGTAGATGCCGTACGCGACGGTCAGGACGTCCTTGCCGGCCTTGGCCCGGCCCCCCCGGTCCAGCTCGGGCCCGAAGGTCACTCCGTCGATCCCGCTGCAGCCGTACCGGTGGTCGGGGGTGTTCGCGGTGTCGCCGTCGAACTTCCCGTCCCCGTCCATGTCGGCCGTGTAGTCGTCCACGACCTCCTGGAGGTGGACCGTCGACACGACGTCGCTGGTGTGCGCGTCCATGTCCATGCGGTCGATCCGGTCCACGTCGAGGACCGCGATGTAGAAGGCCTTCGCCGCCTTGTACTCCAGTGAGCCGTAGACCCGGCCGTCCTTCTCGTTGAGGTCCAGGTCGCCGAGGTGCCCGGTGAACCCGGACACGGAGCCCACCGGATCGCCGCGCAGGTCGGTCTTGACGAGGAGGTTGGTGAAGGAGAAGTACATGAACCCCTTGCGGCGGTCCACCGCCACGCCCTGCACGTGTCCGGCCTTCCAGGCGCCGCCCCTTATCTCGGCGGGCAGGTGCCTCGCCTTGGCCGACCGGTCCGCCGCCGCGGACGCGGAGGGCTCCGCCGCGCCGGCCGCGAGGGCGCCCTGGGCCACAAGGGTCCCAGCGGCGAGGGCAGTCAGGACTCCGCCAACGAATGGGCGCATGAGGCTCTCCGGATTTCGTCGAGGACTGAAGCGGAAGAAGCAGTGAAGGAGCGGGCGCTGCTGGGCATGTTAGGCCGCGCCGTGGTCCACCCGGTGCACTCCGGCGCAACACCGGGTGAAGGCGTCGGGGCAGCGGACCGTGGAGGGCGCCGGGACGGGCGGGCAGGTGTGGTTCAGCCGAGCGCCAGCCGGGCCGTACGGTCCGCCAGTTCGCTGATCCGCACCCCGTCGAAGCCGAACACCGCGCTGCGCACCGTGTCCTCCAGCGGCCGGGTCCACTGCGGCCCGATCCCGGCCGTCCCGCACAGCACCCCGGCCACCGAACCCGCCGTCGCGCCGTTGGAGTCGGTGTCCAGGCCGCCGCGCACGGTGAGCGTGACGGTCCGGGTGAAGTCGCCGTCGCCGTACAGCAGTCCGGCCGTGATGACGGCGGCGTTCGGGACGGCGTGGATCCAGCCGAGGCCGCCGGTCTCCTCCTCCATCTCGGCGAGCGTGTCCTCCCAGGCCACCCCGGCCGCGTGCAGGGCGGCGGTGTGACGGACCGTACGGGCGAGACGGCTGCTCGCGGGTACGCGCTCCAGCGCCGCCTCCAGCGCGGCGCGCGGCCCCGGCGCGGTGAACGCGGCGGCGATCAGCGCCGCCGCCCACATCGCGCCGTACACGCCGTTGCCGGTGTGCGAGAGCACGGCGTCGCGGCGGGCGAGCGCGGCCGCCCGGTTCGGGTCGCCGGGGTTGGTCCAGCCGAAGATGTCGGCGCGGATGAGGGCGCCGATCCACTCCTGGTACGGATTCTCGTAGGTGGCCGTCAGCGGCGGCCTGAGGCCGTTCGCGAGATTGCGGTACGCCGCCCGCTCGGCGGTGAAGGTCTGCAGATACGGCAGCCGCAGCAGCCACAGCTCACCGACCTCCTCGGTGGTGAACGCGAACCCGTGGGTCTCCAGGAGATGCAGCCCGAGGATCGCGTAGTCGACGTCGTCGTCCCGGCAGCTGCCGCTGATCCGGCCGCGTACGCAGTGCGGCCATTCCGGGCGCAGTTCGAGACCGGCCGCGGCCGGCGGGGGCTCGGGCAGGTAGTCGTTGAGGGGGAGCGCACCGGTGAGCCGCAGGTAGCGGTCGATCCGTGCTCGCGTCCAGTAGTCGCCGCGCTCCACGGGCTTGCCGAGCATGTTGCCGGCGATTCGGCCCAGCCAGCCGCCGAGAATCCGGTCGGCGGTGTGCGTGCGGTGTGGCGTCATGCGTCGGCTCTACCCGTTTCCCGTGGTGGAGCATGGGTCGTTCGCAGGTATTTCACCGGTATGCGAGAAGAGCGGAACGCGGAGTGCGGTGCTGTGCGCGCGCACTGGGGGCACCCCCGGCGGGACCCCCGGCGGTGGGACCCGCCGCCGTCCGGGTGAAGACCGTTCGATCGTTTCGCTGTGCATGACGAACCACTATGGGCGTAAAAAGATGACAAATCAGGTTGGCGCGCCGTACCGGAGGCCGGACCGTGACGGGTGTCCGTGGGCACGAAGCCCCTCCTGCGGATAGGGTCGGGGCGGCGCGACTGCCTGTTCGAAAGCAAGGGATAGCAAGGTGACGGACGGAGCAGTAACTGAGACCGCCCGCGTGCTCGTCGCGGCGGACAAGTTCAAGGGCTCGCTCACGGCCGTGCAGGTCGCGGAGCGGGTGACGGCCGGGCTGCGGCGGGTTGTCCCCGACGTTGTCGTCGAGGCCCTGCCCGTCGCCGACGGCGGCGACGGCACGGTGGCCGCGGCGGTGGCGGCCGGATTCGAGCGCCGGGAGGTACGGGTCACCGGGCCGCTCGGCGAGCAGCTCACGGCGGCGTTCGCGCTGCGCGACGGCACCGCCGTGGTCGAAATGGCGGAGGCGTCGGGCCTCCAGCACCTCCCCGAGGGTGTGTTCGCGCCGCTCACCGCGACGACGTACGGCTCCGGCGAGCTGCTGCGCGCCGCGCTCGACGCGGGCGCGCGCACGATCGTCTTCGGCGTCGGCGGCAGCGCCACCACCGACGGCGGCGCGGGCATGCTGGCCGCGCTGGGCGCGCGCTTCCTGGACGCGGCGGGCGAGCCCGTCGGCCCCGGTGGCGGCGGCCTGCGCGACCTCGCGACAGCCGACCTGTCCGGCCTGGACCCGCGTCTGGCCGACGTGGACCTCGTCCTCGCCAGCGACGTCGACAACCCGCTGACCGGCCCGAAGGGCGCGGCGGCGGTGTACGGACCGCAGAAGGGCGCCACCGAGGAGGACGTGGCCGCCCTCGACGCGGCCCTCGCGCACTACGCGTCCGTACTCGGCCCGGAGCACGAGCACTCGCCCGGCGCGGGCGCGGCCGGCGGCATCGGCTACGGCGCGCTGATCGCCCTCGGCGCGAGCTTCCGGCCGGGCATCGAGGTGATGCTGGACGTGCTCGGCTTCGCCGACGCCCTGTCCCGCGTGACCCTGGTCATCACCGGCGAGGGCTCGCTCGACGCGCAGACACTGCACGGCAAGGCGCCGGCGGGCGTGGCGGCGGCGGCGCGCGCGAAGAACATCGAGGTCATCGCGGTCTGCGGCCGCCTGGCGCTCCCCCCGGAGGTCCTCGGCGGGGCCGGCATCCGCCGTGCGTACGCCCTGGCCGACCTGGAGCCGGACCCGGCCCGCTCGATGGCGGAGGCGGGTCCGCTGCTGGAACGCGTGGCGGAGAACATCGCCCGCGACTTCCTGACCTGACGGCCCACGGCCCCGGGGACCGGGGCCACTTGGCTCCCGGTCCGCGGGCCCGGGGCCCCGCCCGGCTCCGGGCCCGCGGGGCTGTTCCCCTCCCCGCCCTTCCCGAACCGGGGCTCTGCCCCGGACCCCGGTTCTCAAGCGCCGGACGGGCTGGGATCGGCGTCGGCCCAGCGGGTTCAGCCGCGCCAGGCCCGCCCGGGGGCCGAAGGCCCGGCCCCCGGCTTCGGGCATCGGCGGTCCGGGTGACGCGCGGCGCCCGGCGTACCGCACGCGAGGCCCCGGCGGGCGGTGTACAGCCCGCCGGCGGAAACCCCGGACCGGGGCTAGAGCTGCCGGAGGTGGTCGCGCAGTCCGCGCGCCACCTGCGCCATGAGGGCGTCGGCGCCGGGCTGGGTGCTCGCCGGAACGAGCGACTCGGTGAGGACGGCGACGGCGAACGCCTGACCGTCGGAGTGCTCGACGACACCCACCTCGTGGCGGAGGTTGAGGAGGGTGCCGGTCTTGGAGGACCACGTGGTGGCGTCGGAGCTGAAGTCCGGGGCGAGCCGGTGCCGGAGCAGGTTGTGGGCCATGAGGCCGCGCACGCGCCCGGCCGCTTCCGGGTGGACCGCCGAGGGTGTCCACAGGGCTTGGAGCAGTTCGACCCAGGCGCGTGCGCTGCCGGTGTTGGCGCGGGTGGTGTCGAGCTGCGGCACCCGGTGTCCGCGGCCGCTGGTGCCGGCGTCGATGGCGAGGGCGTGGGCGAGATGGACCTGGTCGGCGTCGAAGCGTTCCACGGGGGTGTCGGACAGCTCGCGCATGCTGTGCCGGACGGTGATGCCGCGCAGGCCGAGTTCGTGGAGGAGGCCGGCGACCCGGTCGGGCGGGGTGAGGCCGAACAGCGCGTCGGCGGCCGTCCCGTCGCTCACGCAGGTGCTCAGGTAGAGCAGGTCGTCGATCGCGATCCGGGTGGGGTGGCGGAACCGGCTCAGCCCGGTGGGGCCGGGCGTGGTGATCCGCCCGGGCCGTACGTCGAGCATCGTCGCCCCGTCGAGCTCGCCCCGCCGGATGCGCTCCGCCGTCGCCAGCGCGAGCGGGACCTTGACCAGGGAGGCGGAGGGCAGCTGGGTGTCCGGCTCGATCCCCAGCTCTTCTCCCGTGCGCAGGTCCCGTACGAGCAGGCAGCCGTGCAGACCGCCCTCGCGCAACTGCCGGCGCATGTCGTGCAGCAGTGCCTCGGTGCTCACGCCGCCGTCCCTCCCGCGCCGCCCGCCCGGGCGCCCGCGCCGAGGCAGTGGGCGATGGTGTCGCCCAGGCGCGCTTCGACGTACTGGGGATTGCCGTCCGCGGCGACGGTCAGGGCGAATCCCCGGCCGAGCGTGATCTCACCGATGGGCCGCCAGGCCAGGGCGAGTTCCCCGGCCTGCGCGGGGGAGCACAGCAACAGGTCGTGTGTGCAGAGGACTTCGGCCGTGGCGCTCGTCAGGCCGGCCGCCGCGACGAGCTGTGCGGGCCGCAGGCCCACCGCGTCGCGCAGGCGCGTCAGCGGGTCCCGGATGTGCGGCACGTCGTCTTCCGGCTGGATCCAGACACGGCGGGCCGGGCCGGGGGAGGCCCGCCCGACCCGCAGCGTTTCGAGGTAGACGCGCTTCACGCCGGGGTCCTGGGCGCCGGCGAGCCCGAGCGGCACGGA
The DNA here is from genome assembly GCF_039533765.1 of Streptomyces enissocaesilis. Classification (NCBI taxonomy): domain Bacteria; kingdom Bacillati; phylum Actinomycetota; class Actinomycetes; order Kitasatosporales; family Streptomycetaceae; genus Streptomyces; species Streptomyces enissocaesilis. The sequence goes on along the minus strand of NZ_BAAAUD010000012.1, from coordinate 69,805 downwards.
CCACGTCGCCTCGTCCGCGGGCACCGCGAGCACGGCGGCACGCACCTGCTGCGCGTGGAGGAGTTCCAGGCGCCGCGCGGGCGCCGCCACACGGAGGTCCAGCCTGACACCGTGCCCCCGTGCCTCGGCGACGAGGCGGGCCAGAGCGGCCGTGGGACAGACGTCGGGCACCGCGAGCCGCCACGGCTTGCGCTTGACGGCTTCCGCCTCGTGCAGCAGCACATCGGCCGCCTGTACGAGCTGCCTGGCCGCCGGCAGCATGTCCCGGCCGAAGGGGGTCAGGACGGCCCGCCGCGACGTGCGCTCGAACAACTGCTCACCGAAGCGCTCCTCCAGGGCGGCGACGCGGCGGCTGGCCACCGGCTGGGACATCCGGGCAGCGGCCGCTCCGACGGTGAAACCGCCGTGCTCGCTGACACTGACAAACGCGCGACACGCTCCCACCAGATCCACGGTCCGCAACTCTATGCCGGATCGGCATGGAACAGTGCGTGAGCGTATTGGACCGCATGGCTCCCGACGGCGAGGGTGGTCCCGGCACTCATGACCCGCACCGGGATGGGGCCGTGCCGCTCCATCCCCTACGCGCCCCTGTGCGGGGCGCCCCGGAGGTTCTGGACCATGCAGCACACCCGTGCCCGGCGCGCCGTTCTCGGCGCGCTCGCCACACTCGCCCTCGTCCCGCTCGTGGCCTGCGGCCGGGGCGACTCCCCGGCCTCGTCGCCCCCGCCCGCGAAGACGACGGGGCCGGGTGCGGCCGCGAGCCCGAACACGAACGCGACCCCGAGTGCGGACGCGAAGCCGTTCGCCCGCGATTTCAAGGAACTCGAGCGCAAGTTCGACGCGCGGCTGGGCGTCTACGCCGTCGACACCGGCACCGGGCGCGAGGTGGCCTACAACGACGGCGAGCGGTTCGCCTACGCCTCCACGTTCAAGGCGCTGGCCGCCGGCGCCGTGCTGCGCGAGTACTCCCTGAGCGGCCTGGACCAGGTGATCACGTACTCCAAGGACGATCTGGCCGCCCACTCTCCCGTGACCGAGAAGCACGTCGGGACCGGGATGACCCTGGGCGCGCTGTGCGACGCCGCCGTCCGCTTCAGCGACAACACCGCGGCCAACCTGCTCCTGGACCGACTGGGCGGGCCCCACGGCCTGGACGCCGTACTCGAAGAGATCGGCGACGACGTCACCCGGATGGAGCGCCGCGAGCCGGAACTGAACCAGTGGACTCCGGGCGCCACGCGTGACACGAGCACGCCGCGGGCGCTCGCCGGCGACCTGCGCGCGTTCGTCCTCGGAGACGTCCTCGGCAAGGGCGAACGCGCGCAGCTCACGAAGTGGCTGCGGACCAGCACCACCGGAGCCGAGCTCATCAGGGCCGGAATGCCCGAGGGCTGGGTGGTCGGCGACAAGACCGGAGCCGGCGGCACCTACGGCACCCGCAACGACATCGCCGTGGTGTGGCCCCCCGGCACCGCCCCCGTCGTCGTGGCGATCATGACGAACCGCACCGGGGAAGACGCCGCATACGACAACGAACTGATCGCGGAAGCGGCGTCCGTGGTCGCGGACACGCTGTCGTAGCAGGAGGCCCGCGCCGCGGGGCGTGACGCGGGCGCCCCGGACGGCCCGCCCGCGGCGCCCGCGTCACGGCCCGCCCCCGCCGTCCGCGTCACGCCCCGGACAGCCGGAACGCGTCCAGCGCCAGTGTCATCTCGATCAGGTCCCGCGGCCGGGACAGCGAACGGGACGTCAGCTGCTCAAGCCTGCGCAGCCGGTTGAACACCGTATTGCGGTGGCAGTACAGCCGCCCCGCCGTCCGCCCCGCCGACCCCTCGCACGACAGCCACGCGTCCAGCGTCTCCAGCAGCACCACCCGGTCCGCCGCGTCCAGCTCCAGCAGCGTGCCGAACACGTCCGCCACCAGCCGCCCCGCCAGCTCCGGCTGGCTGACCACCAGGGCCGTCGGCATCCGCTCGTCCAGCCGTACGATCCCGGTCGCGTCCGGCGCGCACGTCCGCAGCGCCAGATCCGCCAGCCGCCGGGCCTCGCCCAGCCCGGCGAGACCGTCCACCACCGGGCTGATGCCGCCCGGCCCGGGACAGCGCGCGGCGAGCAGCTCCGACAGTGCGGCCAGCGTCGTCTCCTCGCCCAGCGAGACGACCCCCACCTCGCAGTCCGTACGCATCCGCCAGATGAACCGCATCCCGGTCCCCTGGATGCGCCGGTGGAACGGCTCGCGCCCGTCCCGGCGCTCCAGCCGCAGCACCACCACCGCGTACCGCCCCTGCTCCGGCAGGTCGAGACCGGCCGCCGCGCGGGCCGCCAGCCCCGGTGACTCCTTGCCCTCCAGCAAAGCGTCGAGAAGCGCCTGCAACCGTTCGTCCGTACGGTGGCGCAGCTCGGCCTCGGTCGCCCGGTACGCCTCCGACGCGGTCGCGGTCTCCGCGTCGACCGCCGTGAACACCGTCGACGCGGCCCGCATCAGTACCGTGAGCTTCTCCGGACCGCTGCCTTCCGCGCTCTCCAGGAGCGCGTCCCAGATCAGATAGCCCGCCTGCCGGTAGGAGTGCACCAGCAGCTCCAGGGGAAAGCCCTGCTGGGCCCGGCGCCGGCCCGTCCACTCCGCGTACTCCAGATCGCGGCGCGGCTGCGACTTCGGCGCGGAGATCGCCTCGATGCCGATCCGCATCGCCTGCTCGGTCTCCTGCCAGTGCTGGTCCTGCGACAGGACCTGCGCGTACAGCGGCGAGTGCGCGTGCAGCTCGCGCAGGTGCTGGTCCACCAGCTCCGGCAGCCGGTCGAGCAGCGCCGTACAGGCCTCGGTCAGCACCGCCCAGTCGTGCCCCGTCCGTACTCTGCGGCCTCCCATGGGGCGAGAGCGTGCCATGAGCGGGGCTCTCCCCGACACCCCCTGACACGCGGTGTTGTGCGCGTGCACAACCGGCCGTACGTGTGGCTGGTCACCGGCAGCGGTTCGGTCGCCATCCGTGGACGGCGGGCGGCGACCGGTGCTGAGGTGAGCGCCACCGAACGGCCCGAGGAAGGGGTGCCATGGCCGGCGCCGCATTGGAAATACGGGATCTGTCGGCGGGATACGGACCCGTGAGGGCGCTGCGACACGTGTCGCTCACGCTGCCCGAAGGGGCCGTGGTCGCCGTACTGGGCAGCAACGGAGCGGGCAAGTCCACGCTCCTGCGCGCCATCTCGCGCACGCTTTCGTTCCACGGCGGAGCGGTCACCGGGGGTACGGTCGCCTTCGCCGGCCGGCCGCTGACCGGTCTGCCCCCCGACCGGGTGGTGGCCGCGGGGCTCTGCCAAGTTCCGGAAGGACGGCAGGTGTTCGCGCGGATGACGGTCGCCGACAATCTGCGCGCGGGCGCGCTCGGCTCCACCGGAAACCGCGCCGCCCAGGCCACCGCGCTGCGGCGCGTCCACGAACTCTTCCCGGTCCTGGCCGAACGCGCCGGGCAGCGCGCCGGGCTGCTCTCCGGCGGCGAGCAGCAGATGCTCGCGGTCGCCAGGGCGCTGATGGCCGGACCGAAACTGCTGCTGCTCGACGAGCCCTCGCTCGGCCTCGCCCCGCTGATGGCACAGCGGATCGCCGAGACGGTCACCGAGATCAACGCGCAGGGCACGGCCGTACTGCTCGTCGAACAGAACGCCGCCATCGCGCTGCGCCTCGCCTCGCACGCGTACGTCCTCGACGTGGGCGAGGTCGTCCTGTCCGGGTCCGCCGACGAGCTCGCCGCCTCCGACGAGGTACGCCGCCGCTACCTGGGCGTGGTCGACGAGGACGCCGCCGCCGACGCCTCCGAGGCGGTGGCGGCCCACCGCACCCTCAGCGTCTGGGAGGGCAGATGAGCGCCGCGGCCCCGGCGCTGGAAGTACGGGACCTGACCGTGCGGTTCGCCGGCCTGACCGCACTGGACGCCATCGGCTTCACCGTACGGCCGGGAACCGTGCACGCCGTCATCGGACCCAACGGCGCCGGCAAGTCCACCTGCTTCAACGTCCTCTCCGGCGTCTACCGGGCCACCTCGGGCAGCGTCCGCCTCGGCGGCCGGGAGCTGACCGGACTGCCGCCCCACCGCATCGCGGACCTCGGCGTCGCCCGCACCTTCCAGAACCTCGCCCTGCCGCCCGGCGCCACCGTCGAGGACAGCCTGATGCTCGGCCGCCACCGGCTCACCCGCACCGGATTCGTCGCCGCCGGGCTGCGGCTCCCCTCCGCCGTACGGGAGGAGGCGGGGCACCGTGAACGCGTCCGGGAAATCGCCGCGTTCGTCGGACTCGAAGACCACCTCGCCCGGCCGGCGGGCACCTTGCCGTACGGGCAGCAGAAGCTCGCCGAGCTCGCCCGCGCCCTGTGCATGGAGCCCAGGGTCCTGCTCCTCGACGAGCCGGTCGCCGGAATGACCGCCGACGAACGCCGGGCCACCGCCGCCGTCGTCGCGGGCGTACGGGACAGCCTCGGCATCTCCATCGTGCTGGTGGAGCACGACATGGGGGTGGTGATGCGGCTCGCCGACGCCGTCACCGTCCTCGACTTCGGTCGGCTGATCGCCGACGGAACGCCCGCCTCCGTCCAGTCCGACCCCGCCGTCGTCCGCGCCTACCTGGGAGAGGAGGCCGCTCCATGACCACCTTCGCCGAACTCCTCCTCAACGGGATCTCGATCGGTTCCGTCTACGCCCTGATCGCCCTCGGCTTCGTCGTGATCTTCCGTGCCACCGAGGTCGTCAACTTCGCCCACGCCTCGCTGCTGCTCGCCGGCGGCTACGTCACCGCCGTCCTGCACGACGACATCGGTTTCTGGCTCGCCCTGCTCGCCGGGATCGGCGGCGCGGCGGCCGTCGGCACGGCGGTCGAGTTCCTGGTGATGCGCCGCTACCGGGGCTCCAACCACAGTGTCCTGGCCATCGTCACCATCGGCGTCGACATCCTCCTCACCACCGAGCTGACCCGCCGCATCGGCACCGACGTCCTCGCCCTGGGCGACCCCTGGGGCGACTCCGTCCTCACCGTCGGCGGGGTGACCGTCGCGCACACCCGCATCGCCGCGTTCGTCGCGGCGGGCCTGCTCATCACGGTCTTCCTGCTCGCCTTCCGCTTCACCTCCTGGGGCGTGGCGATGCGCGCCGCCGCCGAGAACTCCGAGACCGCCGCGCTGATGGGCGTACGCCTCGGCCGGGTCTCCCTCGGCGCCTGGGCCGTGGCGGGCGGACTCGCCGCCGTCGCCGCGCTCTTCCTGACCGTCTTCCCGACCCCGGGGCTCGAACGCTCCACCTCGCTCGCCGCGATGAAGGCGTTCCCCGCCGCCATCCTCGGCGGCCTCGACTCCACCACCGGCGCCCTCGTCGGCGGCTTCCTCGTCGGCATCACCGAGTCGCTCGCCACCGGCTACCAGAGCGACCTCACCTTCCTCGGGCGCGGCATCGGCGACCTGGCCCCGTACCTCGTCATGGTCGCGGTCCTGCTGGTCCGCCCGGCCGGTCTCTTCGGTACGAAGGAGCTGGCCCGTGTCTGACCCGACCAAGCGGCTGCGCCGCCCGGCGCTGTGGACCGCCGGAGCGGTCCTGCTCCTCGCGCTGCCCTTCTACCTCGACCGGTTCTGGCTCCAGGCCGGGCTCTTCGCGATGGCCGCCGCCATCGGCGCCATCGGCCTCAACCTCCTCACCGGCGCCACCGGCCAGCTCTCCATGGGCCACGCCTTCTTCCTCGCCGTCGGCGCGTACGGCTACTGCGTCCTCGCCGGGGACCCCGCCGGCGGCCTCACCGGCCTGAACCTCCCCAGCTGGCTCGCCGCCGTCCTCGCGGTGGCGCTGGCCGGGGTCGCGGGCGGCCTCTTCAGCCCCATCTCCGGACGCCTCCAGGGCGCGTACCTCGGCATCGCCACCCTCGCGCTGATCTTCATCGGCCAGCACGTGCTCTTCAACGCGCACGACCTGACCGGCGGCTTCAACGGCCGCGACGTCCCCCCGCTCAGCCTCTTCGGCGTCACCTTCGACGAGTCCGAGCTGCTGGTGGCCGACGTGCCCTTCGGTTCCGCCGAGAAGCTCTGGTACGTCGCCCTGCTCGCCCTGGCCGGCTGCGCCCTCTTCGCCCGCGGCGTGCTGCGCGGGCGCCCCGGCCGGGCCATGAACGCCATCCGCGACCACCGCATCGCCGCCGGGGTCATGGGGGTGCCCGTCGCCCGCTACCGGGCCGGGGTGTTCGTCCTCTCCTCCATGTACGCGGGCCTGGCGGGCGTCCTGCTCGCGCTGGTCTTCCAGCGGACCGTGCCGGAGTACTTCGGCATGATCCTGTCCCTCGAGTATCTCGCCATGATCGTCATCGGCGGTCTCGGCTCGGTCGCGGGAGCGGTGGTGGGAGCCGTCTTCGTCTCCCTGCTGCCCCAGCTCCTCACCCGGTACAGCGACGCCCTGCCCCTGGTCTCCGCCCCCGGTACGGGCGGGGTCGCACCGGGCGAGGCGTCCCGGTACCTCTACGGCGCCGCCGTTGTCGCGGTGGTGCTCTTCCTGCCGGGCGGCCTGGTGCGGCCGGCCCTCCGGCGCAAGACAACAACCCCAGGGGAGTAACGATGACCACGCGCAGGCAGGTCACCAGGACCACCGCCGCCACGCTCGCCGCGCTGCTCGCGCTGACGGCGGCCGGGTGCAGCTCGAAGGCGAAGGAAGGCGGCAAGAACGGCGACACGGCGGACACCGGCGGGGTCAGGACCGGCCAGGGGGTCACGGACGGGACGATCAAGCTCGGTGCGCTGACCGACATGACCGGCGTCTACGCCTCGCTCGGCAAGAGCGTCACCCAGGCCCAGCAGCTGTACGTGAAGAAGACCAACGCCGACGGCGGCATCTGCGGCCGGAAGATCGAGCTCACGGTCCGCGACCACGGCTACGACCCGCAGAAGGCCGTCTCCGGTTACACCGAGCTGTCGCCGCAGGTGCTGGGCTTCACCCAGTTCATCGGCTCGCCCTTCGTCGCTGCGGTCAAGCAGCGCATCGACGGCCAGGACAAGGGCCTCGTCATCCCGCAGGCCTGGTCCACCTCGCTGCTCGGCAGTCCGTACGTCCGCGTCGTCGGCAACACCTACGACGTCGAGACGATCAACGCGATCGACTTCCTGATGAAGGAGAAGGGCGTCGGGAAGGGCGACGGGATCGGCCACGTCTACTTCGAGGGCGACTACGGCGAGAACGCGCTCGCCGGATCGCGGTACGCGGCGGAGCAGGCCGGGCTCACGATCGTCGAGCAGAAGATCAAACCGACCGACAACGACATGACGGCCCAGGTCTCCGCGCTCAAGAAGGCCGGGGTCGAGGGCGTCGTCATCAGTGCGGGGCCGCGCCAGGCCGCCTCGTTCGTCGGGGTCGCGGCGGCGGTCGGGCTCCGGGCGCCGGTCATCGGCAACAACTCGGCGTTCTCCCCGCAGCTGCTCGCGACCCAGGCGGGGCCGGCACTGACGAAGAACTACTACGTCGCCAACCCCACCGAGCCGATCGGCACGGACACGCAGGACGCCAAGAAGCTCGTCGCCGACTACGAGGCGGCGTATCCCTCGGACGCGCTCGACAACGGCGTGGTGGCCGGCTGGACGGCGGCGTCGGTCTTCGGTGAGGCGCTGAAGAAGGCGTGCGCGTCGAAGGACCTGACCCGGGAGGGCGTCGGCAAGGCCCTGCTGACGATCAACGCGTACGACTCGGGCTTCGGCACCACGCACGACTTCACCGACCCGAAGGCGCCGTCCTCGCGCCAGACGGTCATCCTCCAGCCGGACAAGAAAGTGACCGGCGGGACGAAGGTGGTGCGGGAAGCGGAGATCTCGGGGGCCGCGAAGAGCTACACGCCCGGCGGCTGACAGCCTCCGCGAACGGCAGACGGCTGCGGGCCCCGGGGATGTCCCCGGGGCCCGCAGCCGTACGTACGCCGGACGCCTACGGCAGCTGCGCCGCACGCGCCACGCGGCGGTTGTCGCGGAACGTGTTCACCCGCCGCGCCGTCGCGAAGAGCGGGATCACCGCGCCCAGGACCACCTGGAGCGCGCAGCCGGTCGCCAGCAGGACCTGGCCGCCCGGGGCGTCGAACGCCCAGGCCGCCAGCAGTCCCATCGCGCCCACGATCCAGGCGAGCATCGCCACCGCGAGGACGCCCCGCGGCTTCGGGTACTCGACCCGGCTCACCATCAGCCACGCGACGCCGATGATGGCGAGCAGCGTGGGGATGAAGGGGAGCTCCAGCAGCACGATCGAGACGACCGTCAGCGCGCCGAAGGGGCTCGGCATGCCCTGGAACATGCCGTCCTTCAGCGTCACGCAGGAGAATCTGGCGAGCCGCAGGACCACCGCCAGCAGCACCACGATCGCCGCCAGCGCCGAAACCCGCTGGTGGGCGTCGTCCGCGACCATTCCGTACACCAGCACGAAATAGGCCGGGGCGAGCCCGAAGCTGATCAGGTCGGAGAGGTTGTCCAGCTCCGCGCCCATCGGCGAGCTGCGCAGCTTGCGCGCCACGAGCCCGTCGCAGAGATCGAAGATCGCCGCGAGGAGCATCAGGATCACGGCGGTCGCGGCGCTGTGCCGCGCCATGCCGGTCTCCTGGCTGCCCTGGAGGTGCGGGATGAGGATTCCGGTGGTGGTGAAGTACACCGCCATGAACCCGCACGTCGCGTTGCCGAGGGTGAGCGTGTCCGCTATCGACAGCCGCATGGAGAGCGGCATGTCCTCGGCGTCGGTCTCGTCCTCCGGCACCCAGCCGGCCTGTGTCTCGGGATCAGTCACGGTCAATGCGAGTCACCCCCGCGGTGGTTACCTGGCCGACCTCGACGTCGGCCTCTACACCCTCGGGGAGGTAGATGTCGACGCGCGAGCCGAAGCGGATCAGGCCGATGCGCTCGCCCTGCTCGACCTTCGTGCCCTGCGGCACGTACGGGACGATGCGACGCGCGACCGCGCCGGCGATCTGCACCATCTCGATGTCACCGAGCTCGGTGTCGAAGTGCCAGACAACGCGCTCGTTGTTCTCGCTCTCCTTGTTGAACGCCGGAACGAACCCGCCGGGGATGTGCTCGACCGACGTCACCGTGCCCGCGAGGGGCGCGCGGTTCACGTGGACGTTGAGCGGGCTCATGAAGATCGCGACGCGGGTCCGTCCGTCCTTCCACGGCATGATGCTCTGCACCACTCCGTCGGCCGGGGAGATGACCCGGCCCTGGGTGATTTCGCGCTCGGGATCGCGGAAGAACCACAGCATGCCCGCCGCGAGCGCGGTGGTGGGCACGGCTACGGCGGCCCAGCGGCCGGACTTGCGGGCCCGGGCGAGGCTGAGCGCCGCGGTGGCGACGGTCGGCAGAAGCCACGGCGATGCTCCGCGAGCAAGGCGTCCCTGGAGGAGGCCGTCGCGTGATGCAGAGGTTTGGCTGTGGGGCATGGATGACCTTCGTAGCGGATGATGCCGCGCTGGCAACAGGGGGACGGCGGCTTACCGGCGATGGTAGCGGTTGCGGGCCGCAACTGGGCAAGCCAGAAGACGAGTCGGAGGCCGGAAGATGATGACAGGGTGTGATCTTTTTCGCGGCCATTTCCCCCCGAAAGGGGCATTCAGCCCTGGAACCGGTACTCTTCGAGGAGTCGCCGGCCGATGATCATTTTCTGGATCTCGGCGGTACCTTCACCGATGAGCAGCATCGGCGCCTCGCGGTAGAGGCGCTCGATCTCGTACTCCTTCGAGAACCCGTAACCGCCATGGATACGGAAGGCGTCCTCGACGACTTCCTTGCAGTATTCGGAGGCGAGGTACTTCGCCATCCCTGCCTCCAGGTCGTTTCGTTCCCCGGAGTCCTTTTTGCGTGCTGCATTCACCATCATGGCATGGGCGGCCTCGACCTTGGTAGCCATCTCGGCCAGCTTGAACTGAATCGCCTGGTGCTGGGCGATCGGCTTGCCGAAAGTGTGACGTTGCTGGGCATACGAGACGCCCAGTTCAAATGCGCGCTGCGCGACACCGCAACCACGTGCCGCCACATTGACGCGACCGACCTCCACGCCGTCCATCATTTGGTAAAATCCCCGGCCGGTCGCCCCACCGAGTACACGATTGGCCGGAATGCGCAGTCCGTCCATGATCAGTTCGGTGGTGTCGACACCCTTGTAGCCCATCTTGTCGATCTTCCCCGGGATGGTCAGGCCGGGACGGACCTCACCGAAGCCCGGTTCCTTCTCCACCAGGAAGGTCGTCATCTGCTTGTGCGGGGCCGTGCCCTCGGGGAGACCCTCGTCACTGCGGCACAGCACCGCGACGAGCGTGGACGAGCCGCCGTTCGTCAGCCACATCTTCTGGCCGTTCAGGACGTACTCGTCGCCGTCCTTCACGCCCTTCGACGTGATGGCCGACACGTCGGAGCCGAGCGCCGGCTCCGACATCGAGAACGCGCCGCGCACCTCGCCCAGCGCCATGCGCGGCAGGAACGTGTCCTTCTGCTCCTGGGTGCCGTGCTGCTTGAGCATGTACGCCACGATGAAGTGCGTGTTGATGATCCCGGAGACGCTCATCCAGCCACGGGCTATCTCCTCCACGCACAGCGCGTAGGTGAGGAGGGACTCGCCCAGGCCCCCGTACTCCTCGGGGATCATCAGCCCGAACAGGCCGAGCTCCTTGAGACCCTCGACGATCTCCGTCGGGTACTCGTCGCGGTGCTCCAGCCCGGTCGCGACGGGGATGATCTCCTTGTCGACGAAGTTCCTGACGGTGGCCAGGATCTCCTGCTGGATGTCGGTCAGACCGGCGGTCTGGGCGAGACGGGCCATGGCTGCTTCTCCTGCGTCTTCACGTGGTCAGTTGGATGCCGTCGGGCGGCCGGGCTGCTCGCCGCCGCGCTCCTTGATGTACGTCTCGGTCGGGACCATCACCTTGCGCCGGAACACGCAGACGACGGTGCCGTCCTGCTTGTAGCCCTTCGTCTCGACGTGGACGATCCCGCGGTCGCTCTTGGACTTCGACGGCGTCTTGCCGAGGACGGTCGTCTCGCCGTAGATCGTGTCGCCGTGGAAGGTCGGCGCGATGTGCCTGAGCGACTCGACCTCCAGGTTGGCGATGGCCTTCCCGGAGACGTCCGGCACCGACATGCCGAGCAGCAGCGAGTAGACGTAGTTGCCGACGACGACGTTCTTGCCGAAGTCGGTCGTCTTCTCGGCGTAATTGCTGTCCATGTGCAGCGGGTGGTGGTTCATGGTGAGGAGGCAGAAGAGGTGGTCGTCGTACTCCGTGACCGTCTTCCCGGGCCAGTGCTTATAGACGGCGCCGACCTCGAACTCCTCGTACGTGCGTCCGAACTGCATGGTCAGGCCTCCGGGGCTTCGAACGTGGAGGTGCGCCGCATGCCCGCCGCGCGCCCCTTGCCGGAGATGACCAGCGCCATCTTGCGGCTGGCCTCGTCGATCATCTCGTCGCCGAGCATCGCGGAGCCCTTCTTGCCGCCCGCCTCGGACGTGCACCACTCGTACGCGTCGAGAATCATCTCGGCGTGGTCGTAGTCCTCCTGCGAGGGCGAGAACACCTCGTTGGCCGCGTCGACCTGACCGGGGTGCAGCACCCACTTGCCGTCGAAGCCCAGCGCCGCCGCACGGCCCGCGACCTCGCGGTACGCGTCCACGTCGCGGATCTGGAGGAACGGGCCGTCGATCGCCTGGAGGTCGTGCGTACGGGCCGCCATCAGGATGCGCATCAGGATGTAGTGGTACGCGTCGGCGCCGTAGCCGGGGGGCTGCATGCCGACGACGAGGGTCTTCATGTTGATGGAGGCCATGAAGTCGGCCGGGCCGAAGATGATGGTCTCCAGGCGCGGCGAGGCGGCGGCGATCCCGTCGACGTTCACCAGGCCCTTGGCGTTCTCGATCTGCGCCTCGATGCCGATCCTGCCGACCTCGAAGCCCATCGTCTTCTCGATCTGGGTGAGGAGGAGGTCGAGCGCGACGACCTGCTGGGCGTCCTGGACCTTCGGCAGCATGATGCAGTCGAGGTTCGGGCCCGCGCCCTCGACGACCGTGATGACATCACGGTACGTCCAGTGGGTCGTCCAGTCGTTGACCCGCACGACCCGGGTCTTGCCCGTCCAGTCGCCGTTGTTCAGCGCGTCGACGATGGTGTGCCGGGCGCCCTCCTTGGCGAGCGGCGCGCACGCGTCCTCCAGGTCCAGGAAGACCTGGTCGGCCGGCAGGCCCTGGGCCTTCTCCAGGAAGCGCGGGTTCGAGCCGGGCACGGCCAGGCAGGAGCGGCGCGGGCGCAGCCGGTTGACGGCGGGCGTGGGCGTGGTCATACGGAGACCTCCAGGGGGTCGAGCTTGTTCGCTGTGCGGATCTCGTCGACGATACGGCCGATGATCTCCGTGATGCCGAAGTCCTTCGGGGTGAAAACCGCGGCCACTCCGGCGGCCCGCAGCGCCTCGGCGTCCGCCGGCGGGATGATCCCGCCCGCGATCACCGGAATGTCGGTGGCGCCGGCCTCGCGCAGGCGCACGAGAACGTCCGGCACCAGCTCGGCGTGCGAGCCGGACAGGATGGACAGACCGACGCAGTGCACGTCCTCCGCGAGGGCGGCGCTCACGATCTGCTCGGGCGTGAGCCTGATGCCCTGGTAGACCACCTCGAAGCCCGCGTCGCGGGCCCGCACGGCGATCTGCTCGGCGCCGTTGGAGTGACCGTCCAGGCCGGGCTTGCCGACCAGCAGGCGCAGCCGTCCCGAGCCGAGTTCGCCGGCCGTACGGGCGACCTTCTCCCGTACGTACGCGAGCGGGGTGCCGGCCTCGGCGGTGACCGCGACCGGGGCGCTGCTCACGCCCGTCGGCGCGCGGAACTCGCCGAAGACGTCCCGCAGCGCCCAGGACCACTCGCCGGTGGTGACGCCCGCGCGGGCGCACTCGACCGTGGGGCCCATCAGGTTCCCGGTGCCCGCCGCGGCCTTCTTGAGGGCCGCCAGGGCCTCGGAGGCGCGGGCCTCGTCGCGGTTGTCGCGCCACTCGTGGAGCTTGGCGACCACGCGGGCCTCGTTGGCCGGATCGACCGTCATGATCGCGCCGTCCAGGTCCGCGGTGAGCGGGCTGGGCGCGGTCGACTCGTAGCAGTTGACGCCCACGATCTTCTCCTCGCCCGACTCGATGCGGGCGCGGCGCTCCGCGTGCGAGGAGACCAGCTGCGACTTGAGGTAGCCGGACTCGACGGCCGCCATCGCGCCGCCCATCTCCGCGATGCGGTCCATCTCGGCGCAGGACTCGGCGACCAGCGCCTCCACCTTGGCCTCGATGACGTGCGACCCCGCGAAGATGTCCTCGTACTCCAGCAGGTCGCTCTCCAGGGCGAGCACCTGCTGGATGCGCAGCGACCACTGCTGGTCCCAGGGCCGGGGCAGGCCCAGCGCCTCGTTCCAGGCGGGGAGCTGCACGGCGCGGGCGCGGGCGTCCTTGGAGAGGGTGACGGCCAGCATCTCCAGGACGATGCGCTGGACGTTGTTCTCCGGCTGCGCCTCGGTCAGGCCCAGGGAGTTGACCTGCACGCCGTAGCGGAAGCGGCGCTGCTTCTCGTTCCCGATGCCGTAGCGCTCGCGGGTGACCTTGTCCCAAATGCGGCCGAAGGCGCGCATCTTGCACATCTCCTCGACGAAGCGGACGCCCGCGTTCACGAAGAAGGAGATGCGGGCGACGACGTCCCCGAACTTCTCCGGCTCCACCTGCCCGCTGTCCCGTACGGCGTCGAGGACGGCGATCGCCGTGCTCATCGCGTACGCGATCTCCTGGACCGGCGTGGCGCCGGCCTCCTGGAGGTGGTAGCTGCAGATGTTGATCGGGTTCCACTTGGGGATGTGGTTCACCGTGTAGGTGATCATGTCCGTCGTCAGGCGCAGGCTGGGCACCGGCGGGAAGACGTGCGTCCCGCGCGACAGGTACTCCTTGACGATGTCGTTCTGCGTCGTCCCCTGGAGCCTGGTGATGTCGGCGCCCTGCTCCTCCGCCACCACCTGGTACATCGCCAGCAGCCACATGGCGGTGGCGTTGATGGTCATGGAGGTGTTCATCTGCTCCAGGGGGATGTCCTGGAACAGCCGCCGCATGTCCCCGAGATGGGAGACGGGGACCCCGACCCGGCCGACCTCGCCGCGGGCGAGGACGTGGTCGGGGTCGTAGCCGGTCTGCGTCGGAAGGTCGAACGCGACCGACAGGCCGGTCTGGCCCTTGGCGAGGTTGTTGCGGTACAGCTCGTTGGACGCCTCGGCGGTCGAGTGACCGGCGTACGTCCGCATGAGCCAGGGCCGGTCCTTCCGACGCTCGCCCATCAGATGTTCCGGAAGCGGTTGATGGCGTCGATGTGCTGCTCGCGCAGCTCGTGGTTACGGACGCCGAGACCCTCGCGGGGCGCCAGCGCCAGCACGCCGACCTTGCCCTGGTGCAGGTTGCGGTGGACGTCGTACGCGGCCTGGCCGGTGTCCTCCAGGGAGTACACCTTCGAGAGGGTGGGGTGGATCTTGCCCTTGGCGATCAGGCGGTTGGCCTCCCACGCCTCGCGGTAGTTGGCGAAGTGCGAGCCGATGATGCGCTTCAGCGACATCCACAGGTAGCGGTTGTCGTACTCGTGCATGTAGCCCGAGGTCGAGGCGCAGGTGGTGATCGTGCCGCCCTTGCGGGTGACGTACACGGACGCGCCGAAGGTCTCGCGGCCGGGGTGCTCGAAGACGATGTCGATGTCCTCGCCGCCGGTCAGCTCGCGGATGCGCTTGCCGAAGCGCTTCCACTCCTTGGGGTCCTGGGTGTGCTCGTCCTTCCAGAACCTGTAGCCCTCGGCGCTGCGGTCGATGATCGCCTCGGCGCCCATCGCGCGGCAGATGTCCGCCTTCTGGTCGCTGGACACGACGCAGATCGGGTTGGCGCCGCCGGCCAGCGCGAACTGGGTGGCGTACGAACCGAGTCCGCCGCTCGCGCCCCAGATCAGCACGTTGTCGCCCTGCTTCATGCCGGCGCCGTTGCGCGAGACGAGCTGGCGGTACGCCGTCGAGTTGACCAGGCCGGGGGCCGCCGCCTCCTCCCAGCTGAGGTGGCCGGGCTTGGGCATCAGCTGGTTGGACTTGACAAGTGCGATCTCTGCCAGGCCGCCGAAGTTGGTCTCGAAGCCCCAGATGCGCTGCTCGGGGTCGAGCATCGTGTCGTTGTGGCCGTCGGAGGACTCCAGTTCGACGGAGAGGCAGTGCGCGACGACCTCGTCGCCGGGCTTCCAGGCGTTCACGCCGGGGCCGGTGCGCAGGACGACGCCCGCGAGGTCGGAGCCGATGACGTGGTACGGGAGGTCGTGGCGCTTGCTCAGGTCGCTGAGCTTGCCGTACCGCTCCAGGAAGCCGAACGTCGACACCGGCTCGAAGATCGAGGTCCAGACGGAGTTGTAGTTGACCGAGCTGGCCATGACCGCCACCAGGGCCTCGCCGGGCCCGAGCTCGGGCACCGGCACGTCCTCGACGTGGAGGGACTTGCGGGGGTCCTTGTCGCGGCTGGCGACGCCGGCGAACATCTCGGCCTCGTCCTTGTGCACGGTCACCGCGCGGTACGACTCGGGGATGGACAGGGCCGCGAAGTCTGCGGCGGAGCTCGCGGCGGAGCCGCCGGTTGACTCGGTCTGCGACTGGATCGCGTCCAGGATTTCCTTCACGGGGTGCCTCCGGCGAAGCGTGTTCCTTGAGGAACGCTCTGAGGGGAAACGACGGGGTGCTGCTATGGAGGTGTGCCGTCGGTTCGGCGGTGGTGCGGGTGTACGGCAGCGCGGGTAGCGCGGGAGGTTGCCTGTGACGCAGGCGTCCGGGCGCGCAGGCACATGGCTTGCGGGGACAGCCGGCGTACGGGAGATCACTGCACGCCGGCCGCCCGGACAACATCAACGTATGACACCCCGTGCCACGTGACAAGACACTGAGTGCCAGCAATTTCTCTCACTTGTCACCTCGCCGTCACACATGAGCGATGATCGATCGATTGGCCTCATCACAGCACGCGAAGACGCCGCCCGCCTCCCGGCTTCCGGGGGGCGGACGGCGTCTTCGTCCAGGGATGGAGCTGCCTGGTCAGTTCTGCTTGAGCGCTCGTTCGATCGTGCGCATGACCTCGTCCAGGGGCGCGTCCGTGCGGGCCACCGTCACCAGCACGTCGCCGTTCACCGAGGCCGACGCCGACTGCGCCGACTGCGGGCGGGCCGTCGAGCGGCCCGCGCCGATGCCGGTGCCGAAGGTGTCGCGGACGATCGAGAACGCGTGGTCCAGCTGCGCCTCCACGTCGCCCTGGCCGCCCGCCCGCAGCCACCGCCGCAGTACGTGGTTGTGGGCCGTCACCACGGCGGAGGCGGCCACCTCCGCCAGCAGCGGGTCGTCGTTGTCGTCGTGGTGGTCGTGCTCGTCGAAGTGGCCCAGCAGGTAGCGCGTGAACAGCCGCTCGTAGCGGGCCACCGAGGCGATCTCCGCCTCGCGGAGCGTGGGGACCTCACGGGTGAGCTTGTAGCGGGCGACGGAGACCGCGGGGGACGCCGCGTACATCCGCATGACTTCCTTGATGCCCCGGCAGACGGTGTCGAGCGGGTGCTCGTGCGGGGACGCCGCGTTGAGGACCGCCTCGGCGCGCACCAGCGTGTCGTCGTGGTCCGGGAAGATCGCCTCTTCCTTGGAGCGGAAGTGCCGGAAGAAGGTCCGGCGGGCGACCCCGCCGGCGGCGGCGATCTCGTCGACGGTCGTCGCCTCGTACCCCTTCGTCGCGAACAGCTCCATCGCCGCGGCCGACAGCTCACGGCGCATCTTGAGCCGCTGCGCCGCCGCGCGGCTGCCCGCGGCGCTTTCGGGCGCGTCGGACGCGGAGCTCGTACGGGACGGCCGTCGGGGGGAGTCAGCGGGCTGGGACATGCTCCGAACGTACTGCATCTGCGCAGGAGAGCGCGCCTGTGGGTGCGGACCGCCGGCCGGCTCCAGCAGTCCGCCCCATCCGGTCACACCCTCCCGCTCAGTGCCCGGCATACTCCCGGAAGCCGCGTCCCGTCTTGCGGCCGAGGCAGCCGGCCGCCACCAGGTGTTCGAGCAGCGGCGCCGGGGCCAGGCCCGGGTCGCGGAACTCGCGGTGCAGGACCCGCTCGATGGCGAGGGAGACGTCGAGGCCGACCACGTCGAGGAGCTCGAAGGGGCCCATCGGGTAGCCGCCGCCCAGCTTCATCGCGGCGTCGATGTCGTCCAGCGACGCGTAGTGCTGCTCGACCATCTTGACCGCGTTGTTCAGGTACGGGAAGAGCAGCGCGTTCACGATGAACCCGGCCCGGTCGCCGCAGTCCACGGGGTGCTTGCGAATCTTCCCGCACACCTCGCGGACGGTCGCGTGGACCTCGTCCGACGTGAGGACGGTACGGACCACCTCGACCAGCTTCATCGCGGGCGCCGGGTTGAAGAAGTGCATCCCGACGACGTCCTGGGGGCGCGAGGTCGCGCGGGCGCAGGCGACGACGGGCAGCGAGGACGTGGTCGTGGCGAGCACCGCGCCCGGCTTGCAGACCTTGTCGAGCGTCGCGAAGAGCTGCTGCTTGACCTCCAGGTCCTCCGCGACCGCCTCCACCGCCAGATCGACGTCGGCGAACGCGTCGAGCGAGTCGGCGGGAGCGACCCTGCCCAGGGCCTCCTCGCGCGCCTCGGCCGTCATCCGGCCCTTGTCGACGGAGCGGGAAAGGGACGTGGCGATACGGGCCTTGGCCTTCTCCGCCTTCTCCCGGCTCCGGGCCGCGAGCACCACGTCGTACCCGGCCTTCGCGAACACCTCCGCGATGCCGGACGCCATGGTCCCGGAGCCGGCGACCCCCACCGACCGCACCGGCCGGCCGACGGCGGCGTCCGCGGACTCCCGGGGGGTGAGCGCGTCGGGCACCACGTCCTGGCTGCCGGCCGCCGCGTACGTGTAGAAGCCGCGGCCCGACTTGCGCCCGTTCAGCCCCGCCTCGCTGAGCTGCTTCAGGACGGGGGCGGGCGCGTGCAGCCGGTCGTGGGACTCGGAGTACATCGCCTCCAGGACGGTGCGGGCCGTGTCGACGCCGATCAGGTCGAGCAGGGCGAGGGGGCCCATCGGCAGGCCGCAGCCCAGCCGCATCGCGGCGTCGATGTCCTCGCGGGAGGCGTACTTGGTCTCGTACATCGCGGCGGCCTGGTTGAGGTAGCCGAAGAGCAGGCCGTCGGCGACGAAACCGGGCCGGTCTCCGATCGCGACCGGCTCCTTGCCCAGGTCCCGGGCGAGCGCGGTGACGGCCTCGACCGCCTGCGGCGCGGTGAGCACCGAGGAGACGATCTCGACCAGCCTCATCGCGGGCGCCGGGTTGAAGAAGTGCAGGCCCAGCACGCGCTCGGGACGCGCCGAGTCGGCGGCGAGACGGGTCACGGACAGCGCGTTCGTGCCGGTCGCCAGGACCGTCGTGGGGCGCACGACGGCGTCCAGGGCGCGGAAGACCTGCTGCTTGGCCTCGTACGACTCGGGCACGACCTCGATCACGAGATCGGCCTCCGCGACGGCCTGGAGGTCGGAGAAGGTACGGAAACGGGCGAGGGCGTCGCGCCGCTCCTCGTCGGTCATGCGCCCCCGCTCCACCGCGCGGGCGGTGGAGGCTTCGAGGGAGGAGACGGCCTGCCGGGCGGCCGCTTCGCTGATGTCGACGCCGATGACTTCGCGGCCGGCGCGGGCGAGGACCTCGGCGATGCCGGTGCCCATGGTGCCGAGACCGATCACGCCGACAGTACGGAGAGGGATGTCCATCACGGGACTCCAGAGAATGAGTGACGACTGAGGGGCGCACGGCGCGGGGAAGTCGCGAATCGCGTGCGGAAAGCGCAGGTCGTAGTGCGGGGGCCGACGGACCCTGTCCCGGAGTCGCGTCGTGGGGAAAACACCGAACCGACAAAGCACTCGGGCGGCTGCGTCACCAGGCCGCCACGAGGTGGTCAATCAGCGGGGGGTGGCCCGCTCACTTGAGAGTAACCGGCCAGTAACGAGCGCGCCAGACCTGGAGGGGTCCGGCGAGATGTGATCTGGGACGCCCGGTGTGTTCATACCGCTTATACGCTGACGCCATGGACGAGGAGCTGCGGTCGCTCATGGACCGGGTGCGGGGCGAGGCACGGGACGGGGCGGGCGCGGGGACGGGTGCCGGGGCGGACGCGGGGGCGGGCGGCCTCGCGGCGTACGAGCGGCTGTTCGCCACCGAGGACCTGGACGAGCTCGCCCTGGTGCTCACCGAGGCCGAACGGCCCCTGTGGGCCCGCGAGACCGCCGCCTTCCGCCTCGGCTGCGCCGGTGACCGGCGGGCCTTCGAGACGCTGGTGCTGCTCCTCAACCACCGCGACCCCGAGCGGTGCGTCACCGCCGCGTACGCGCTGGCGCGCCTCGGTGACCCGCGCACCGCCCGCGCCGCCGCCGCGCTCGCCACCAACCCGCTGCGCACCGCGTACGCCCTGCACCCGGTGCGGCTGCTCACCGAACTCCGGGCGCCCGAGACCGTACCCGCGCTGATCGCCACCCTGCGCGGGCTGCTCGCCCCCGCGAACCCCCACTGGCGGGTGGCGCTCGCCTGCGTCGAGGGCCTGGGGAAGCTGCGGGACGCGCGGGCACGGCCGGTGCTCGAAGCGGCGCTGGGTCACCCGCGCCTGACCGCCGCCGCGTCCGCCGCGCTCAGCCGCCTCGCGTAGCGCGTCTCGGGGACGGCGACGCCCCGCACGTCGAAGGACGCCTCGGTGCCGTCCGGCACGAAGCCCGCCTTCTCGTAGAAGCGGCGGGCGAGGACGTTCTCGGTGAGGACCCACAGCAGCATGCGCGGGTGGCCGTCGGCGGCGGCGCGGGCGAGCAGTTGGGCCGTCAGGGCGCGGCCGGCGCCGGTCGAGCGGTGGTCCGGCAGGACGTAGAGGGCGTACAGCTCGGCGTCGGCGGTGGGCTTTCCCTCGTCGCGGTACGGCCCGTAGCAGCCCCAGCCGATCACCTGGCCGTCGCGCTCGGCGACCACGTCGCGGCCCGCGCCTTCGCCCGCGCTCCCGACGAGATGCGCGCGGCGCCGCCCGGCGTCCTCCTCGACGCTCATCGCGTCGAGGTGGGCCCGGGGGATCATCCCGGCGTACGCCGACTGCCACCCCCGCACCCGTACGCGGGCCACTGCCTCGCAGTCGTCGATGGTCATGTCCCGCAGGTGTGTGCCGCCGCTGTCCATGGGGCCGCACTTTAACCAGGGCCGGGCGGGCGGAGCGGCCGGACGGTGCCACGAGCCGGCCGGTGCCCCGACGGAGACTCGGGCGCTGCCGGCGTGCGGCGGCGACGTCCCTTCGCCCGTCGGCGGCGGTCCGCGCCGTGTGCCGCATGTGACGGCCGGTATTCACACCACCGTTCAGCAGGCGGACTGCCGACTCGCGCAGGCGGAAGGGCCCGCCGCGGGGCCGCTGGCGCGTCTTCGCCGGGCCCCGATTTTGGGCGGCCGTACCGGAGGTGGTTGGGTAAGCCGCACCCTTGAAAACCCAAGTGCTGGAGGAACAGGCATGGCGCAGGTCGAGGCCACCACGGAGCGGATCATCGCGGCGGATGCGGAGACGGTGTTCGACACGCTGGCCGACTACAGCGGCGCGCGCGGAAAGCTCCTGCCCGAGCAGTTCTCCGAGTACGAGGTGCGCGAGGGCGGCGACGGCGAGGGCACCGTCGTGCACTGGAAGCTCCAGGCCACCAGCAAGCGCGTCCGCGACTGTCTGCTCGAAGTGACCGAGCCGACCGACGGGCAGCTCGTCGAGAAGGACCGCAACTCGTCCATGGTCACCACCTGGACCGTCACCCCGGCCGGAGAGGGCAGGTCGAAGGCCGTCGTCACCACCGTCTGGGACGGCGCCGGCGGCATCGGCGGCTTCTTCGAGAGGACCTTCGCGCCCAAGGGCCTCGGCCGGATCTACGACGCCCTGCTCGCCAACCTCGCCGCCGAGGTCGAGAAGTAGCCCGTCACCGGTTCGAGTGGTCTTCCCCGCGCGCCGGTTGTGCGCCGCAGGGGCTCCCACCGGGGGTGAAGCCGCCCGCGTACGCCTCCCGCCTCAATCGCCCCGCTTGCTCCCCCTTGTCGCGCAATGCGAGAAAAGGGCGGCGCAGTGCGACGAGGGGAGCAGTACGTGGGCGGGATCACTCTGGCGAAGACGGCAGCGGCCGGGACCGTTGAGCCGCCGCCGCCCCCAGTCCGACTCCCGCCCGTGGAAGGGGCCGAGGACCGGCCCCTCAGTCCGCGCCGCGTCCGGCTGGTCTTCTTCGGGCTGATGCTCGCGCTGCTCCTCGCGGCGCTGGAGCAGATGATCGTGGCCACCGCCCTGCCGAAGATCGTCGGCGAACTCCAGGGCCTGGACCGGATGTCGTGGGCGATCACCGCCTATCTGCTCACCGCCACGATCGGTCTCCCGGTCTACGGGAAACTGGGCGATCTGTTCGGCCGCAAGGGCGTCTTCCAGTTCGCCATCGTCATCTTCGTCGTCGGCTCGGCGCTGGCCGGCTGGTCGCGCACCATGGATCAGCTCATCGCCTTCCGCGCCGTCCAGGGCATCGGCGCCGGCGGCCTCATGATCGGCGTCCAGGCGATCATCGCCGACATCGTGCCGCCCCGGGACCGCGGCCGCTTCATGGGGCTCATCGGCGCCGCCTTCGGCCTCGCGTCGGTGGCGGGGCCGCTGCTCGGCGGGTTCTTCACCGATCACGCGTCCTGGCGCTGGTGCTTCTACATCAACGTCCCGTTCGGACTGGTGACCATGGCCGTCATCGCCGTCGTACTGAAGCTTCCGAAGCCCGCCGTACGGCCGCGCCTGGACGTGCTCGGCGCGCTGCTGCTCGCCGCCGCGTCCACCTGCCTGGTCCTGCTCACCAGTTGGGGCGGTACGGAGTACGCCTGGGACTCGCGGGTCATCCTCGGCCTCGCCGCCGGGGCTGCCGCAGCGACTCTGCTGTTCGTCGTCGTCGAGCACTACGCGTCCGAACCCCTCATGCCGCTGCGGCTGTTCCGCGACTCCGTCTTCACCGTCACCGGACTCGTCGGCGCGGTCGTCGGCATCGCGCTCTTCGGCGCCGCCAGCTACCTGCCGACCTTCCTCCAGATGGTCGGCGGCGCCAGCGCGACGGAGTCCGGGCTGCTGATGCTGCCGATGATGGGCGGCGTGGTCGTCGCCTCGATCGTCTCGGGGCAGCTCATCAGCCGCACCGGCCGCTACCGCGTCTACCCGGTCGCCGGCGGCGCGTGCTCGGTGGTCGGGATGTGGCTGCTGTCCCGGCTGGAGGCCGACACCGCGCAGCTGCACTACAGCGTCTGGATGGCCGTACTGGGCGTGGGCATCGGTCTGGTCATGCCGGTGCTCATCCTCGCCGTACAGAACTCCGTGCCCCCGGCCGACCTCGGCACCGCCACCAGCGCCCACACCTACTTCCGGCAGATCGGCGGCAGCGTCGGCGCCGCGGTCTTCGGCACCCTCTTCGCGAACCGGCTCGCCGACGGGCTCGCCGAACGGCTGCCCGCGGGCACCGGCCTCCCCGACCCGGCGGGCATCACGCCCCAGCTCGTGCACGCCATGGAGCCCGCGCTGCGCGACGCCTACATCGCGGCGTACGCCGAGGCGATGCCGCGGATCTTCCTCTACCTCGTGCCGGTGCTCGTACTCGGCCTGCTCATCGCCTGCTTCCTCAAGGAGAAACCGCTGGTGTCCCACAACGCCCCCGCAGCCGAGCCCTCCACGATCCCCACGGCCCGCGCCGCCGCCCCGTACCCCGCCACCCCCTGCCCGGCGGGCGTCCCCGTCTGCGGCACCGTCCAGCACCACGACGGCAGCGTCGTGCCGCGCGCGGCCCTCACCCTCATCGACGGGTCGGGGCGCCAGGTCGGGCGCGGCGCGAGCGGCGACGACGGGCGGTACGCGCTGAGCGTGGCCGGATCGGGGTCGTACGTGATGATCGCCGCGGCCGGCGGGCACCAGCCGCAGGCCGTCACCGTCACCGTCGGCGAACGCCCCGTCGAACTCGATGTGGTGCTCGGCGGCGCGGGCCGCCTCGCCGGGACCGTCCTCACCGCGGACGGGATGCCGGTGCCCGGCGCCGCCGTGACGCTCACCGACGTACGCGGAGAGGTCGTCGCCTCGACGCGCAGCGGCCGCGAAGGCGGGTACGTGATCACGGAGCTGGTGGCGGGGGAGTACACCCTGGCCGGGAGCGCGCCCGCGTTCCGGCCCGCCGCGCTGCCGGTGAGCGTGCAGGCCTCGCGGGAGACCAGGCAGGACATCGAGCTGGCGGGCGGCGCGATGCTGCGCGGCACCGTCCGCGCCACCGGTGGCCGGCCCGTCGAGGACGCCCGGGTGACGCTGCTCGACGCCGGGGGCAACGTGGTGGACACGCTCACCACGGGGCCCGACGGCACGTTCCGCTTCGTCGACCTGTCGTCCGGCGAGTACACGGTGATCGCCGCGGGCTACCCGCCGGTCGCCACCGTGCTCCAGGTCGCCGGCGGCGGACGGACCGAGCGCGACCTGCAACTCGGCCACGCGGACTGACCTTCGCGCGGGCCCCGGACCGCCGGCCGTGATCCGTGGGTCGTGGGCCGTTCGGAGCGGCGCCGGAGGTCCGCGGGCGCGCCGGGGCGGGGCACGGCCGGTGCCCCGCCCCACGCCGTGCCCGGTGCGGACCGCTCCTCGGCGTGCGGAGGGGCCCGCCGCCGGATCGCCGTCCCCGAGGCCGATCCACCCGTTTCCCTCGTCCTTGACGAGAAGGAGCGTCTGCCTCTTTTCCGTCTTCCCGTACACCAGCTCCACCTCGCCGAAGTACGGCACCGCGCCTTCGAGCACTGTCGCTTCCACAGGGCCTCGCGCGCCCGTGGCGTACTCCCGGACGAGTTTCCGTGCAGCCGCGTCAGGCTGGTCGCAGGCCGGGCCCGCGAGCCGTGCCGGCCCTTCGGCGCCCTTGGCCCTGAGCCGCTGCACGTACACCCGTACGAGCGGGGGGACATCCTCCGGCGGTCTCCGCGACATCCGGATACTTCGACTTCTGGGCCCGCACCGTGACGTCGACCGACGGGGAGCCGGCCAGGCTGGAGGGCGGCCGGAGCCGGATCAGCCAGACGCCGGCCGCCACGACGCCCGCCCCGAGGGCGCCCGCACCCACCAGTGTGAAACGTCCGCGCATCAGCCCCTGCTCCCCTACCGCCTCCACGGCTGGGGGCCTATGGCAATGATCTTCACGGGGGAGGGGCCGGAACAGGACGCGGCACGATTCGACACCCACACGTGATCACGGGAGGCGCACGGGGGCAGCCGCGCCGGTCCGGCGCGCTACGTGTCGCCGCGCTGGGCGGCGGAGCGGCGGAGCCGCAGCGGGAGCACGTACCAGCAGAGGACGAACCACAGCATCACGCCGCCGGCCATGACCTCGGCGAGGACGCTGGGCAGCACCACGCGGAGTATCAGCAGGAGCGTGCAGCCGATGGTCAGTGCGAGCAGCACTATGCCGCACATCATCAGCCGGCTCGCGGCCTCCACGACCTCGTCCTTCATGCGCTGCCCGGACAGGAAGCGGTGGATCGACACCGGCGCGATCAGCGTTCCGGTGGCCGACGCGCCGAGCACCACGGTGGCCACGTAGATGACACGGTCGGCCGTGCCCAGGTCCCGGAAGAGGGGGGTGAAGGCCACGCTGAGCAGAAAACCGAAGAGGATCTGCACGCCGGTCTGCGCGACCCTCGTCTCCTGCAGGATCTCGTTCCACCGGCGGTTGATCCGCTCGTGCGCCGGCTCCGGCTGTTCGGGGGCGTGGCCGGCGTCAGGAGCGGCCTCCTGACAAGAGGCGCACCCGTGAACCGCCGTGTTCGAGTCGGCCGGTTCTTTCGTCATGGTCATGGCATCCTCCGCTTCCGAGGAAATCCAGATGCCCACTTCCGGCGACGTCATGCCCCCGGGTGTCCGGGCGCCGGGATGCGACGGTCAGCCGGCGGGCTTCGCCACCACGCTGAGCAGGTCCTGTCCGGTGACCGCCGCCAGTGACAGGGTGCGGTATCCCATGGAATCGAACAGGACGGTGATCCGGTCGTCCTCCTCGGCGAGCACCATGCCGTCGCCCCATGCGCTGTGCCGCACCCGCGCCCCCGTGGGGAACTCGGCGGCCGCCGGATGTCCGGGCGTACCGCTGTCCCGTCCGCCCCGTCCGCCCCGTTCGAAAAGCCTCTCTTCGAGCTCTTCTCCGGTTCCGGTTCCGGGCCCGCCGCCGTCGGAACCGGCCGTGCACACGTCGCAATTCCCGCACGGAGCCCCGTAGGACTCGCCGAAGTAACCGAGGAGGAAGCGGCGGCGGCAGCCGGTGCTCTCGGCGTACGCCCGGGCCATCTCCACCCGCGAGCGCTCCAGCTTCCGCCGCGCCTGCGCCGCCTCCACCGCCCGCTCGGCGGCGTCGTCCGCCGTCACGTCCGGGACGGCGCGCACTTCCCCCTCGTCGTCCGTGGTCACCGCCCCCGCCTGTTCGAGGAGGTTGGCCGCCGCGGTCACGCGGTTGCGCGACAGGCCGCTCTCCTCGCTGAGCTCCTTCAGCGCGAGGGGGCCGCCGTGCTCGTGCAGACGGGCCGTGACCTCGGTGAGCGTGTCCTCGCCGGGGGTGCGGGCGGCGAAGAAGTTCTGCATGCCGGTGTCCTCCGGCCGGTAGTGGAGTACGGCGACGGCGCGCGCGCCGTCACGTCCGGCCCGGCCGATCTCCTGGTAGTACGCGTCGAGGGACCCGGGCACGGAGGCGTGCAGGACGAACCGCACGTCCTCCTTGTCGATGCCCATGCCGAAGGCCGAGGTCGCGGCGACCACGTCCGTCTCCCCGGCCAGGAAGGCGTCGTGCACCCGCGAGCGCTCTTCGCCGCGCAGGCCGGCGTGGTAGGCGGCGGCCGTCAGCCCGAGCCCGGCGAGTTCGGCCGCGTAGCTCTCCGCGTCCTTGCGGGTGGCCGTGTACACGATTCCGGGCTTGGCCTCCGCCGCCGCCCTCTCCACCACCGCCCGGCGTTTGTCCTCGTCGTCCAGGAAGCGGCGGACCTCCAGCGCGATGTTCGGCCGGTCGAACCCGGCGACGACCAGCGCGGGGTCCTGCATGCCCAGCCGCTCCACGATCTCCTCGCGCACCGGAGGCGCGGCCGTGGCCGTCAGCGCGAGGACCGTGGGCCGGCCCACCCGCCGGACCACCTGGGCCAGACGCAGGTAGTCGGGCCGGAAGTCGTGGCCCCAGGCGGACACGCACTGCGCCTCGTCGACGACGAAGAGCGCGGGCCTCGCCCGCGCCAGGCGTTCGACCACGTCGTCCTTGGCGAGCTGCTCGGGGGAGAGGAACAGGTACTCGGCGTCACCGCCGCGCACCGCCTCCCAGGCCGCCGCGGTCTCCCCGGCCGGCTGGGCCGAGTTGACGGCGACCGCCTCCGGGGCGCTGCGGCGCAGCAGCCCGGCGATCTGGTCGCGTTGCAGGGCGATGAGCGGGGAGACGACCACGGCCGGGCCGGGAAGAGCCAGCGCGGCCACTTGGTAGACGGCGGACTTCCCGGCGCCGGTCGGCATGACCACGAGGGTGTCGCGGCCGGCCGCGACCGCCTCCATGGCCTTCAGCTGTCCGGGCCTCAGTTCCTGCCAGCCGAAGACCTCGGCGGCCGTCCGTTCGAGACGGGCGGTGGTGGTGCGGGCGGCGGTGGTGGTGCTGGCGGTGGCGCGGGCGCTCTTTCCCGGCGTGGCGCGCTTCTCCTCGCCCCTGTCCCTCTTCTCGTCGCTCATGCCCTGCGACTACCCCGCATCCGCCTGCCCACCTCCCCGACGAGCGGCACCCGCGTCGTACGGCGCGACGTGTGCGACCCCTCCGCCCCGTCCGGCGCGGGCGCGTCAGCGACGGCGGGACAGCGACGAGTCCCGCACCACCAACTCCGGCTGGAGCACGATCCGCTGGTGCCGGTGACTCCCTGCCGCGTCGCCGGTCTCCTCGATGAGCAGGTCGGCGGCCATCCGCCCCATCCGGAAGGCCGGCTGGCGCACGGAGGTCAGCGGCACCGCGGCCGCCGAGGCGAACTCGATGTCGTCGTAGCCGACCAGGGCCACATCACCGGGAACGCTCACCCCGGCCCCGTACAGCGCCTGCAGCATCCCCAGCGCCAGCAGATCGTTGGCGCAGAACACCGCGGCCGGGCGGGGCGACATGCCCAGCAGCCGCGCACCGGAGTCACGCCCCGCCGCCACGTCGAGCCGCTCGGCCTCGATCAGCCGCAGCCGCTCCGCCGGCAGCCCGGCCTCGGCCAGCGCCTGGAGGGCGCCCGCCCGCCGGTCCCGGCACTGGGCGAGGTGCAGGGGCCCGCTGACGTACGCGATCTCGGTGTGGCCCTGGGCGAGGAGGTGCCGTACGGCGAGTGCTCCGCCCAGGACGTCGTCGACGGAGACGGAGCACCCCTCGGTGCTGGGGGCCACCCGGTCGACGAGCACATAGGGGATGCCCTGCTTCCGGAAGCGGCGCAGATTGCCGCCGGTGGGGTCGACCGGAGTGATCAGTACGCCCCGTACCCGCTGCTCGCTGAAGAGGCCGAGGTACTCCGTCTCCTCGTCGGTGCTCTGGCCGCTGTTGCACAGCATCACCCCGAGCCCGGCCTCCCGCGCGGCCCGCTCGGCGCCGGAGGCGACGTCCACGAAGAAGGGGTTGGCCATGTCGAGCACGAGCAGGGAGATGATCCGGCTGCGGCCCGCCCGCAGCTGGCGGGCCGACTCGCTGCGTACGTAGCCGAGCCGGTCGATGGTGGACAGGACACGCGCCCGCGTCTCCTCCGTCACCGACTCGGGCCGGTTGATGACGTTCGAGACCGTGCCGACGGAAACTCCGGCGATCCGGGCGACGTCCTTGATACCCACCGACTGTGCCATCAGGCGGAGACCTCCAGGAGCTCCAGTCCACTCGGACCGGCCGGTGCCCGCGGGCCGGGCAGGGGACTTGCCCGTGGCGAGCGCCCGGTGACGGGCGGCACCGCTCGCGCTCGACGCGTCGGTACCTCCACCGGGGTCGCGGCCGAAGCCGACACGCGATGTCGCGTCGCCGGTCTCCGGCAGCGGGCCGCGGATCACCTTACCTTCGGAGGCGACGAGCTGGTACTTCCTGTTCCTCTTCCCCTTCCCGCTCCGGCCGGGCCCGAGGCGGGGCCGGGACGTGCGGGCGAAGGCCGTGGTGTCCTTCCGGTCTGCTTCGAGGGGGCCGCTAGGCAAGGTGGAAGACTTCGGTGAGCGGCCTCATCGCCTCGTCGGGGCGATCGCCGCCGCTGGGATCCTCCGTCGCGAAGGGGGCCTGTTCGTTCTCGAAGAAGGGGGCCATCTCGGCCTGCCAGCGGGCGTTGACGTCCGTGGCGGCCATGGCGGCCCGGGCCTCGGCGAAGTCCTCCGTCTCCAGGTATCCGACGAGCAGCCCGTCCTCGCGCAGGAAGAGCGAGTAGTTGTGCCAGCCGGTGGCCGAGAGGGCTTCGAGCATGTCGGGCCAGACCGCCGCGTGCCGTTCGCGGTACTCCTCGACGCGGTCCTGGCGGACCTTCAGCAGAAAGCAGACGCGTTGCATGTCCTCGTAGTGCCTCTCTCGCCCCGGGACCGGAATCGGAACAATCAGAAGAATCAGAACAATCAGAAGCCGGACCTGTCGGTGTTCTTCTCGGTTCTTCTCGCCGAAGCCGGCCGGCGGGCCGGGGCGACCTCACCGTCCTTGCCGTCTCGTGCGCGCCGGGCCGTCCGGTCCAGGACCTCTCGCCCTCGGAGCCGGTGGCGGTTACTGCCCCGGCGTCGTGAAAGCTTTCAAGAAGCTTTCACGGAAGCTAGACGCGGTGCGCCGATCCCGTCAATGGGGCGGTCCCGGAAACTTTCTCCGCCCGCTCAATTCGTAAAGCGTGAACGGTCGTCCCACTTCAGGCCCTTGACAGGTGCTGCGAGCACTCATAGCTTCACGTTAATGAAACGATTCATGCATCCGCGTGGCACACAGGAGCGCTGACGATGACGAGCCGAGCCGACGTCTCCACCGTGAAGGCGGCCCTCAGGGCACAGGCGATCGAGACGCCGTCATGGGCGTACGGGAATTCGGGCACCCGCTTCAAGGTGTTCGCGCAGCGCGGGGTCCCCCGTACCCCGCAGGAGAAACTGGACGACGCCGCCCGCGTCCACGAACACACCGGCGCGGCCCCGGCCGTCGCTCTCCACATCCCCTGGGACAAGGCCGACGGTTCCGGCGGATACGCGGAACTCGCCACGTACGCCGAGGAGCGCGGCCTGCGGCTCGGGGCGATCAACTCCAACGTCTTCCAGGACGACGACTACAAACTCGGCAGCGTCTGCCACCCGGACGCCGCCGTGCGCCGCAAGGCCCTGGACCACCTGCTGGAGTGCGTCGACATCATGGACGCCACCGGCTCCCGCGATCTGAAGCTGTGGTTCTCCGACGGCACCAACTACCCCGGCCAGGACGACATCCGGGCCCGCCAGGACCGGCTCGCGCAGGCCCTCTCCGCGGTGTACGAGCGCCTCGGCGACCACCAGCGGATGCTGCTGGAGTACAAGCTCTTCGAGCCCGCCTTCTACACCATGGACGTGCCGGACTGGGGCACCGCGTACGCGCACTGCCTCAAGCTCGGCGAGAAGGCGCAGGTGGTCGTGGACACCGGACACCACGCGCCCGGCACCAACATCGAGTTCATCGTCGCCCTGCTGCTGCGGGAGGGCCGGCTCGGCGGGTTCGACTTCAACTCGCGCTTCTACGCCGACGACGACCTGATGGCCGGGGCGGCGGACCCGTTCCAGCTGTTCCGGATCATGTACGAGGTGGTGCGCGGCGGCGGACTCACCTCCGAGGTGGCCTTCATGCTCGACCAGTGCCACAACATCGAGGCGAAGATCCCGGCGATCATCCGCTCCGTGATGAACGTCCAGGAGGCCACCGCCAAGGCCCTGCTGGTGGACGCCGGCGCGCTCGCCGAGGCCCAGGCGTCGGGCGATGTGCTGGCCGCCAACGCGGTCCTCATGGACGCGTACAACACCGATGTCCGGCCGCTGCTCGCCGAGGTGCGCGAGGAGCGGGGCATCGACCCCGACCCGGTGGCGGCGTACCACCGCTCGGGCTGGGCCCGGAAGATCGTCGACGAGCGCGTGGGCGGGGCCCAGGCCGGATGGGGAGCGTGATCCGTATGACACAGCACCACGAAGCGGTGGACGCCCTGCTGGAGCGCTCCCACCGGCTGGGAGCCGATCCGCGCAACACCAACTACGCCGGCGGCAACACGTCGGCCAAGGGCACCGCCGTCGACCCGGTGACCGGCGGCGACGTCGAGCTGATGTGGGTCAAGGGGTCCGGCGGCGACCTGGGGACGCTCAGGGCGGAGGGGCTCGCCGCGCTGCGCCTGGACCGGCTGCGCGCCCTGGCCGGGGTGTACCCGGGCGTGGAGCGCGAGGACGAGATGGTCGCCGCCTTCGACTACTGCCTGCACGGCAAGGGCGGCGCGGCCCCCTCGATCGACACCGCCCTGCACGGACTCCTCGACGCCGCCCACGTGGACCACCTCCACCCCGACTCGGGGATCGCGCTGGCCTGTGCGGCGGATGGGGAGAAGCTGACCGCCGAGTGCTTCGGCGACAGCGTGGTGTGGGTGCCCTGGCGGCGGCCCGGCTTCCAGCTCGGCCTGGACATCGCCGCGGTCAAGGAGGCCAACCCCGGGGCCGTCGGCTGCGTCCTGGGCGGGCACGGCATCACGGCCTGGGGCGCCACGTCCGAGGAGTGCGAGGCCAACTCGCTGCACATCATCCGCACCGCCGAGGCATTCCTCGCCGAGCGGGGCCGTCCCGAGCCCTTCGGCCCGGTGCTGGAGGGGTACGAGCCGCTGGGCGGGGCCGAACGCCGGGAGAAGGCGGCCGCCCTCGCCCCGCACGTACGGGCGCTCGCCTGCGCCGACCGGCCTCAGGTCGGCCACTTCGACGACTCCGACGCCGTACTGGACTTCGTCTCCCGCGCCGAGCACGGGCGGCTGGCCGCGCTGGGCACCTCCTGCCCGGACCACTTCCTGCGCACGAAGGTCAGGCCGCTGGTGCTCGACCTGCCGGCGTCCGCGCCCCTGGACGAGGCGGTCGCCCGGCTGAAGGAACTGCACGCCGAGTACCGCGAGGAGTACCGCGCGTACTACGAGCGGCACGCGGAGCCCGCCTCGCCCGCGATGCGGGGCGCGGACCCGGCGATCGTGCTGGTCCCCGGCGTCGGGATGTTCTCCTTCGGCAAGGACAAGCAGACCGCGCGGGTCGCGGGCGAGTTCTACCTCAACGCGATCAACGTGATGCGGGGCGCGGAGGCGGTCTCCTCGTACGCGCCGATCGAGGAGCGGGAGAAGTTCCGCATCGAGTACTGGGAGCTGGAGGAGGCCAAGCTGCGGCGGATGCCGCCGCCCGAGCCCCTCGCGGCACGGATCGCGCTGGTCACCGGCGCCGGTTCCGGCATCGGCCGGGCGATCGCGCACCGGCTCGTCGCGGCGGGCGCGTGCGTCGTGGTCGCCGACCTCGACGCGGGGAAGGCGGCGGAGGCCGCCGAGGAACTGGGCGGGCCGGACAAGGCGGTCGCGGTCACGGTCGACGTGACGAGCGAGGAACAGATCACCGGGGCCTTCCGGGAGGCGCTGCTGGCGTTCGGCGGGGTCGACCTGGTGGTCAACAACGCCGGCATCTCCATCTCCAAGCCGTTGCTGGAGACCTCGGCGAAGGACTGGGACCTCCAGCACGACATCATGGCGCGCGGCTCCTTCCTGGTCTCGCGGGAGGCCGCGCGGGTCATGATCGCGCAGGGTGGGGGCGGTGACATCGTCTACGTCGCCTCCAAGAACTCCGTCTTCGCCGGACCGAACAACATCGCCTACTCGGCCACCAAGGCCGACCAGGCGCACCAGGTGCGGCTCCTGGCGGCGGAACTCGGCGAGTACGGGATCCGGGTCAACGGCGTCAACCCGGACGGGGTGGTGCGGGGCTCCGGCATCTTCGCGGGCGGCTGGGGGGCGCAGCGCGCCGCCGTGTACGGGGTGGAGGAGGCGGAGCTGGGCGAGTTCTACGCCCGGCGGACGCTGCTGAAGCGGGAGGTGCTGCCCGAGCATGTCGCGAACGCGGTGTTCGCGCTGACGGGTGGTGAGCTCACCCACACGACGGGGCTCCACATTCCGGTGGACGCGGGGGTCGCGGCGGCGTTCCTGCGGTGACGCCCCCGCTGTTCCCCGCTCTGCTCCACCCCGCCGCCCCTTCCCGCACCGGGGCAGGCCCCGGGCCCCGGGCGCCCCGGGCGTGTCCTCGACCGCCGGGCGGGCTTGATCCGGCTGCGCCGGATGTGCGTGCGGCAGCTTGCCGCCCCTCCGGCGTTCGAGGAGCGGGGTCTGGGGCGCAGCCCCGGTCCGGGACGGGGGCGGGGTGGGGAACAGCTCCGCCGCCCCCGTCCCCACCCCACCGCACTCCACGAGGAACTCATGCCACCCACCCGCACCCACTCCTTCGCCGCCGTGGACCTGGGCGCCTCCAGCGGACGCGTCATGGTCGCCCGGGTCGGGCCCGGGACCCTGGACCTCCAGGAGGTGCACCGCTTCGCGAACCGGCCCGTGAGGACCGGCGGGACGCTGCACTGGGACGTCCTCGCCCTCTACCGGGGCGTGCTCGACGGCCTGCGGGCGGCCGGAGCGGCGGCCGGCGGGCCGCTGGCGGGGGTCGGGATCGACAGCTGGGCGGTGGACTACGGGCTGCTCGACGCCGACGGCGCCCTGCTCGGCAACCCCGTGCACTACCGGGACACCCGGACCGACGGCGCCCCGGAGAAGGTCGCCGCCGCGCTGCCGCCCGAGGAGCTGTACGCCGCCACCGGGATCCAGCACCTGCCGTTCAACACCGTCTTCCAGCTCGTCGCGGCTCAGGGAACGCCGCAACTCGCCGCCGCGCAGCAGCTTTTGCTGATACCCGACCTGATCTCGTACTGGCTGACGGGCGAGGCGGGCACCGAGATCACCAACGCCTCCACCACCCAGCTCGTCGATCCGCGCACCCGCACCTGGTCGCCCGTCGTCGCCGCGCGCCTGGGCATCGACCTCGGGTTGTTCCCGCCGTTGCGCAGCCCCGGCGACCCGGCCGGGCCGCTGCGGTCCGGGGTGCTGGCCGAGACGGGGCTGACCGGACCCGTCCCGGTGACCGCCGTGGGCTCGCACGACACGGCGTCGGCGGTGGTGGCCGTCCCCGCGGACGGGGGCGGGGACGGGAGCGGCTTCGCGTACATCGCCACCGGGACCTGGTCCCTCGCCGGGCTCGAACTCGACCGCCCGGTGCTCACCGAGGCGTCCCGGGCCGCGAACTTCACCAACGAGCTGGGGGTGGACGGCACCGTCCGCTACCTCCGCAACATCATGGGATTGTGGCTGTTGCAGGAGTGCCTGCGCACCTGGGAGGCGCAGGGGGATCCGCAGCACCTCGCCGCCCTCCTCGACGGGGCGGCGCGGGCGGCCCCGCTGCGCTCGGTCGTGGACGCGGGCGACCCCGTCTTCCTCGCGCCGGACGACATGCCCCGCCGCATCGCACGGGCCTGCGCCCGCACCGGGCAGCCGGAGCCCCGCACCCCCGTCGAGACCACCCGCTGCGTGCTCGACTCGCTCGCCCTGGCCCACCGCGCGGCCGTCGAGGAGGCCCAGGCGCTGTCCGGCCGGACGGCGGGCACGGTGCACGTCGTCGGCGGCGGCGCGCACAACACGCTGCTGTGCCGGCTGACGGCGGACGCGACCGGCCTGCCGGTCGTCGCGGGCCCCGCCGAGGCGGCGGCGCTCGGCAACGTGCTGGTCCAGGCGCGCGCGGCCGGGGTGGTCGGCGGCGGACTCGCCGGGCTGCGGGCCCTGGTGCGCGCCACCCAGCCCTTGCGGTACTACCGTCCGGCGGGTGATCGTTCCGCATGGGACGAGGCCGCGGACCGGATCGGCACAGGCTGCCGGGGGAGGAGGACGTGACGTGCGCGTAGCCCTCTTCGTCACGTGCGTGAACGACACGCTCTATCCGCGCACCGGGCAGGCCGTCGTGCGGCTGCTGGAGCGGCTTGGGGTGGAGGTGGACTTCCCGCAGGCCCAGACCTGCTGCGGGCAGCCGCAGTTCAACACCGGCTACCGCCACGAGACCGAACCGCTGGTACGGCGCTACGACGCGGCCTTCGCCGACTACGCGTACGTCGTCACGCCCTCCGGTTCCTGCGCCGCGATGGTCCGCGACAACTACCCGCGGATCGGCGCCAAGGCCGCCGCCGAGGGGCGCGGCCGGGCGCTGGCGGACGCCGCGGCGCGGGCCGTGCCGAAGACGTACGAACTGACGGAGTTCCTGGTCGACGTCCTCGGTGTGACCGACGTCGGTGCCTGGTTCCCGCACCCCGTCACCTACCACCCCACCTGCCACGGGCTGCGCGTGCTGGGTCTGCGCGACCGGCCGCGCAGACTGCTGGAGCAGGTCGGGGGGCTGGAGCTGCGCGAACTGCCGGGCGCGCAGGAGTGCTGCGGTTTCGGCGGCACGTTCGCCGTGAAGAACGCCGCCGTGTCGGCGGCGATGGGCGCGGACAAGGTGCGCGACATCGAGTCCACGGGCGCCGGGGCGGTGTGCACCGTCGACAACTCCTGCCTGATGCACATCGGCGGGACGCTCACCAGGCAGGGGTCCACGGTACGGCCCGTGCACATCGCGGAGATCCTCGCCGCGACCGAGGAGGAACCGTACACATGAGCGGTACGAGCGGTACGTATCTGGGGATGCCGGCGTTCCCGGCCGCCGCGCGGGAGGCCGTGGGCAACGAGACGCTGCGCAAGAACCTCCGCCACGCCACGCACACCATCCGCGACAAGCGCGCCAAGGCCGTCGCCGAGCTGGACGACTGGGAGCGGTTGCGCGCCGCCGGCAAGGACGTGAAGGACCGGACGCTGCGCCATCTCGACCACTACCTCGTCCAGCTGGAGGAGTCGGTCACGGCGGCGGGCGGCACCGTGCACTGGGCCGCGGACGCCGAGGAGGCCAACCGGATCGTGACCGGGCTGGTGAAGGCCACCGGCCAGAGCGAGGTCGTCAAGGTCAAGTCGATGGCCACGCAGGAGATCGGGCTCAACGAGGCGCTGGAGGCCGAAGGCATCCGCGCCTACGAGACCGACCTCGCGGAGCTGATCGTGCAGCTCGGCGACGACCGGCCGTCGCACATCCTGGTGCCGGCCATCCACCGCAACCGGGGCGAGATCCGTGACATCTTCGCCCGGGAGATGGGGAGTTGGGGACGGGCCGCCCCCGAGGGGCTGACCGACACCCCGGCCGAACTGGCCGAGGCGGCCCGGCTGCACCTGCGGGAGAAGTTCCTGCGCGCCAAGGTCGGCATCTCGGGCGCCAACTTCATGGTGGCGGAGACCGGCACCCTCGTCGTGGTCGAGTCCGAGGGCAACGGACGGATGTGCCTGACCCTCCCCGAGACACTGATCTCCGTCGTCGGCATCGAGAAGACCGTCCCGGCCTGGCGGGACCTGGAGGTGTACTTGCAGCTCCTGCCCCGCTCCTCGACGGCGGAGCGGATGAACCCGTACACGACCATGTGGACCGGTACGACGGACGGCGACGGGCCGCGCGACTTCCACCTGGTGCTCCTGGACAACGGCCGCACCGACACGCTGGCCGACGAGGTGGGGCGCCAGGCGCTGCGCTGCATCCGCTGCTCGGCGTGCCTGAACGTGTGCCCGGTCTACGAGCGGGCGGGCGGGCACGCGTACGGCTCGGTCTACCCGGGGCCGATCGGCGCGATCCTCAGCCCCCAGCTGCGCGGTACGGGAAGCGAGGTCGACGCCTCACTGCCGTACGCGTCGTCGCTGTGCGGCGCCTGCTACGAGGTGTGTCCCGTCGCCATCGACATCCCGGAGGTACTGGTGCACCTGCGGGAGCGGGTGGTCGAGGGCGGGACGGTGACCAGGAACGGGGCGCGGGTCACGATCAGGCCCGCCAAGGGGCACGCGGCGGAGCGCGCGGCGATGCGCGCGGCGCGCTGGACGCTGGACCGTCCGGGCGTACTGCGGGCCGGACAGCGGCTGGCGTCCCGTACCCGCCGCGTCCATCCGAAGCGGCTGCCGGGGCCGGGGCGCGCATGGAGCGACACGCGGGCGCTGCCCGAGCTGCCCGCGGAACCGTTCAGGGACTGGTGGCAGCGCACCCGCGGAGGAGCCGAGTGAGCAGCAGGGAGCGGGTGCTGGCGCGGGTGCGCCGGGCCCTGGCGGACGTGCCGGCCGGCGAACGGCCGCAGGACGTGCGGGTGGAGCGCGGCTACCTGCGGGTGCACGGCGACCGGAGCGCCGAGGAGACGGTCGGACTGCTCGCGGAGAACCTGGCGGACTACCGGGCGCTCGTGCACCGGTCGGACCCGGCCGGGCTGCCGGCGCTGCTGGTGCGGCTCCTGGCCGAGCGGGGCTCGCGGACGGTGCTGGTACCGCCGGGACTCCCGCCGCACTGGCTGGCCGCCGCGGACCCGGTCCGGGTGCACGACCGGGAGGCGAGCACCCCACACCGGCTGGACGCCGTGGACAGCGTGGTCACGGGCTGCGCGGTCGCGATCGCCGAGACCGGCACGATCGTCCTGGACGCCGGCCCCGACCAGGGCAGACGCCGGATCACCCTGGTGCCCGACCACCACATCTGTGTCGTACGGGTCCCGGACCAGGTGGTCGGCTCGGTGCCCCAGGCCCTGGAGCGGCTGGACCCCCGGCGGCCGCTGACCTGGATCTCGGGCCCTTCGGCCACCAGTGACATCGAGCTGGACCGGGTCGAGGGCGTGCACGGTCCGCGCACCCTGGAGGTGGTTCTGGTCGAGGGGCCGGACGACTGACCGGCTCCCCTCGCGCTCTCCCCGCTCCCCCCCGGTCCCTCTCCCCGCTCCCCCCGGCGCTCCCCTCGCCCTCCCCGTGTGCTCTCCTTGCAGAGGACTGGACCACTGAACCCGCATGTGGCCCTGGCCCGGCGGTTCCCCGGCGCGTAACGTGACGCGGCATGACCTGCGAGGGGACGGCTGACCCATGAAGATCCTCATCAGCGCCGACATGGAGGGTGCCACCGGTGTCACCTGGCCCGCCGACGTGCTGCCGGGCACACCGCAGTGGGAGCGCTGCCGCTCCCTGTTCACCTCCGACGTCAACGCCGCCGTTCTCGGCTTCTTCGACGGGGGCGCCGACGCGGTGCTCGTCAACGAGGCGCACTGGACCATGCGCAACCTCCTCCTGGAGCACCTCGACGAGCGCGCCGAGATGCTCACGGGCCGCCACAAGGCGCTCAGCATGGTCGAGGGCGTGCAGCACGGGGACGTGGACGGCATCGCCTTCGTCGGCTACCACACCGGCGCCGGCACCGAGGGCGTCCTCGCGCACACCTACCTCGCCAACTCCATCACGGGCGTGTGGGTCAACGGCGAGCGGGCCAGTGAGGGCCTGCTCAACTCCCATGTCGTCGCGGAGTACGGCGTACCGGTGATCCTTGTCACCGGTGACGATCTGACCTGCGAGGACGCGAAGGGGTACGCTCCCGGGGCCCGCAGGGTCGCGGTCAAGGACCACGTCTCGCGGTACGCCGCGGTGTGCCGCACCCCGGCCCGCACCGCCGCCGACATCAGGGCCGCCGCGAAGGAGGCGACGGCTCTCGCCGTACGCCACGCACCGGTGCGCGGCGGCCCGTTCGCCGTGGAGCTGGAGTTCGACGCGGAGCACCTCTCCGGCGCCGCGACCGTGGTGCCGGGGGTGGAGGCGACCGGAGAGCGGCGTGTCGCGTACACCAGCGGGACGATGTATGAGGGCATTCGTACGTTCAAGGCCGTGACGACTGTCGTCTCGGCCGCGGTGGAGGAGCAGTATGGCTGACCAGCATCGGCATCAGCAGCCGGTCGACGGGGGAACGATCGACGCGCTCGCGCTCGACGAGGTCGTGACCTTCACGTCCGACCTCATCCGGATCGACACCACCAACCGGGGCGGCGGCGACTGCCGCGAGCGCCCGGCGGCCGAGTACGTCGCCGAGCGGCTGGCCGGTGCCGGGCTCGCGCCCCTCCTGCTCGAACGGACCCCCGGACGGACCAACGTCATGGCCAGGATCGCCGGCACGGACCCGTCCGCCGACGCCCTCCTCGTCCACGGCCACCTCGACGTCGTACCCGCCGAGCCCGCCGACTGGAGCGTGCACCCCTTCTCCGGGGAGGTCCGCGACGGGGTGGTCTGGGGCCGTGGCGCCATCGACATGAAGAACATGGACGCGATGGTCCTCGCCGTCGTACGGGCCTGGGCGCGCTCCGGCACCCGGCCCCGCCGCGACATCGTGCTCGCCTTCACCGCCGACGAGGAGGCCAGCGCGGCCGACGGCTCCGGCTTCCTCGCCGCCGAGCACCCGGAGCTCTTCGAGGGCTGCACGGAAGGCATCAGCGAATCCGGCGCCTACACCTTCCACGCGGGCCCCGGCATGGAGATCTACCCGATCGCCGCGGGGGAGCGGGGCACCGGCTGGCTCAAGCTCACCGGCGTCGGCACGGCGGGCCACGGCTCCAAGGTCAACCGGGACAACGCCGTGAGCAGGCTGGCCGCCGCCATCGCCCGGATCGGCGCGTACGAGTGGCCGGTGCGGCTCACCCCGACCGTCCGGGCCGCCCTCACCGAGCTCGCCGCCCTGCACCACCTCGACGCACCGGACTTCGACGCGCCCGGCTTCGACGTGGACGCGCTGCTCAACAAGCTGGGCCCGGCCGCCGAGCTGGTCGAGGCGACGGTACGGGGCAGTGCCAACCCCACCATGCTGGACGCCGGTTACAAGGTCAACGTCATCCCGGGGCGGGCGACCGCCTACGTCGACGGGCGGTTCCTGCCCGGCGGCGAGGAGGAGTTCCGCCAGACCATGGACCTGCTCACGGGAGACCAGGTGGACTGGGAGTTCCACCACCGGGAGACCGCCCTCCAGGCGCCCACCGACTCGCCGACGTACGCGAAACTGCGCGCCGCGGTGGAGCACTTCGCCCCCGGCGCGCACGTCGTGCCGTACTGCATGTCGGGCGGCACGGACGCCAAGCAGTTCTCCCGGCTCGGCATCACGGGGTACGGCTTCTCGCCGCTGAAGCTGCCGGTCGACTTCGACTACGGGGCGCTCTTCCACGGCGTGGACGAACGCGTTCCGGTCGAGGCCCTCCACTTCGGCGTCCGGGTGCTCGACCATTACCTGAAGACCGCCTAGCCGGACCGCACGGCAGACGCGCAGCGGACCGCCCAGCACGGGGAGTTGAAAGGCATGGTGCCCACGGGGCCGTACGGAAGCTGGCCGTCGCCGATCGGCGCCGGGCTCGCCGCCTCGCACGGCGGGCACCCGGAGTACGTCGGCATGGTCGGCGACGAGGTGTGGTGGACCGTGCCGCGCCCCACCGAGGGCGGCCGGCGCGCGCTGGTGCGCCGGCGGGCGGACGGCGCCGAGGAATCGGTTCTGCCCGCACCCTGGAACGTACGCAGCCGAGTCGTCGAGTACGGCGGCCTGCCCTGGGCCGGCGCCCAGCGCGCGGTGGGCGGGCCGCTCGTCGTCTTCGTCCACTACCCCGACCAGCGGCTCTACGCGTACGAACCCGACGCGCCCGGCGCCGCGCCCCGGCCCCTCACCCCCGTCTCGGCCGTCGGCGGCGGGCTGCGCTGGGCCGACCCGCAGCTGCGCGTGGACCGGGGCGCGGCGGGCGAGGTGTGGTGCGTGCTGGAGGAATTCACGGGCGGGGCCCCCACCGACGTACGGCGCGTCATCGCCGCCGTACCGCTCGACGGCTCGGCCGCCGAGGACCGCGCCGCCGTCCGCGAACTCTCCGACGGCGCGCACCGTTTCGTCACCGGGCCCCGTGTCTCCCCGGACGGGCTGCGGGCGGCCTGGATCGCCTGGGACCATCCCCGGATGCCCTGGGACGGCACGGAAGTGATCCTCGCGGACATCGCCGAGGACGGCACCTTCCGGGACCCGCGGCGCTTCGCCGGCGGACCCGAGGAGTCGGTCCCCCAGGTCGACTGGACCGCCGACGGACAGCTGCTCTACGCCAGTGACGCCGACGGGTGGTGGAACCTGTACCGCGCGGACCCGCACCGGGGAACGGCGGCCCCGCTCTGCGCCCGCGCCGAGGAGTTCGGCGGGCCGCTGTGGAAGATCGGCCTGCGCTGGTTCCACCCGCTGGACAACGGCCTGATCGCCGTCATCCACGGCAGCGGCGCCACCGCGCTGGGCATCCTCGACCCGGAGAGCTGCGAGGTCGTCGACTCGGCGGGCCCCTGGACCGAGTGGGCCCCCACGCTCGCCGTGCACGGCAGCCGGGTCGTCGGCGTCGCCGCCAGCCCGCGCAGCGCGTACGAGGTCATGGAGCTCGACACCCGCACCGGGCGCACCCGGGTCATCGGCTCCGCGCACGAGGACCCGGTGGACCCCGCCTTCTATCCCGAGCCGCAGATCCGGGTCTTCACCGGACCCGACGGCCACGGGATCCACGCCCACATCTACCCGCCGCACAACCCCGGCCGCATCGCCCCCGGCGACGAACTGCCGCCGTACGTGGTGTGGGCGCACGGCGGGCCGACCGGGCGCGCCCCGCTCGTACTCGACCTGGAGATCGCCTACTTCACCTCGCGCGGGATCGGCGTCGCCGAGGTCAACTACGGCGGCTCCGCCGGGTACGGACGCGAGTACCGCGACCGGCTGCGCGAACAGTGGGGCGTCGTGGACGTCGAGGACTGCGCCGCCGTCGCCGTCGCCCTGGCCGAGGAGGGCACGGCCGATCCGCGCAGGCTCGCGATCCGCGGCGGCAGCGCGGGCGGCTGGACGGCGGCGGCCTCGCTGGCCGGCACCGACGTCTATGCCTGCGGCACCGTGATCTACCCGGTCCTCGACCTGGAAGGCTGGGCGACGGACGGGACCCACGACTTCGAGTCGCGGTACCTGGAGAGCCTGGTCGGACCGCGCGCCGCCTGTCCCGACCGCTACCGCGACCGTTCGCCCCTGTACCGGGCCGACGGGATCACCGCGCCGTTCCTGCTGCTCCAGGGGCTCGACGACGTGATCTGCCCGCCCGCGCAGTGCGAGAGGTTCCTGGAGCGCATGGCGGGACGCGGCGTCCCGCACGCGTACCTCGCCTTCGAGGGGGAGGGGCACGGTTTCCGCAGGGCCGGGACCGTGACCCGCGCGCTGGAGGCCGAACTCTCCCTCTACGCCCAGACCTTCGGCATCGACCGCGACGACGTACCCCGTCTGGAACTCACCACATGACCCCTGCGCCTCTGACGCCCCTCGCTCCTTCGACTCCTGCGCCTCCTCTGACTCCTCTGACCAGGCCCGCGCGACTGAGGGCGGGGGCGCGGGTCGCCGTCGTGGCCCCCAGCGGGCCCGTCCCCCCGGAGCGGCTCGAAGAGGGCCTCGGCATCCTGCGGAGCTGGGGCCTCGAACCGGTGGTCGGTCCCCATGTACGGGACCTGCACCGGGAGTTCGGATATCTGGCGGGATCGGACGGGGCGCGGGCCCGGGACCTGGAGGAGGCCTGGTGCGACCCGTCGGTGGACGCGGTGATCTGCGCGCGGGGCGGCTACGGCGCCCAGCGCATGGTGGACCTGGTCGACTGGGCGGCGATGCGCGCGGCCGGCCCCAAGGTCTTCGTCGGCTACAGCGACATCACCGCGCTGCACGAGGCCTTCGCCGTACGGCTGGGCCTGGCCACGCTGCACGGGCCGATGGCCGCGAGCGTCCCCTTCCTCGAGGACGGCCCGACGCGGGACGCGCTGCGGGCCACGCTCTTCGAGCCCGAGTCGGTCATGACCCTCGGCCTGGAGGCGGCGGGCGTCCTGGTCCCCGGCCGGGCGCGCGGCGTCACGCTCGGCGGCTGCGTCAGCCTGCTCGCCGCCGACCTGGGCACTCCGTACGCCAGGCCCGGCGCCCGCGGCGGCCTGCTGCTGATCGAGGACATCGGCGAGGAGGCGTACCGCCTCGACCGGATCCTCACCCAGCTGCTGCGCTCCGGCTGGCTGGACGGCGTGGCGGGTATCGCCCTCGGCTCGTGGGAGGGGTGCGGCCCGTACGAGGAGGAGGTGCGGACGCTGCTGTACGACCGGCTGGGCTCCCTGGGGGTGCCGGTCGTCGAGGAGCTGGGCTTCGGGCACTGCGCGACCGCCCTGACCATGCCGCTCGGCGTGCCCGCCGTACTCGACACGGACGCCCGCACCCTCACCCTCGACGTGCCCGCGCTGCGGTGAGGCGGCAGGCGCTCAGGCCCCCGGGTGGTCGCCCGTCGCCCCGTCGAGGAGCTCACGCATGATGTCCATGTGACCCGCGTGCCGCGCGGTGTCCTCCAGCATGTGGATGAGCACCCAGCGCATCGACACGGTGTTGCCCGACCACGAGGTGCCCCGTGTCTCCAGGCCGAGCTCGGCCACGGCCCGGTCGGCGGCGGCCCGCGCGCGGCCGTAGAGCTCCACGATGTCCGCGGCGGACTCGCCCTCGGTCACCGTCATGTCGTCCTGCGGCTCGAACCACAAGGGCTCGCTCTCGCGCCCGAACGTGGTGCAGAACCAGCCGTACTCGACGCTCGCCAGATGCTTCACCAGACCCAGCAGGCTGGTCCCCGACGGGGTCATGGGCCGGCGCAGCTGCTCGTCGTCGAGGCCGTCGAGCTTCCACAGCACGGCATCGCGGTGCCGGTCCAGGGAGACCTGGAGACTTTCCTTCTCGCCACCGGTGAAGGGAACGCGTTTCGTCATCCCCGGAACGTAACAGCCGGGTCCGACAACGCACTTCCGCGCGCCGTCGGCAGGACCGGCCCGAGCCGTCTCTTCACAGGCCCTGCTCGTCCAGCGCATCGTCGCACCGGTCCGCGTGCCCGGCGTGAGCCGTCCCCGCACCGTCTCGCCCTCCGGCATCGTGCACCGCTACGGGGCCGGACACGGCTGGAGTTCGTCGTCGCGGCGAGCGGCGACGCCTCCTACGGCAACCGGGGCGTCAAGCCGGTGACGGTCACCAGCGCCCCCGAGGACACCGGCGTCCTGGAGCCTCCAATGACCAGGGGCTCGCTCGGCCGGCGCTGCTCCCCCTCACACGCCCGCCCGCCCGGTCGCGTGCGCCGGGGAGGGGCGGAAGTAGCCTGGAGGGATGTCCGAGAGCCCCGAGCGCGCCGCTTACCTCGCCGAAGGCCCGCGCGTGGGCCTGCGGTACTTCAGCCACGCCGACGCCGACGAGTTCACCGCGCTGGCGCGCGAGAGCAGGAGCCTGCACCACCCGTGGCTCTTCCCGCCGGAGCGGCCCGCCGCGTACGCCGCCTACGCGGATCTGCTCATCGACAACCCGGCACGGGTCGGCTTCCTGGTGTGCGAGCGCCCGGACGGCCGCAT
This sequence comes from Streptomyces enissocaesilis, assembly GCF_039533765.1. NCBI lineage: Bacteria > Bacillati > Actinomycetota > Actinomycetes > Kitasatosporales > Streptomycetaceae > Streptomyces > Streptomyces enissocaesilis. The sequence continues at coordinate 26,348 of NZ_BAAAUD010000012.1, read as the reverse complement.
CGCGGGCTTCATCAACATCAACAACATCGTCGGGGGCAACTTCCTGTGCGGCGCGCTGGGCTACGGCGCGTTCGCGCACGCGGCGGGCCGCGGTCTGATGAGCGAGGGCCTCGGCCTGGTCATGGACCGGGCCTTCGGCCCCATGGGCCTGCACCGGCTGGAGGCCAACGTCCAGCCCGCGAACAAGGCGTCCCTCGCGCTCGTCCGCGCGGCCGGGTTCCGGCTGGAGGGCTTCTCACCGGACTTCATCCACGTCGACGGGGCCTGGCGCGACCACGAACGGTGGGCGATCACCTCGGAAATGCGCCGCTGACCCCCGGCGGTCTTCCCCAGGACCCCCTGGTCAGGGAGGCGCCCGCCGTGTTCGGATGGGCGTCGGGCGCCGGTGGACGGCGGCCCGTGTGAGGGAGTGAGACTGCCTTGGCCACGACCGTGCGACGCGCCGTACTGACCCTGCCCGCCGCCCCTTTGGGGCCGGAGAACCCACTGCCGGTGCTCCGCCCCCTCGACGGGACGCACGCCCTCGACGAGCGTTCGCGCGCCCGCCTGCCGCGCGACATGGCCCGCCAGGCCGGTTACGAACCGCTGCGCACCCTCCTGCCCGTACGCGTCCTGGACGGATACGGACGCGAGCGCGCGCGGACGGATTTCGACGCGATCGTCATCGAGAACGACCGACTGCGCGCGACCGTGCTGCCGGGGCTCGGCGGGCGCGTGCACTCGCTGTTCCACAAACCGACGGGACGCGAACTGCTCTACCGCAACCCGGTCCTCCAGCCCGCCGACTTCGCACTCAACGGCGCCTGGTTCTCCGGCGGCCTGGAGTGGAACATCGGCGCGACCGGGCACACGACGCTGTCCTGCGCCCCGCTGCACGCCGCGGTCGTCCCCGCCCCCGACGGCGGCGACATGGTCCGGCTCTGGGAGTGGGAACGGCTGCGCGACCTGCCCTTCCAGGTGGACCTGTGGCTGCCGGCCGACTCCGACTTCCTGTACGTCGGCGTACGGATACGCAACCCGCACGAGCGGACCGTGCCCACCTACTGGTGGTCCAGCACGGCGGTCCCGGAGGACGAGGGGACCCGGGTGCTCGCCCCGGCGGACGAGGCCTGGCACTTCGGGTACGAACGGCGCCTGCGGCGCGTGCCGGTGCCGCGTTCCCACGGCGACGGTGTCGACCGTACGTACCCGCTGCGCGGCGAGTTCCCGGCCGGCTACTTCTACGAGGTGCCCGAAGGGGCCCGCAAGTGGATCGCCTCGCTCGGCGCCGACGGGCAGGGGCTCGTCCAGACCTCCACCGATCTGCTGCGCGGCCGCAAGCTGTTCCTGTGGGGCGCGGGGCGCGGCGGGCGGCGCTGGCAGCGGTGGCTGACCGAGCCGGGGACCCCGGGGTATGCCGAGATCCAGGCCGGCCTCGCCCGTACCCAGCTGGAGCACGTACCGCTGGAGGCCGGCGCCGAGTTCAGCTGGCTGGAGGCGTACGGTCCGCTGGCCGCCGACCCCGGGGCGGTGCACGGCGGGGACTGGGCGGCGGCCCGCGCGGAGGCGGAGGCCCGGCTGGAGGACGCGCTGCCGCGCGCGCGGGTGGAGGCGGCCTACGAGGCGTGGCGGCCGTACGCCGACCACGCGCCCGGGGAGTCGCTCGCCACCGGCTCCGGATGGGGCGCGCTCGAAGTCGTGCGCGCCGCACTGGAACTCCCCGGCACGCCCTTCGACGAGGCGACGCTCGGCGAACAGCAGCTGCCCTGGCTGGAGCTGGAGCGCAGCGGCACCTTCCCGGCGCCGCGCGAGGCGGCCCTCCCGGGCCCGTCGCTGGTCGCGCCGCACTGGCGGGACATGCTGGAGACGGCGCCGGCGGAGCCCCTCACCGAGTACCACCTGGGGGTCGCCCAGTGGCACGCGGGCGATGTGGCCCAGGCCGTGCGCAGTTGGGAGCGGGGGCTCAAACCGGCCTCCGTGCGCTGGCCGCTGCTGCGCTGCCTCGCCGTCGCCGACCGGGAGGCGGGCAACTCCGAGCGCGCCGCCGACCATTACGCCGAGGCGTTCGACGATCTCCTCCGTCAGGAGCGGGGCGACGGCGGGCACCAGGAGCGGTCCGACGGCGAGGCGTGGACGGCGGCGACGGCCGCCCTCGGCCGCGAGGCGATCGCCGCGCTTCTCGCGGTACGGCGTCCGCGGGCGGCCCGCGCCGTCTGGGAGGGGCTGCCCCCCGCCGTGCGCGAGAGCGGCCGCTTCCGGCTCGTCGAGGCGCAGCTCCTCGTCGCCGAGGGGGACAGGGAGGGCGCCCGCGCGCTCTTCGACGCCGGCTTCGAGGTGCCCGACCTGCGCGAGGGCGCGGAGGTACTGGGCGAGGTGTGGGCGGCGGCGGCCGGTGACGAGCCGCTGCCCGAGGCGTACGACTACCGGATGCGGCCGGCGGGGGAGTAGCCGGCGGGGGAGCGGCCGCGGTCAGAGGACGGCGCGCCGGTCGACGTACTCGAAGACCGAGCCGTCCGGGTGCGCGGCGATCAGGTTGCGGCCCACCGGGGTCGGGACGGGGCCCGCGATGATGCGGGCGCCGGCCCCGGTCAGGGCCGCACCCGCCTCGTCGACGTCCTTGACGGCGATGGTGGCCGACACCTTGCGCAGCACTTCGAGTTCGGACTCGGGACCGCTCATCAGGAGGAAGCAGCCGACCGCGGCGACGGAGACTCCGCCGCGCTCGAAGCGCAGGGCGCGGCTTCCGGTGAGGCGTTCGTAGAAGACCACCGTGGCCTCCAGGTCGTCGACGCAGATGCGCAGCGTGGTTCCGAGGATCTCCATGGGGGCCAGGGTAGTTGGTGGCCCGGCCGCCCGACCGGTGTACGCGCGGGGTGCGGACCGGTGCCCCGCGGGGCCCGTTCCCCACCCCGCCCTTTCCCGCTGTGACACTTCGCGGCTCCGCCGCTCGAGGACACGCCCGGGGGTGTCCGGGACCTGGGGCGGAGCCCCTCACACGGCGGAGCCCCACCATGACCAGCGGGAAGCGGGGTGGGGAACCGGCCCCGCAGCCGCACGGGCCACCCGCTCCGTGCGTCACACGCGGCAGAGCACCTCCCCGTGCGGCACCATGAACCACGCGTCGTCCCGGCCGCCCCACTCGCGCCACGCCCCCGCGATCGCCGCCAGTCCGTCCGCGGTCGTGTGGCCGCCGTCCACCGCCAGTTCGGCGTACACGGATGCCGTCGTACGGTCCGCCCACAGCCCGCTCCACCAGGCGCGCTCCTCCGGCGTGGCGAAGCACCAGGCCGCCGCCGAGGCCCGTACGCCGGTGAAGCCGGCGCGCCGCGCCCAGGACAGGAGCCTGCGGCCCGCGTCCGGTTCGCCGCCGTTCGCGCGGGCGACCCGGCCGTACAGCTGCTGCCACTCGTCCATGAGCGGCACCTGGGGGAACCACGTCATCGCCGCGTAGTCGCTGTCGCGCGCCGCGACGACGCCGCCGGGGCGGCACACCCGGCGCATCTCCCGCAGCGCCCGCACCGGATCGCCGACGTGCTGGAGCACCTGGTGGGCGTGGACGACGTCGAAGGAGTCGTCGGGGAAACCGAGCTCGTGGACATCGGCCACCGCGAACTCCACGTTGGTCAGGCCGCGTTCCGCCGCCACCTCGCGCGCCCGCCCGAGCACGTCTCCGGCCGCGTCGACCGCCGTCACCCGGCCGGGGGCGACGAGCGCGGCCAGGTCGGCCGTGATGGTGCCGGGACCGCAGCCCACGTCCAGCACGTCCAGCCCCGGCCGCAGTTCGCCCAGCAGGTACGCCGCCGAGTTGGCGGCGGTCCGCCAGCTGTGCGAGCGCAGCACCGACTCGTGGTGCCCATGGGTGTAGACCGCGGTTTCCTCCGGCATGGCGTACTCCTTCTCTCGGCTTCTCGCGGAAGCGGTACGCCGTACGTTACGCGGGCATGCCGAAATGTGAGACGCGTATCTTGAGATGCGAGACGGTGCGCTCCATCGGTCTCACGCGCCCGGCCCCCTGTGCCCGGTCTTCCGTGCCCGGTCTTCCGTGCCCGGCCTCAGGTGCCCAGGACCTGCGGCAGCACCTTCGTGCGGTAGAAGTCGAAGAAGCCGCGCTGGTCGGGGCCGATCTGGTTCACGTACACCCGGTCGAAACCGGCGTCGGCGTAGGCCAGCAGCTCACGGGCGTGCGCGTCCGCGTCGTCGCCGCACACCACGTTCGAGGCGACCATGTCCTCGGTGACGAGGGTCGACGCCTGCTCGAAGTGGCGTGGTGTGGGCAGGACCTGGCCCAGTTCGCCGGGCAACTGCTCGTTCGGCCACAGCCGGTGGACCGTGCGCACCGCCGCGTCGCGGTCGGGCCCGTAGCAGACCTTGGTGCCGCCGCTGACCGGCTTGGAGCCGCCGCCGCCCTTCCGGAAGCGGGCCACCGACTCCCCGTCGGGGGCCATGGTGATCAGCCCGTCGCCGATGCGCGAGGCCAGCGCCATGGCCTTGGGGCCGAAGGCGGAGACGTCGATCGGGACGTGCTCGTCGGGCACGGTGTAGAGCCGGGCGTTCTCCACCGTGTAGTGCTTGCCCTCGTGGCTGACCTCGTTGCCGTCGAAGAGGTTGCGGATCAGCTGTACGGCCTCCTCCAGCATCTCCAGCCGCACCCGGGTGCTGGGCCAGGCGCCGCCCAGGATGTGCTCGTTGAGCGCCTCGCCGCTGCCCACGCCGAGCCGGAACCGCCCCTCGCCCAGCTGGACGGCCGCCGTGGCCGCGGCCTGGGCGACCACGGCCGGGTGCATGCGTACGGTCGGACAGGTGACGGCGGTCTGCACCGGCAGGGAGACCGCCTCGGACAGGGCGCCGATCACCGACCAGACGAAGGGGCTCTGCCCCTGTTCCTCGTTCCACGGATGGTAGTGGTCGGAGATCCACAGGGCCTGGAAGCCGGCCTGCTCGGCCATCCGGGCCTGTTCGACGAGGTCCTTGGGGCCGAACTCCTCGCTCGACAGGAAATATCCGAACTCGGTCATGGGAAGTGCCTCCAGCGCGAACGGTTTCTGCGGGCCGGGTAACCAGCGCGTACCCGGGGAAACCCGCACCGCCCGGTGTTTGGCCCCCGGGCTCGGGGGCACCGGGAAGGTCCATCGCCCCAGCCCCGTGCACGAGGTGAAAGCGTGACCCGTCAACGTCCCCGCGTCGTGATCGTCGGAGCCGGATTCGCCGGCCATCAGGCCGCGAGGACCCTCTCCCGGGAGGTCCGGGACAGGGCCGAGATCGTCCTCCTCAACCCCACCGACTACTTCCTCTACCTGCCCCTCCTGCCGCAGGTCGCCGCCGGCATCCTCGAACCGCGCCGGGTGACGGTCTCGCTGCCGGGGACGCTCCCGCGCGTACGGCTGGTCCTCGGCGCGGCGGACCGCGTCGACCTGGCGTCACGCCGCGTGCACTACACGGGCCCCGAGGGCGACACGGGCGAGCTGGAGTACGACCGGCTCGTACTGGCCGTCGGCAGCGTCAACAAGCTGCTGCCGGTCCCCGGCGTCTCCGAGTACGCCCACGGGTTCCGGGGCCTGCCCGAGGCCCTCTACCTGCGCGACCACGTGACGCGCCAGATCGAACTGGCCGCCGCCACCGGCGACCCCGACGAGTGCGTCGCGCGCTGCACCTTCGTCGTCGTCGGCGCCGGCTACACCGGGACCGAGGTCGCCGCCCAGGGCAAGATGTTCACCGACGCCCTCGTCCGCAAGCAGCGCGCCTGGCGCCACGCCAAGCACAAGCCGCGCTGGCTGCTCCTCGACATCGCGCCGCGCATCCTTCCCGAACTGGACCGGCGCCTGTCGCGGACCGCGGACAAGGTGCTGCGCGGGCGCGGGGTCGACGTACGGACGCGGACGTCCGTCAGGGAGGCCACCCCGGAAGGGGTCCGGCTGGACGACGGCGAGTTCGTCGACACCAAGTCCCTGATCTGGTGCGTCGGCGTACGTCCCGACCCGCTGGTCTCCGAGGTCGGCCTGCCGGTCGAACGCGGGCGCCTGCTCGTCGAACCCGGACTGAACGTGCCCGGACACCCGGAGGTCTTCGCCTGCGGCGACGCCGCGGCCGTGCCGGACCTCACCCGGCCGGGGGAGTTCACCCCGATGACCGCGCAGCACGCCGCCCGGCAGGGAAAGGTGGCGGGCCGCAACGTCGCCGCGTCCCTGGGGTACGGGGAACGGCAGGCGTACCGCCACCACGACATGGGGTTCCTCGTGGACCTCGGCGGGGTCAAGGCCGCCGCCAACCCGCTCGGGATCCCGCTGTCCGGGCCGGTCGCGGGCGCGGTCACGCGCGGTTACCACCTCGCCGCCATGCCGGGGAACCGGATCCGGGTCGCGGCCGACTGGGCGCTCGACGCCGTACTGCCGCGCCAGGCCGTACAGCTGGGCCTCGTACGGTCCTGGTCGGTCCCGCTCGACACCTCGTCACCGGAACTGGCCAGGATCCCCGGCCCGCGCGGGCGGCCGGACGACCAGCACACCCAAGGGGTGACCTGAGGGGTGACCACAAGGAGTGACATGGACAGCGAACAGCTCATCCAGCTCGGACAGCAGCTGAGGGTCGACGCGGTACGGGCCGCCGACGCGGCCCAGTCGGGCCATCCGACCTCGTCGATGTCGGCGGCGGACCTCGCGGCCGTACTCCTCGCCGGGCATCTGCACTACGACTTCGACCGGCCCGACCATCCCGGCAACGATCGGTTCATCCTCTCCAAGGGCCACGCGTCGCCCCTGCTGTACGCCATGTACCGGGCGGCCGGCGCCGTCGACGACGAGGAACTGCTGACGTACCGGCGGCTCGGCAGCCGCCTCGAAGGACACCCCACCCCCAGGCTCCCCTGGGTGGACGTGGCGACGGGCTCGCTCGGGCAGGGGCTGCCGGTCGGCGTCGGCGTGGCCCTGGCGGGCAAGCGTCTGGACCGGGTCCCCTACCGCGTGTGGGTACTGAGCGGCGACAGCGAGATGGCGGAGGGATCGGTGTGGGAGGCCGTCGAGCACGCGGCCGACCAGCGCCTCGACAACCTCACCCTGGTCGTCGACGTCAACCGGCTCGGGCAGCGCGGTCCCACCCGGCACGGCTGGGACTTGGCGGCGTACACCCGCAGGCTGCGCGCCTTCGGCTGGCACACCGTCGAGGTCGACGGGCACGACGTCGAGGCCGTCGACGCCGCCTTCGACGAGGCGCGCTCGACCACCGGGCGGCCCACCGCGGTCATCGCGCGCACCCGCAAGGGGCGCGGCGTCGCCGCCGTGGAGGACCAGGAGGGCAGGCACGGCAAGCCCCTGGAGGACGCGGGGGAAGCGATCGAGGAGCTCGGCGGCCCCCGGTTCGTCCGGGTGGAGGTCAACACGCCGCACACCGGCCGGAGCGCGGCCGCCCCCGCCGGGGGCCCGCTGGAACTGCCGCGCTACGAGCGGGGCGACGAGGTCGCCACCCGCAACGCGTACGGCGAGGCGCTCGCCGCACTCGGGTCCGCGCGCCCCGACGTCGTGGCCCTGGACGGCGAGGTGAGCGACTCCACGCGGGCGCAGTTCTTCGCGAAGGAGCATCCGGACCGGTTCTTCGAGTGCTACATCGCCGAGCAGCAACTGGTCGCGGCGGCGGTCGGGATGCAGACGCGCGGTTACGTCCCGTACGCCTCCTCCTTCGCGGCGTTCCTCACCCGCGCCCACGACTTCGTGCGGATGGCGGCGGTCAGCAGGGCCGGCATCAACGTGGTCGGCTCGCACGCCGGAGTGGCCATCGGCGAGGACGGGCCCTCCCAGATGGGACTCGAAGACCTCGCGATGTTCCGCGCCGTACACGGCAGCACCGTCCTGTACCCGTGCGACGCCAACCAGACCGCGCACCTCGTCGCCGCGATGGCGGAGGGCGACGCGCAGAGCCGGGGCGTGCGCTACCTGCGCACCAGCAGGGGCGCGATGCCCGTCCTCTACGGGCCCGACGAGGAGTTCCCGGTCGGCGGCAGCAAGCTGCTGCGCTCCGGCGACGACGACAGGCTCACCCTGCTCGCCGCGGGTGTGACGGTCCACGAGGCGCTGCGCGCCGCCGACCTGCTCGCCCAGGACGGCCTGCCGGTCCGGGTCGTCGACCTGTACTCGGTCAAGCCGGTCGACGAGCGCGCCGTACAGGCGGCGGCGGAGGCCACCGGCTGCCTGGTGACGGTGGAGGACCACCATCCGCAGGGCGGCCTGGGCGACGCGGTCGCCGAGGTGTTCGCCGACGGGCGCCCGGTGCCGCGGCTGGTCCGCCTGGCCGTGGGGAACATGCCGGGCTCCGCCACGGAGCCGGAGCAGCTCAACGCGTCGGGCATCGACGCGGACTCGATCGCGGCCGCCGTGAAGCTCCTGGCGGAGAAGGTGGTCGTACGGTGAGAGCGCGGCGGGGAGTGGGTGGCGGGGCGCCCTGAACGCCCCGCCACCCTCCCTGCGCCGCGCGGGCCCGCCCACCCGGGCGGGCCCGTGCTCGCGCTGTTTCGAGTACGGCCGCTGCGGCTGTACGGCCCGGAGCGAGTTCAGGAGAGGCGATGACGACGAGTGACGACACCACGACCGTGCGGGCCGGACACCGCACGGTGACCGTCCACCGGCCCGGAAAGGTCCTCTTCCCCGACTGCGGTATCACCAAGGCCGACGTCGCCGGCTACTACCGGCGGGTGTCGGCGTTCATGGTGCCCCAGCTGCGCGACCGGCCCCTCATGCTGGAGCGACGTCCCGACGGCACCGAAGGCCCGCGCTTCATGCAGAAGGACACCCCCGCCCACTACCCCGAGTGGGTGCGCCGGGAGCGGGTGGCCAAGGAGGGCGGCACCGTCACGCACACCGTGTGCGACAACAGTGCCACCCTCGTCTTCCTGGCCGACCAGGCGTGCCTCACCTTCCACCGCTGGCTCTCCCGGGCCGGCCGCGTCGACCGGCCCGACCGGCTGGTCTTCGACCTCGACCCTCCCGGGGACGGCTTCCCGGCCGTACGGGAGGCGGCGCACCGGCTCGGCGAGCTCCTCGACCAGCTGCGGCTGCCGTCCACGCTCATGACCACGGGCTCCAAGGGTCTGCACGTGATCGTGCCCCTCGACGGGAACACCACGTTCGACGACTCCCGCGCCTTCGCCAAGGAGGTCGCGGACACCCTCGCCGAGCGCCACCCGGACGCGCTGACCACGGCCGTACGCAAACAGTCCCGCGGCGACCGCCTCTACCTCGACGTCCAGCGCAACGCCTACGCGCAGACGGCGGTCGCCCCCTGGTCGGTCCGGCCGGAGGAGGGCGCGCCGGTCGCCGCGCCCCTCTCGTGGGAGCAGCTCGACGACAAGGAAGTGACCGCCCGCAGCTGGACGTTGACGGACACCGACGGCGTACTGGAACAGGCCCGCACGAACCCCTGGGCGGACGTGTCCTCCCGGGGCCGGGCGCTGGGCCCGGCGCGCAGGCGCCTGCGCGCCCTGCGCTGACCGGGCCGGAGCAGCGCTACGCGGGCGAGGGCCTGCCGGATCGCGCGCCCCCGGCACCGCCGCCCGCGTCCAGGCGGGTGATGCGGCGTTGCGCGGCGAACGCGGCGGCCGGGTAGCGGGGGTCGGGCAGCAGGGCGTACTCGCGCAGGCACGCCTCGGTGAACTTGATGACGTGCTCGTCGCCGTGTTCGGCGGCCCGCGCGCCCAGTTCGTCCATCGGCGGCAGGTCCGGGACCTCCGACCGCCAGGCCGCCGTGCCCTCGTCGCGCCGGTCGGTGGTGAAGGCCAGCAGGAACGCCGCGTGCACCTGCCACAGCTGGGCCAGCGTCGGCTCGTGGAGCCCGTGCGGCAGGTGCGGGAGCAGGATGCGTACGGCGGCCGGTGCGGTGACGCCGTGGATCAGCGGGACCGGGTAGACCTCGGGGTGGCCGAGAAAGACGTCGGCGAACTGGACCGTCATCTCGCTCAGCAGCCGGGGCGCCTGCTCCGGGGCCAGCCACTCCAGCGACTCGTTGTAGCCCGGCAGCCCGTCGAGCCCGTCCAGCCGCCGACGGGCGGTGCCCGGTCCCATCGGGCCGTCCTGCGCCACGCGGGGCAGCGCGGCGACCGCGGCGGGCAGGTCGTAGGAGCCGCGCAGCCGCGGGCGGCCGGGAAGCTCGGTGTAGCGGGCGGCCCAGTACGCCAGGCCGCGGGCCAGCTCGCGGAGCTGGAGCCGCGTGGGCTCGCCGGCGGCGGCGTACAGGCCGCGTACCGCGTGCGCGGTGCGGATGAGGCCGTGGGTCAGACCGGCGAAGAGGCCCGGGAGCAGACGCGGCCACCAGCGGACCAGCACCTCGCGCCAGTGCGCCCCGGCCAGCTCGCGGACGAAGAGGTGCTCCCAGTCCCCGGCCCGGTCGAAGCTCCCGAGCGCGGGGCGCCAGGAGGACTCGTCCGCGGGGTCCAGGGCGAAGCGCGCGGCGGGCGGCTCGTGGTGCTCCATCGCGGCCCGGTAGCGCCGTACCCACCGGGCGACTTCGTCCTCCTGCCCGAGCAGGGCCAGGGCCTCGGCGCCCATCGGGCCGTGGTTGGCCAGGTCCACACCCTGTCCGCGCTCGTACCCGAGGTCGTCCAGCTGTTCCAGGGCTTCGTTGACCGCGTCGCTGTAGCTGATCGACGGCATGGGAACTTCACCTTCCGGACGTCCGACTGCGGTGGGAACGGGCGCCGGTGCCGCCCTGGCGTCGTGGGAGCCGTGCGGGTCCCACGACGCTGTCCGTGCCGACGGCACCGTGGTGCGGGCGGGCTCAGAGGGCGTAGGGCTGTTCGGTGCGCGCGGTGCGCAGCGCCTTGCCCCACCAGGCCACCTGGTCCAGCAGCTTCTTCGCCGCCGCGTCCGCGCCCTGGGGCGCTTCGCCGTCCACGAAGGCGGTCCAGGGGTTGTGCAGGCTGACCATCTCGCGCACCGTCATGGCGTGCAGCTCGGCGAAGACCTGCCGCAGGTGTTCGGCGGCCCGCAGGCCGCCGCTCATGCCGCCGTAGGACACGAGGCCGACCGGCTTGGCGGCCCACTCCTGCAGGTGCCAGTCGATGATGTTCTTCAGCGAGGCGGGGTAGGAGTGGTTGTACTCCGGGGTGACCACGACGAAGGCGTCGGCCGCCGCCAGCCGCTGGGACAGGGCGTCCTTGACCGGGCGCACGTGGTCGGCCGGCTCCTCGCCCATCGCCGGCATGGACAGCGGCAGCGGGTGTTCCAGAACGTCGATCACATCGACCGTCAGGTCGCCGCGGGTCCGGGCCTGCTGGGCGAACCAGTGACCGACCTTGTCGCCGAGGCGCCCGCCGCGCGCGCTGCCGATGATGATGGCGAGGGACAGGGGCTGGGTGGTCATGGACTACCTCCGGAAGGGACGGACGAGTGCCGGCGGGGCGGGCGCCCCGGCTCAAAAGTAAACTACACCGTGCGGAGCAAAAAGTCTCCCGCTCCTCCTCGTTTCGCTTCCGCCGACCGCGTCGGACCGGTCGTGAGGGCGTGGCGCGAATGAACGCGCGGCCCCGCCACCGGGTACGGAAATGACGGACGGAGCGCGGCAGTCGGCGAAGATCGCCCACCGCCGCGCTCCGTCGCGGGGGCGCGCTCGGAGGGCCGGCCTGTCCTCTGGCGAGCGGATCAGGACCCGCTTCCGTACAGCCGCAGAAAGGCGGCCACTCCCGAGGCGACCAGTGCGTCCAGCTCGCCCTGGGGCAGCGGGAGGGCGCCGTGGAAGGACCGTTCGTACGCCTCGGACATGACCAGCTGGGTGAAGTGGGCGGCGGCGTCCTGGGGGGCGTCCGTGTGCAGCCGGCCGGCCGCCGTGAGGGCGGTGAAGTGCTGGGCGAGCCGCGCCTGGGTGCGTCGCGGCCCCTCGGTGCGCCAGCTCTCGATGACCTCGGAGGGCAGCCGTGGCGCTTCCGCGAAGATGACCCGCACCAGGGCGAAGTGCCCCTCGAAGCCGCTCTGCGGGGCGGCCAGGGTGCGGCCGAGCACCATCAGCTCGGTTCTCAGGTCGGCCGGATCGGTCAGGTGCTGGTCGATCAGCTCCTCCTGATGGGCCGCCACCGCGTGCGTACTCTCCTGGAGCACGCTCAGCAGGAGCTGCTCCTTGTCCTGGTAGTGGTTGTAGATGGTGCGTTTGGAGACTCCGGCCTCGGCGGCGATGGTGTCCACGCTGGCGCGGGTGTAGCCCTCGCGGCCGAAGACGGCGCGGGCGGCGCAGTCGATCGCGGTCCGCTTCGCGGGGCGCCCTGTTCGGGTGGCGGTGGCGGGGGTCGTCATGATGGCTCACTCCTCGGATCGCGCAGGCCGGCCTGAATCGAACGAAACTACACCGGCTAGTTTACGTGACGCCCCCTCCGGTGATCCCGCCCGCGCCGCGCCCCGGCGCCCGCCCGTGGTGGATCGCTTTTTGCCCTACCCGGTTTACTTCTCGAACTACACCGTGTAGTTTCCTTCTTGTCGGGGGAGATCCGGCGAGGCCCCGCGTCTTCCGTCTCCGCCCCGGGCCTGTCCGGCCCCGTCGACACATCAACAGCCCCCTGGAGAAGGGGGGTTCATGAGAGGTAGGACGTCATGTTCGGCAAGCTGACGGTCATCAAGATCTTCTGCACGGATCTGGACACCATGGTCGCCTTCTACCGCGACCGGCTCGGCCTGAAGATCCGTGAGGAGTACCCCGGCGTCTCCGTGGTCTTCGACACCGGCCACGACGGCGAGCTGATCATCCAGAAGGGCGACCAGCCCATCAGCCTCGCCTTCACGCAGGTGGACATCCCCGCCGCTCACTCGGCCGTGGAAGACCTCCGCCCCACCGGCGTCGTTCCGCACAAGACAGGTGAGCGTTTCGAGATCAGCGACCCCGCGGGCAACAACCTGATCTTCGTCAACGCCTGATCACCCCCACCACTCGCGGGCCGTCCGACCCTTCCTTCCGCTCCCAGGGCGGCCCGCGTCCATCTGTCGCGATTGGGAACCCGTCATGTCGAAGTTACTCAGCACCCCCGCCCACGTCCGGCCCCGTCAGCGCGTCAACCTCCGCGACCGCATCCAGAGCTACGCGCTCTATCTCGCGGGGTGCCTGGTCTTCGCCTCCGGTGCCACCCTGTTCATCCACTCCGGTCTCGGCGTGGACCCCCTGGACGTCCTCTCCCTCGGCATCCTGGAGCATTTCCCGCTGACCATCGGCCTGGCCCAGGCGCTCATCGCGGCCGTGTGCATCGTCATCTGGTCCGTGTGGAACCGCCGCCGCCCGGTCGTGATGCCCTTCGTCACCTTCCTCCTGTGCGGCAGCCTCATCGACCTGATGCTCCTGGCCGACCTGGGCTGGTTCGCCTCCGTGCCGTCCCTGGTCGTCGCGGTCCTGCTGTGCTCCTACGGTTCCGCCCTGATCATCATGAGCGGTACCGGCATCCGCGCCATGGACCTGATCGTCATCTCGCTCAACCAGCGCCTGAAGGTGCCCTTCTGGGCCGCCAAGGTCGGCGTCGAAACCGTCCTGCTCACCCTCGGCTGGCTGCTGGGCGGCCCCGTCGGCATCGGGACCCTCGCCTTCCTGATCTTCGTCGACGGTCTCATCCAGCCCTTCATGACCTTCAACACCCGCACCCTGCACCTGACCAACCACGGCCTGAGCAGCCCCGGCGGCGTCGGTGCCCCCGTACTGGAAGGCGCCCGGTGAGCACTCCCGCACCCGAATCCGAACCCGCACCGGTTCCGGTCCGGCCCGGCACGCTGCCGCTCCTGCTGTTCGCCTCGACCCTGACCGTGATGGCGGGATCCATCCTCGCGCCGGTCATCCAGGTCATCCGCGGCGACCTCCAGCTCAGCGGCACCGAGGCCGGCCTCATCATCACCACGCACAGCCTCTCCATCGCCGTGACCAGTCCGCTGGCCGGCTGGATGCTCGACCGCTGGGGCGTGCGGCTGCCGCTGGCGGGCGGACTCGTCCTGTACGGACTGGCAGGCGGCACCGGCTTGGTCGCCGAGACCTACCCGGCGCTCATCGCCAGCCGGATCGCGTTCGGCGCCGGAGCCGCCCTGGTGTTCTCGGGCACCACCCTGGCCCTGCTCAACCTCTACAAGGGGCCCGCGCAGGACCGTGCGATGGGCTGGCGCGGGACGGCGACCAGTATGGGCGGGGTGCTGTGGCCGCTGCTGGCCGGAGGCGTCGGGGGAATCTCCTGGCACCTTCCCTTCGGGGTCTATCTGATCGGTGTGCCCCTCGGGATCGCCACCGCCCTGCTCCTGCCCCGCGAGCGCGCGAAGGGGACCGGCCGCCCGGCCGAGAAGAGGCTCGGGGCGTGGCAGATGCTGCGCCGGCACCGCATCCTGCTCGTCTGGTACGGACTGCAGTTCTGCGGCTCGCTGCTGCTGTACGCGCTCGTGGTCTTCCTCCCGCAGCGCCTGGCGGAGGCCGGTGTCGAGGATCCGCTGCTGGTCTCCCTGTACACCGTGGGCATGTCCGGCGCGATGAGCCTCATCGGCCTCGCGTACGCCTCGCTCCGCACCCGCCTGGCCTACAGCGTGCTGCTGCGGGGGTCGCTGGCGCTGTGGACGGCGGCCTTCCTGCTGCTCGCCGTCGCACCCAACGCCCCCCTGCTGTTCCTGGCACCGTTGCTGTTCGGCCTCGGCCAGGGCGTGTTCTTCCCGGTGACCACCGTGCTGATCGGCGAGGGCGTGCCCGCGGCCGTACGCGGTCAGGCCACCTCCCTGTCGGGAACGGCCACCTTCGCCGGGCAGTTCGCCTCCCCGCTGCTGATCGGCCCGCTGATCCAGGCGACCTCGCCCACCACCGGGTTCCTCATCGCGGCGACCGTCCCCGCGCTGGCCCTGACCGCCCTGTGGATCAGCCGGGCGGGCACGAGCGGCCCCCAGCCCGGCAGCCCGGCGCCGGCCCCTTCCCCCGCCCCCGCCACCCGGGCCGAGTGAGGGGCCGCCCGGGCCGGTGGTGAGCGTCGCCCGCCGGGTCCCGCTGCCGGTGGCGGGCCTCCGCCACCGGCGTCTACGGGTGCTGGGCCACCGCACTCACGGGGGTGCCGCCGACGCCTTCCGGATCGCCCTTGCCCGCCATGTCGTCCTCGTCCTTCATGGCGAAGAGCCGGGCGGCACGGTCCGTGGAGATCTCCAGCCGGGGGAGGACGGTGGGCACGGCGATGCTGGGCAGCATCAGCTGGAGCAGCGCGGCCACCTCGGTGGGCAGGTCGTACTCGCCCGGCAGCCCCTCGGACACGACGCGGACGCCGGTCCAGGCGGACAGCAGCAGGCGGGCGGTCCCCGTCTCCTCGATGTACGGATGCACCTCGCCCCGCGCCTTGGCCTCACCCAGCAACGACGCCAGGAGATCGGTCCAGTCGGGCCAGCGCGTCCCGAACATGCTCCGTGAGTTCCGGTCCACCGCCAGGCGCAGCGCGGCGCTGAACATGGGCTCCCGAGGCAGCCGGTGGGCCATGAGCATCATCATGTCCAGGACTTCCTGGAGCTTGATCTCCTGGGGCAGGACGCCCTCGGTCGTCACCGCCTCGCCGAGCACCCCCCGGGCCATGTCCTCCTTGGAGCGGAAGTGGAAGTAGAAGGCGCCCTTGGTCACACCGGCCCGCTCCAGGATCTCCGAGATGGTCGCGGCTTCGTAGCCCAGCTCGTCGAAGACGGCGGCAGCGGCCTCCAAGATGACCCTGCGGGTTCGGATCGCCCGCTCCTGTTGCGCCACGCCTGGGCTCCCCATGGAAATAATCAAACGCTCAAAAAAGAACCGATGGGTCGGTATCTTAACTCGAACAGAAGGTTTCGGCGGTCTTTCGAGGGGGAAACATGTCCAGCAGTTTACTTGCGGATGACGACCAGGTGGATCGGTACGAGGGAATCGACGCCCTCAAGAAGTACGTGCATCTGCACCGGGAGGAGGCCGTCCTGCTCACCGGCTGGTCCTCGCGCGGTTCCGACCGGTACACGGTGACCGCGCGATGGCCCGCGGCAGCGGGCGGGCCGTGCGAACCCTTGTTGGTCACGCAGACCATCCGGCAGAGCTGCCTGGTCGTCGCCCATGCCGAGCGATCGGTTCCGCTGGCGCACCAGACGCTGATGGAGCGCCTGGACTTCTCCCTCGCCCGGGACTACCGCGTTCCCCGGGACGAGCCGGTCGACCTGACCGTCGACGTGTTCTGCCGGAGTACGGGCCATCGCTCGATGCGGGTCGAGCTGACCCTGCTGCACGCGGGGCGCCCGGTCGGGGAGTCGGTGGTCGACTTCAGCTGGATAGCCCCCGCGGTCTACCGCCGGCTGCGCGGCGAGCACCTGCACGTCGCCTGGGGGGAAGGCCCCGTTCCCGAGCCCGTGGCCGCGCACACCGTCGGGCGCGACCACGCGTCCGACGTGGTCCTCGCGCCCGCCGGCCGGACCGGGCGGTGGCAACTGCGTACGGACGTCGGCAACGTGGCCCTGTACGACCACCCCGTGGACCACGTTCCCGGGTTGGTCCTGATCGAGGCGGCGTGCCAGGCCGCACAGGTCCTCACCGGGCCGACGGTGTTCTGTCCGGTCGAGGTGACCAGTGCGTACGCCCGTTACATCGAGTTCGACGTCCCGTGCTGGATCGAGGCGGCCGTCGTCCCTCCGGCGGGCGACGGTGTCACACGGGTCGAGGTCACCGGCGTGCAGTACGGCAGCACCGCGTTCAGCGTCACTCTTGCCTCCGAGACCTAGACCGGCCCGGTGAGGACGCCCCGTTCCGCCGGGGCGTCCCCGCTCCCGTGGGGTCAGCGGTTGACGAAGCCGCCGTCCACCGGCATGACGACGCCGGTGACGTACGACGCCCGGTCGCTGAGCAGCCAGGCCGCCGCCTCGGCGATCTCTTCCGGGGCCGCGGTGCGCCCCTGGGGGGTGATCGCGTGGATCGAGTCCTCCAGGCCGGGATTGCGGTCGTACCAGTCGGCCGTGATCTCGCTCCGGGTCGACCCCGGTGCCACGGCGTTGACCCTGATCCCCTGGCGTGCGTACTCGTCGGCCGCGGCCCGGGTGAAACCGACCACCGCGTGCTTGGAGGCCACATAGGGGGCGGCCGCCGGTATGGCCACCAGGCCCCCGACACTGCTGTTGTTCACGATCGAGCCGCCGCCGTTGCCCAGCATGGCGTTGATCTCGGCCCGCAGGCAGTTCCACACCCCACGGACGTTGGTGTCGATGATGGAGTCGTAGACGTCGTCCTCCATCCGGTGCAGTGGTGCCTGGTCCCCGCCGATACCGGCGTTGTTGAAGGCGCCGTCGAGCCGGCCGTGGCGTTCCACCACGAAATCGACCGCCTCGCGTACGTCCTGCGCGCGGGTCAGGTCGGTCACCACGTAGGAAGCATCGAATCCCTTGTCGTCCAGTTCGGCCACGACGGCCGAGAGCCTCTCCTTCCGGCGCGCCGCGAGTACGACCGCCGCTCCCTCCCGGGCGAAGACGGAGGCGGCAGCGGCACCGATGCCGCTGCTCGCTCCCGTAATGAATATGACTTTGTCTTGCAGGAGTTGACCTTTTCCGATCATGCCGTGCAGTCTTCCAGCCCGATGTTGACGAGTTCGCACCAGGCGGGTTAACGGTCTGCGGCGTCACGCAGGGGAATACCGGTCCGGCCGGACGGTGTTCACGCACCATGCGCGCTATCCAGTTCGACCGCTTCGGCGGCCCGGAGGTACTGACCCTCCGCGATCTGCCCGAACCGTCCCCCGGCCGGGGCGAGTTGCTGATCGCCGTCGAGGCGGCCGGTGTCAATTTCGCCGACACCCACCAGGTCGACGGCTCCTACCTGAGCCCGGACCGGCTGCCGTACGTACCGGGCAGCGAGGTGGTCGGCAGGACCCAGGACGGGCGGCGGGTCCTGGCCCGGACGACGGGTGGCTACGCAGAACTCGCCCTGGCAGCCGCGGAGTCGGTGATCGACATTCCCGAGGACCTGCCCGCGGGTCAGGCGCTGGCCCTGCTGATGCAGGGGCTGACCGCCTGGCACCTGCTGCGCACCGCCGCCCGCCTGCTGCCCGGCGAGAGCGTCGTGGTCCATGCCGCCGCCGGCGGTGTCGGCAGCCTCGCCGTACAACTGGCCAAGCAGTTCGGCGCCCGGCGGGTACGGGCCATGGCCTCCACCCCCGCCAAGCGGGAGCTCGCCCTGGCGCTGGGCGCCGACGATGTGGCCGAGTACCCGCTGGACGAGCCCGCCGACGTGATTCTTGACGCGACGGGCGGCCGGCTCTTCGACCGGGCTCTCGACTCCCTCGCCGATTCCGGCCGCCTGGTGACCTACGGAAACGCCTCCCGCACCCCGTTCACCCCCGTCGACCCCGCGCGGCTCAGCCGCCTCAACGCGGGAGTCGTCGGCTTCTGGCTGCGCCCCGCCCTGGCCCGTCCCGGCGGCTTCACCGAGCCGCTCAAGGAACTGCTCTCGCTGACCGCCCAGGGGCGCCTGCGGCCCGTCACCGGCGCCGAGTACCCGCTGGCCGAGGCGCGTCGGGCGCACGAGGATCTGCTGGCCCGTCGCACCACGGGCAAGGTGACCCTACGCCCCTGAAGGCGCGGTGCGACAGCGGCGGCCGTGCGGTGGCGGGCCGGTCTCCGGCACGAACTCCTCCGGGATGAGCAGTGACTTGTCGATCACGAAGTCCGCGCCGTCGGGGCTCAGCGTGCTCAGTGCCCGGGGGGTGGCCACCCGGGGCAGGAGCAGCTGCCAGAACCCGGTGAGCGAAGGGCGCGACAGCCACTCCTCCTCCCCCCTGCCCAGCACTTCGAAGCCGGTGGTCGCCGCCACCACGGCCGCGGTCAACGGCTTCAGGGCCACTCCCTCGGCGAGGACGCCCTCGTCCAGGGCCTGGGCCAGCAGCCGCTCCACGCACTCCCTCCATTCCTGCCGGAGGTTCGGGCCGGGAGGCCGGACGGTGTCGTAGCCGAGCTGGAAGCCGGCTCGCACCACCACGTCCCGGCTCAGGAGGAAGGCGAAGGTGTGCGAGATGTCGGTGAGTGCCTGGAGTGCGTTCGGCCGGTCCCGCGAGGCCCTGCACGCCGCACGGTGGAGGGCGTGTGAGGCCGAGGTCACGACCGCGTCGGCCACGGCCGCCTTGTTCCTGAAATGGAAGTGCAGCGCGCCGGGGCTCACACCCGCGTCCGAGCTGATCTCGGCCAGGCGCGTTCGTTCGTATCCATGACGCTCGAACAGCTTGGCCGCCGAGCGGATCAGGGCATGGCGGGTGCGGGCGCCCCGTTCCTGTCTGGTCACGGAGGGCTCCAGTCCTGGGACTACTTCTGCGGCCTGGCGGCCTCGGGGAAAGGGAGGGGAGATGGCACTGCGGCAACTATAAAACCAACTACGTGGTTTGTATACCGGTGGTTACGCTCTGTGGCAACAGAGGGGGGCGGCCATGGGCTCCCTCCTCGGGTCCGGGGGTCAAACAGGCGTCAACGCGGGAAACTTGCGCTTTACTTACCTTGTTATTACAGGAGTGTGCGAGAGGCTGGTCGGGTGAGGGCGGGGCGGGTGGGGGAGTGTCTCCGTACTTTTAAACTTTGACAAACCGGCGTACCGGTTTGTATCTTCGCGGCGGAAGGGTCTACTGGTGATGCGCCCATCGCGCGGATGTGCAGGAGCGGCAGATGACACAGCAGTCCACTGGCACACTCGAACCTCACATACTTGACCGGAATCATGAAGATCGATTAGTTCCACTGCCCACCCATGCGCCGCCCGCGGAGGCGGGGGTCCGTCCTCGGCGAAAAGCCGTGCGGGTCCTTGTCGTGGAGAACGAGCCGCGCACCGCCGAAGCCCTGGTCCAGGGGCTGCGCCGACACGGTTATCAAGCCGAGAGCGTGGCCACCGGCGCCAAGGCGCTGCAGGTGCACCGCAGCTCCGATCTGGTCCTCCTCGATCTCGAACTGCCCGACCTGGACGGACTGGAGATCTGCCGGAGCATCCGGGCCACGTGTGACACGCCGATCATCGTGGTCACCGCCCGGGACACCGAACTCGACCGGGTGCTGGGTCTGCAGGCGGGCTCGGACGACTACCTGGCCAAGCCGTACGGTTTCCGTGAGCTGATGGCCAGGATGGAAGCGGTCATGCGCAGGGCCCGGCCGCAGCAGCCCATGGAGCAGGTCATCACGCGTGGGTCGCTGCGCATCGACGCACGAACGCGCGAGGTCCGGCTCGACGGGCGGCACATCGAGGTGACCCGCAAGGAGTTCGACCTGCTGCACCTGCTGGCCTCTCAGCCGGAGGCCGTCATCTCCCGAAGACAGCTCATGGTCCAGGTGTGGGACGACTCCTGGTCGCGGCCGGGCCGGACCATCGACACCCATGTGAGCAGTCTGCGCAACAAGCTCGGTTCCAGTGACTGGATCATCACGGTCAGGGGGGTCGGCTTCCGTCTCGGACACCCGTAAACGGTGTCCTGGGGGGTCACGGGGCGCCATGGGCCCCGTGACCCGGCCGAAGCTCTGACCTTCCCCTGACATTCCGCTCGTAGGCCCCTCACCCGCTACGCGGAACTGCAGGAGCTGTGAAGGAAGTTCACCGAAGTCTGGACCATGACGCCTTGATCCTGATGAGTGCCCGGAACAAGCTGACATCCAGCTTCCGGACCAGCCATGAGGAGATCCGNCGCGGCGGGGCGGCCCTGGCGGCGGGGCGGCCCTGGCGGCGGGGGCGGCCCTGGCGGCGGCGAGGGCCGGAACGTCCACCCGGAATTAGTCCATTGGTACTGGCCCGCCTGAGTACAGGTACTCAGGCGGCGGAGCCGTGCCGGCCTCAGGATCGAAGGCATGCTGTGGTCCGACCCGGAGAACGAGCCTCCGAAAGAGCTGCGTGAGATGCAGGCGATGCTCCGGCGCGCGGGCGTGCTGCTCGCCCTGGCGATGGTGGTGGCGATGTTCGTACTGGGCGTCCACTGACCCGACCCGCCGGATGCACGCCGGGCCGGCGCCCTACGATGAACCGCATGACCGATCCGCGCCGCCGCCTCGTCCTCGCCTCCGCCTCCCCCGCCCGCCTCGGACTCCTCCGCCAGGCCGGGCTCGCCCCCGAGGTGATCGTCAGCGGTGTCGACGAGGACGCGATCACCGCGCCCACGCCCGGCGAGCTGGCGCTCGTACTCGCGGAGGCGAAGGCCGCGTCCGTCGCCGCCCGTCCCGAGGCCGCCGACGCCCTCGTCATCGGCTGCGACTCCGTACTGGAACTGGACGGCCTGGCCCTCGGCAAGCCCGCCGACGCCGAGGACGCCGCCGCCCGCTGGAAGTCCATGCGGGGTCGCTCCGGCATCCTCCGGACCGGCCACTGCGTGATCGACACCGCCACCGGCCGCCGTGTCTCCGCCACCGCGTCCACGACCGTCCGCTTCGGGGAGCCGACCGACGCCGAGATCGCCGCGTACGTCGCGACCGGCGAGCCCCTCCACGTCGCCGGCGCCTTCACCCTCGACGGCCGCTCGGCCCCGTTCGTCGACGGCATCGACGGCGACCCCGGCAATGTCATCGGCCTGTCGCTGCCGTTGCTGCGCCGCCTCCTCGCCGACCTCGGTACGCCGATCACCGGCCTGTGGGCATGACGCCGCCCAGCAGCGCGATCCCCTCCGCGATCCCGCCCGGCGGCGTCGCGGCGTAACCCAGGACGAGTCCGGGGCGGCCCGGGCGCTGCCGGTGCCACGACAGCGGCTGCACCTTGACGCCGCGCGCGAGCGCCGCGGCCGCGAGGCCGGTGTCGGTGCCGGTCGGCCCTCGGCCGGCGGACCCCGGGCCCGCGAAGGTGACCACGAGGTGCAGGCCCGCCGCCGCACCGTGCACCACCGCCCCGGGCAGGTGCTCCCCGATCGCAGCGATCATCGCGTCCCGGCGGGTCCGGTGCCGCCTGCGCAGAAGGCGCAACTGGCGTTCCATCCCGCCCGATTGCATCAGCCGCGCCAGCACCAGCTGCGGCAGCACCGGGCTGCCGAGGTCGGCGAACCGCTTGGCGTCCACCAGCGCCTCCCGGTACTTCGGCGGCGCCAGCATCCACCCCATCCGCAGCGCGGGCGCGAGCAGCTTGGACACGCTCCCGGCATAACAGACGTGCTCCGCCAGGACCGAACGCAGGGCGGGCACCGGCGGCCGGTCGTAACGGTGCTCGGCGTCGTAGTCGTCCTCGACGATCAGGCCGCCCTCCCCCGCCCACCGCATCAGCTCCCGGCGCCGTACGCCTCCGAGCACCACCCCGGTCGGAAACTGATGGGCCGGGGTCAGCAGGACCGCCCGCGCACCGGTGGCGCGCAGCTCGTCGACCCGCACCCCTTCGGCGTCGACCGCGACCGGCGGGGTCTCCATCCGCCAGTTGCGCAGATGCTGGCGGGTGCCGAGCGAACCGGGATCCTCCACCGCCATCGCGTGGATCCCGTCGGCCCCGAGCACCTGCGCCAGCAGCCCGAGCGCCTGGGCGGTGCCGGAGGTGATGAGGACCTCGCCGGCGTCCGCCCTGATCCCGCGGTTGCGGGCCAGCCAGTTCGCCACGGCGCGTCGCAGCTCCGGTGCGCCGCGCGGATCCCCGTACCCGAGGTCGGACGCCGAGAGGTCCTTGAGTACGGAGCGCTCCGCGCGCAGCCACGCCGTTCGCGGAAACGCGGCCAGGTCGGGCACGCCCGGTGACAGGTCGATGCGGGCCGGTGCCGCGCGCAGCGCGTCGAAGACGTCCGGGCCGGAGGGTGACACGGCGAACAGCGCGCCCACCGGCGAACCGGCAGCGGCAGCGGCAGCGGCAGCAGGAGCAGGGACCGACACCGGGACGGGGTCGGGGGCAGCGGCGGGCGGGGCCGCCACGACCACCGTTCCGCCCCGTCCCCGTCCCGCGACGTGTCCGTCCTCGGTCAGGCGCTGGTAAGCCTCCGTCACCACGCCACGCGATACGCGCAGTTCGCCGGCGAGCACCCGCGTGGCCGGCAGTCGGCTCCCCACCGGAAGGCTGCCCTCCGATATGGCCTCCCGGAGTCTGCGGGCCAGCCAGTCCGACAGCCCGCCGGCCGGCGCGTCACCGGCGTTCAGCTGGAGGAAGTCCGACCCGGACACCGGCGGTACGTCCGGAGCCGGGGCAGGAGCCGGAGTTATGGACCGGTCGGGCGCTTCCCCATTGGGCCTGTTCACCGGGCCATAGTGCCGCCAGGGTGAGCGCATGAACACCGAATTCCTGCTGACGTCGCTGATCGTCGTCGCCACCCCCGGTACCGGCGCGCTCTACACGGTGACGGCCGGCCTCTCACGCGGCGCCCGCGCGAGTACCGTCGCCGCCGTCGGGTGCACGCTCGGCATCGTTCCGCACATGGTGGCGGCGATCACGGGGCTCGCGGCACTGCTGCACACCAGCGCGGCGGCGTTCCAGATCCTCAAGTACCTC
The DNA here is from genome assembly GCF_039533765.1 of Streptomyces enissocaesilis. NCBI lineage: Bacteria > Bacillati > Actinomycetota > Actinomycetes > Kitasatosporales > Streptomycetaceae > Streptomyces > Streptomyces enissocaesilis. The sequence goes on along the minus strand of NZ_BAAAUD010000012.1, from coordinate 3,014 downwards.
GGAGTCGCCTATCTCCTCTCCATGGCATGGAGCACGCTGAGGGACAAGAACGCCCTCACGGCGGAGGAGGAGACCGCGCCCCGCTCGGCGGTGAAGGTGATCACGTCCGGCGTCCTCATCAACCTCCTCAACCCGAAGCTCACGATCTTCTTCTTCGCCTTCCTGCCTCAGTTCGTGGGCACGGGCGAGCCGAACGCACTGGTGCGCATGGTCGAGTCGAGCGCCGTGTTCATGCTGCTCACCTTCCTGGTCTTCGCCGCCTACGGAAGGTCCGCCGCCGCCATGCGCCACCACGTCCTCTCGCGCCCCCGGGTCCTGACCTGGTTGCGCAGGGTCTTCGCGGGCGCGTTCGCAGCCCTCGGTGCCCGGCTCGCGTTCCTCTGAGCCCCGCGGCCGCTCCCCGTGCCGCGGCCGGTCCGTCAGACCGGCGCCGGGGTTCCGCTCTCCGGCCCGGCAGGCGGCTCGTCCGCGACGCCCGTGGCATCGCCCCGCCCGCCCCGCCCGCCGTACGCGACGAGCGACAGCACGATCAGGGCGAGCACGGCCATCATCGCCACGAACGCGGTCCAGCCGACCAGCCCGACCGCCAGCGCCCCGAGCACCCCGTGCACCACCGCGCACGCGATGAGCAGGGCCCGGCCGAGGCGGCCCGGCGCCCGGTCCGTCAGCGCGGCGCGCAGCAGGAAGACGCCGCACACCACCAGGTAGAGACCGAAGACCCCGCCCATCACCCACGTCGAGGCGGCCATGACGTCGGAGTCCAGACCGTCCAGGGACATCGACTGGCTGTCGACGATCCTGCCGAGGATCCAATGGACGCCCACGATCCCGACGGCCTCGACGAACAGCACGGCCGCGGCCACGGCAGCTGTCGGTCTGCGCGCCATGGCGCCCCACCCTCTTCCGGCTGTTACCTCTGGTTACGTGCGCGACGGCCAAACGCTACTAACGGGTAAACCTCCGTACAAGGGGTCCGGCGCGGCCGACCCCCGGGCAAAGAATCATTCGGCCATTCGTAGGGACTCCACAAAGAAAGCTGCCGCGCCGCTGACCGCCCGGACAGAGACCTGTGCCACACCGGACGACTACTGTGCGGTGAAGGAACCCGTCGTACCGTGGTGCGACAAGGGAATTCGCGAATCGCGCGAGCCTCGCATCACGCTCCGTGTGGGCAAGCTCACCATTGGGGACGGGTCGTAGGGCCGTGTCGGCAGTCCCTAAACTCAGCTTGTTTCAAGGAGGGAGCCATCGTGCGCAAGGTGCTCATCGCCAATCGTGGCGAAATCGCTGTCCGCGTTGCTCGGGCCTGCCGGGATGCCGGGATCGCGAGCGTGGCCGTCTACGCCGATCCGGACCGGGACGCGGTGCATGTCCGTGCGGCGGACGAGGCGTTCGCTCTGGGCGGTGACACTCCGGCCGCCAGTTATCTGGACATGGCCAAGGTGCTCGCGGCCGCGAAGGACTCGGGGGCCGACGCGGTGCACCCGGGTTACGGGTTCTTGTCGGAGAACGCGGAGTTCGCCCAGGCGGTGCTCGATGCCGGGCTGACCTGGATCGGTCCGCCGCCGCAGGCGATCCGGGATCTGGGGGACAAGGTCGCCGCCCGTCACATCGCCCAGCGTGCCGGCGCTCCGCTGGTGGCGGGCACCGCGGACCCGGTCTCCGGTGCCGAGGAGGTCGTCGCCTTCGCCCGGGAGCACGGGCTGCCGATCGCGATCAAGGCGGCGTTCGGTGGTGGCGGGCGTGGTCTGAAGGTCGCCCGTACCCTCGAAGAGGTCCCCGAGCTCTACGACTCCGCCGTCCGTGAGGCGGTCGCCGCCTTCGGGCGCGGCGAGTGCTTCGTCGAGCGCTACCTCGACCGGCCCCGCCACGTCGAGACCCAGTGCCTGGCCGACGCGCACGGCAACGTGGTGGTGGTCTCCACCCGTGACTGCTCGTTGCAGCGCCGCCACCAGAAGCTGGTGGAGGAGGCCCCGGCGCCCTTCCTGTCCCCGGCGCAGAACGCCGAGCTCTACCGCGCGTCCAAGGCCATCCTCAGGGAGGCCGGCTACATCGGCGCGGGCACCGTCGAGTTCCTCGTCGCCGCCGACGGCACGATCTCCTTTTTGGAGGTCAACACCCGTCTGCAGGTCGAGCACCCGGTCTCCGAGGAGGTCACCGGCATCGACCTGGTCCGTGAGATGTTCCGCATCGCCGACGGCGAGAAGCTGGGATACGACGACCCGGCCGTGCGCGGGCACTCCTTGGAGTTCCGCATCAACGGCGAGGACCCGGGCCGCGGCTTCCTCCCGGCCCCCGGCACGGTGACCGCGTTCGCCCCGCCCTCGGGCCCCGGCGTGCGCCTGGACGCCGGCGTCGAGACCGGCTCGGTGATCGGCCCGGCCTGGGACTCGCTGCTGGCCAAGCTGATCGTCACCGGCGCCACCCGCGAGCAGGCGCTGCAGCGCGCCGCCCGCGCGCTGGCGGAGTTCCAGGTGGAGGGCATGGCCACCGCCCTGCCCTTCCACCGCGCGGTCGTCGCCGACCCGGCGTTCACCTCCGACCCGTTCACGGTGCACACCCGGTGGATCGAGACCGAGTTCGTCAACGAGATCCCGGCCTACACCGTGCCGGGCGCGGACGCCGAGGAGGACGAGTCCGGGCGCGAGACGATCGTCGTCGAGGTCGGCGGCAAGCGCCTGGAGGTCTCCCTGCCCTCCAGTCTGGGCATGAGCCTGGCCCGCACCGGGCTGGCGGCCGGGGCCAAGCCCAAGCGCCGGGCGGCGAAGAAGTCCGGCCCGGCCGCCTCCGGCGACACCCTGGCCTCCCCGATGCAGGGCACCATCGTCAAGATCGCGGTCGAGGAGGGCCAGCAGGTCAACGAGGGCGACCTCGTCGTCGTCCTGGAGGCCATGAAGATGGAACAGCCCCTCAACGCCCACCGCTCCGGCACCGTCAAGGGCCTGGCCGTCGAGATCGGCGCCTCCCTGACCTCCGGCGCCGTCATCTGCGAGATCAAGGACTGACACCCGGCC
>NZ_BAAAUD010000011.1:0-82320 GCF_039533765.1 Streptomyces enissocaesilis | reverse complement strand
ACCACCGCCCGTCCCCAAGCCCTCCGCCGCACCCGCCCTCGCGCCCACCCCCGCCCCCACCCCGACGCCCACTCCGTCCGCCCGGCCGAAACCGGCCGCCACCACCCCGGTCGCTGTTCCCGTGTACCGGAAAACCACCCGCAAGGAGCCCGCGTCCGGCCCGTCCCTGGTCTCCCTCACCCTCCTGGTCACGGCCCCCGCGGTATTCGCCGCCGCCGTGCTGCGTCCCCGATCCCGCTAGCCGACGGAGAACCCCATGTCGGAATGGCTCGTTCTGAGCATCGCGATGGCGGCCGCCTGCGCGGTCGTCCTCACCATCACGGTCATCAACCACCGCCGCGTCGGCGATGACGACGACCCGTCCGAGACGCCCGACGTCATCGAATACATGACGATGATGATCGGCGTGGTCTACGCGATCGTCCTGGGCCTCGCCATCGCCGGCGTCTGGGAGGGCCGCGGCGCCGCCCAGGAGTCGGTACGCCAGGAGGCCCAGGCCCTGCACGAGATCAGCGCCCGCTCGGAGGTCTACCCCGCCGAGGTCCGCGACCGCATCCGCGACGACGTCGAGGCGTACGTCACGCACGTCGTCAACACCGAATGGCGCCACATGGCCGACCACGGCAGCCTCACGGAGCGCGGCACCGAACTCCTCGACCACGTGCGCCGTGACGTCACCGACTACGTACCGAAGACCGACCACGAGGGTCAGGCCTACCAGCCCCTGGTCGACCAGGTGGCCGCGGTCGACGACGCCAGGAGCGCCCGGGGGCAGGGCGCGGAGGCCACCATGCCCGGCGTGGTCTGGTTCGGCCTGATCATCGGAGCCCTGGTGGCGGTCGGTCTGATCTTCACCCTCCAGATCCGCCGCACCCCGCGCGAACTCCTCCTGGCCGGCCTCTACAGCGCCCTGATCGCCTTCCTGCTCTTCCTCATCTGGGACTTCGACGCCCCCTTCGGCCGCGGCCTCTCGGCCACCGCCTCACCGCTCCTCGACCTGTTCCCGGACGCGTCCGGGTGATCCCGCCACCGGACGGCGTCCGTGTCCTCGATGCCCTCGATGCCCTCGGTGTCCTCGGTCTCCTCGGTTCGCCCGCCACGTCGCGTCGGCGGATTCCAGGGAAGCGGCGAAGGACTTTCCCTGACCCCAGCCGAACATGACCGTGGGCGGGTTTCCCGCGACCTGTCCGGCCGGCCGGGCGGCGAAGCCCCTCAGCCGGGCCGGGCCGGCGTCCGTCGCGAGGAAGACGTGGCCGTTCACGAGGGGCGTCGGTTCCCTGCTGAGGATCCCCACCACGTCGGCGAGCGCCACCGTGGCGTCCCTGTTCCCGCCGAGCTTGCCCAGGCGGCTGCGCCGGATCTCGGCACGGTCCTGGCGGAGGGCGGCCGTGGCCAGGTGGCCCTTGAACGTCAGGGGCTGCCGGGGCGGCGGCCGCAGGGCCGGATCTTCGCCGGAACGGGGCACCGCCCCAGTGTCACGGATCCCGGCGCTACGCCGGCCGGCCCGCCCCGATGCCCCATTTGCGCGACTGTGATCGCGCGCCGCCACCGTCGCTCCTAGCGTGTGGGGTATCGAGGAGCATTTCCTGCCATGTGTGGATAAAGATTCCGCCGCTGCCCCTCGAGGACCCGGAGGATTGTCCATGCGCGCGATACGTCTCACATCGGCCGCCGCGCTCGGCCTCGCCGCTCTCTCGTTCACCACCCCGGCCGCCACGGCCGTGGACGGCAAGGCGCCTGTGGTGTCCGGCACCGCCACACCTTCCACCATCGCCCCGGGCGGTCAGATCACTCTGGCCGTCACGGGCTGCAACGGTGACGCGATCGCGTCTTCCGCGGTGTTCGACCCCACCAGGATCCCCATGGGAGGAACGGCGACAGCCACGGTCGACTGGGACGCCAGACGCGGTGCCGTCTACCTCGTGACGTACGCCTGCAACGGTGAGACGGACACGTCGGACCTCACCATCACCGGCGGCTCCAGCCCGACGGCCAGCCCCACCAGCATGCCCACCGCCACGGCCACCACCATGCCCACCGGTATGACCACCACGCCGGCCGGCCCGGCCAGGGGCGGCGTGGGCGGCAGCATCGGCGGAATGAACGCGGGGGAGATCGCCGCGGGCGCGACGCTGGTCGTCGCGGCCGTGGGAGGTGCGGTCTTCGTGCTGCGCCGCCGCCGCAGCAGCACCGGTAACCGACAGCACTGACCGGCCGTGCGGCAGCCGGCCGCCCCACGCGCCCGTCGCCCCGCGTCCTGACGAGGACGCGGGGCGACGGCCGTTCACACGGATACGGACTTACGGACTTACGGGCCCACCGGCAGCCGGGCGGCGCTCAGACCCCGGCGTGGTTGAGGCGACGCCTGCGCACGATGAAGAGGCCGCCGCCGACGGCAGCCGTGGCGACAAGACCGGCCCCGACCTTCATCTCCGTGTCGGAGGGACCGAGAGATCCGCCGATACCGCCGTGCGCGCCGCGGCCCGCGAGGACGGTGAACTGGTGGGTCGCCACCATCGGGTTGTCGTTGCACTTGACGGCCAGGTTGTAGTGGCCCGGAGTGGCGTTGTGCTTGATCTTGGCGGTGGCGTACGACGTGGTGTCGCTGGCCGAGAGGCGAGCGGGCTTCTTGAAGGCGTTGGACGTGACGGTGCCGCCGTGACCGCACCCTGAGGCGCTGATCGTCATCACGGCGCCCTGGTGGACCGAGTACGGATTGACGTTGACGTTGCGCGGGCCGTTGGTGGCGGCAGCGGTGGGGGCGACGAGTCCGACCGCCGCGCAGGCCGTGACGGTCACCAGGCAGGCGCGTGGAACACGCATCGTAGAACCTCCATGGGCGGCGCCCCGGAGCGGTGCCCCGGGAAGGTCGACGAGAACGCCTCCCATGACGAACACTCACCTCGGTCCACCGATCCCGCATTTCGGGACTGGTCCACCCCGGTGAGGCGACACGCCGGTACGACGCGTCCGGAACTGACGGAGCTGCAGGTCACACACCGTCAGATATCTTGTACGACGAGTTACCCGAATGGGCCACGGATGGACCACCCGGGGCTGCCGCGCCACCCGTTCGCCCCTCACGTCTCGCCGCCCCCACCCCCCGCACTTAGCGTCCGTACAGACGCGTCGAAGGGAGCACCATGGGCCAGGAGTACAACGGCTCGGAGCCGAGGAAACGCTCACCGTGGGGGGTCCTGGCCCTCGTCATGCTCACCGGTCTCGCGCTGATGCGAAACGGCGTCGACGTCTCGCTCGGCCCCCCGCAGCCCGCCTCGGCCGCCGCCCTGGACTCCCCCCGCCCCGACACTCCCGAAGCCCCGGCCCTCACTCCCTCCGTCCAGCCCCTGCCGTACGCCCCGGCCTCCCGGATCCGCCTCCCCGACATCCGCGTCGACGCGCCCATCGTGGACGTGGGGCTCGACCCGGAGGGCTGGATCGACGCGCCGCCGCCGGAGGACGCCAACCTGGCGGGCTGGTACCAGAACGGTGTCTCCCCCGGTCAGCGGGGCACCTCGGTGATCGTCGGGCATGTCGACAACGCCGCCGGGCCCGCCGTCTTCTTCAACCTGGGCTCGCTCAAGAAGGGCCACCGCATCGAGGTGACCCGCTACGACGGCCGCGTCGCGATCTTCAAGGTCTACGGCGTGGAGGTCTTCTCCAAGGAGAACTTCCCCGGCCCCCGGGTGTACGGCGACACGGGCCGGCCGGAGCTGCGCGTGATCACCTGCGGCGGCGGCTACTCGAAGACGGACGGCTACACCGGCAACGTCGTCGCCTTCGCCCACCTGGTCGCCACCCGCTGACGGGCGGCGACCGGGGCGGGCATCCGGAGAACCGGAGAACCGGAGAACCGGGGACAGCGGTCAGGAGGGCGCCCGGAAGGCGTTCACGCCCGGGGCGCGGTGCCGGGCACCGTGATGCGGTAGCCCTCGTCGAGCAGTTGCGGCAGGTACGTCCGCAGCGCCGCCACGCTCTGCTGCCGGTTGCCCCCCGCGTCGTGCGAGAGCACCACCACGCCGGGGCCCGCGCCCTCGCGCACCCGGCGGACGATGGCCCTGGTGCCCGGCTCGCGCCAGTCCAGGGTGTCGACGGTCCAGCCCAGCGGCTCCATGCCCAGTTCCGCGCCGATCTCGAAGGAGCGGCGGTTCCAGGCTCCGTACGGCGCGCGGTACCAGTCGGGCGCGTCCCCGACGGTCCGCTCGACGATCTCGCTCGTACGCCCCAGCTCGGAGCGGATGCCGCCCGGTGACAGCCGTGGGATCAGCGGGTGGGACCAGGAGTGGTTGCCGACGACGTGCCCGTCGTCGGCCATCTCCCGCAGCAGGTCCCGGTTCTCGACGGCCATCTCCCCGCACACGAAGAACATCGCGCGTACGTCGTAGCGCCGCAGCGTGCGCAGGATGGCCGGGGTGTAGCGCGGGTCCGGCCCGTCGTCGAAGGTCAGCACCATGCCGCGGCCGGTCCCCGCCATCCGCAGGAAGGGCCGCCGGCGCACCGGCGGGCGCGCGAGCGCGGAGCTGGGCGGTGCGTACGCCGTCATGGGCCGCAGCCGGTACGCCGAGGCCCTGACCGGCGCGGTGGCCCGCGGCCCCGCTGCCGTCGGCGGCGACCCCGACGGGTAGCGCCCCGGGGCCTGGACCGGGTCCGGGCCGAGGAACCGCACGGCGGTGGCGACCCCGAGACAGGCGGTCAGGCGCAGCATCGCCCTCCGCCCGAATTTCATCTCATCCTTTTTCATGACTAACAGCTCGCATGGCCGCAACCGCCGGAGCCCGCCCCACACCGAGGGCGGGAGCCGAAGCACCCGATGGGACGAGCGGGAGCCGAAGCGGTTCGGGCCCGCCACCCGGATGGGTGGCGGGCCCGAAGCCTGCGAGAGGTACGGAAGTCAACGCCGTTCAACCCCGCGCGAGCGACGTGCGAAGGTCAGGCGCCCGGCCTCAGCCGCACGAGGTGGCGAAATAGACGGAGGCGTTCTCGTTGTACGTGTTGACCAGATTTCCGGAATCGCGGTAGTTGAACCCGTCCGAGGGGCCACCGTAATTGGAATAGAAGAACACCGTCGCCTTGCACTGCGACATGTTCTGCGCCGAGGCGGCATTGTTCTTCACGTACTGCCCCTGCCCTGCCCCGGAAGTCGTGAACTTGTATCCGGCGAGGTCAGGGACATTACGGTTCAGTGCGACGTGCGACCCGCCCAGGTTGGAATTGTAGTAGAGGCAGAACGTGCCACTCGCGCAGCTGGCCGCCTGGGCCGAGGTGGCCATCAGCGGGACGAGCAGTGCGGCTCCGAGTGCTGCGGCGGCTGCGGAAACAATACGCTTCATTGAAATTACTCCATTGTCTTCGGAACTATGACGTGGAAAAAGTTAATTCAGTCCGGACTGTGCGTCAACGGATTTCGAGAACGGAGGCCGCCCTCTTGAGTTGGCTGTTTTTCAACTTGAGCGCCGCCGAGAAATCCGACTTCTCCCGTGCGATCATGTCTTTCTGCAGAGCAGATTCCACGTCGAACCACACGCCGACGAGATTCGTTTTCCGCTTGCACTCAATATCAGCCAGTGCCGTCCTGCGCTCTTTCGAGGTGGGCGGCCCCTCTTGGAATCCGGGGTCGCTCATCGCGATCAGCGGATCGGGATACGAGTATCCCTTTTCCTTCATGCACGTGGACCAGGCTCCGAGCGCCCGCGCGACACGCTGGTCGGCCTTGGAGGCTGCCCAGCTTTCGAGATTGGCGCTCCGGGCCGCCTTGCCCGGGCCGAGTCGCCCGGACCCCCCGGATATCTTTTCCGCCGCTTCCCCGGCGCAACCGCCTTCCGGAACCGGCAGGCCGTTCACCCGAATTCCGTTCCCGCCACCGGCCTCGGACCCGATTTCCCCTTGCAGAGCCTTCATGAGCTCTTTCTTCTGCGGGGCGGTCAGTGACTTCGTCTGGGAATCGAGAGAGCGCGGGCGCGGAGTTTCGGCGAGCCGGTATCCGACGGCCTTCGCGTCTTTCTCGTTCGTTATCCCGTAACGGCGCTCCATGAGACTGCGAGGACCGGGCGGAGATCCAGGCGATTCGATGCCGTGGTTCAGCCCCAACCGTCGCAGGCACTTTCCCATGAGCTTGAACCGGGCTTCGTCCAGCCGGACCTGCTCCGCGTTCGAGAACAGGTAATCCTCTACGGGGAGATGCAGATCTTCGCTCTTCACCAGGGCGGGAGCACGGTCTTCGCGCTGCGTTCCGGAACCTGGTCCGGCCGATGAGCAGCCGACCGTCGACAAGGTAATGAAACAGGCAAGCGCGGCCGGACCCACGTAGCGCGGCTTACCTATGAAATATTTCTTCGCACCCAAAAGTCCAGCCCCCCGCGTACACCGGCGCCCCCGCCTTCGTTTCCGCTATCTAAGCACGAATCCAGCCCATGATCAACTACGTTTTCACCACCCTGCGGAACGGCGGACGGCACGGGCCGCCCCACTTCCGGCGGCCAATTGGCGTACGTCGCCTTTCGTCCCAGTCGCACTTGGGCCATCATGAGCCGCCATCAGCTGACAGCCGTCCGCAGAGGTATCAGTCATGGCAGAACTCCGGATGGGAAGAGGCGTGCTGCGCCGCAAGCCCATCGAACAGATCGAAGAGGGCGACGCGAGCGAGCAGCTCACCCGGACCCTGGGCCTCTGGCAGCTCACCGCGATCGGCGTCGGCGGCATCATCGGCGCGGGCATCTTCACCCTCGCCGGTACGGTCGCGAACGGCACGGCCGGCCCGGCGGTGCTGGTCTCCTTCCTGATCGCGGGCGTGGCGAGCGCGGCTGCGGCCTTCTCCTACGCCGAGTTCGCGGGAATGATCCCGAAGGCCGGCTCGGCGTACACCTACGGCTACGCGGTCCTCGGTGAGCTCGCGGGCTGGTTCATCGGCTGGGACCTGTTGCTGGAGTACACCGCGATCGTGGCGGTGGTCGCGATCGGCATCTCCGGCTACTTCAACTTCCTGGTCGAGGACATGGGCGCCGAGCTGCCCGTCTGGATGCTGGGCGCGCCCGGCACCGGCGAAGGCCACAAGGTCGACCTGTTCGCGGCGGTGCTGTGCCTGTTCATCGCGTACCTGCTGACGCTGGGCATCAAGAGCGCCGCGCGCTTCGAGACGGTCGTGGTGGTGCTGAAGGTCCTGGTCGTGCTGCTCGTGATCGTCGTCGGTTTCTTCCACGTCAACACCGGCAACTACAGCCCCTTCTTCCCGTTCGGGGTCGGCGGGGCCTTCACCGGTGCGGCGACGGTGTTCTTCGCGGTCTTCGGGTACGACGCCATGTCGACGGCGGCCGAGGAGTCCAAGGACGCGCAGCGCCACATGCCGAAGGCGATCCTGTACTCGCTCGCGATCTCGATGGTGCTGTACGTACTGGCCACCCTGGTGCTCACCGGCATGCAGAACTACACGGAGGTCGACCCGGAGAGCGGCTTCTCGACGGCGTTCCAGTCGGTGGGGCTCGGCGCGCTCGCGGACGTGATCGCGGTGGGCGCCATCATCGGCATCCTCACGGTGATGTTCACCTTCATGCTGGGTGTGACGCGGGTGTAGTTCTCGATGAGCCGCGACGGGCTGCTGCCCCACTGGTTCGCCAAGACGCACCCGAAGCGGCACGTGCCGGTCCGGGCGACCTGGATCGTGGGGGTCGCCTCGGCCCTGATCGCCGGGTTCCTGCCGATCGGCGAGGCGGCCGAACTGACCAACATCGGCATCCTGCTGGCGTTCGCCGTGGTGTGCACCGCGGTGATCGTGCTGCGCTACCGGCAGCCGGACCTGCCGCGCAGCTTCCGCACCCCCGGGATGCCGTTCGTGCCGGCGGTCGGGGTGGTGTTCTCGATCTGGCTGATCACGTTCCTGGCGTGGCAGACCTGGCTCCGCTTCGCCGCGTGGTTCGCGCTCGGCCTGGTCGTCTACTTCGCCTACTCGTACCGGAAGTCGGCGCTGGCGAAGACGCCGCCCGCGGTAGGGACGCGCGACGAGAGGTAACGGCGGGGAGCGGCGGCGGACCGTGGCGCCCGGGGGCAGCGGCTCCGGTCACTCCCCCATGGTCAGGCCGTCCTGGGCCGCGTCCCGGCCGAGGACGATCCGGCGGATCCGGTCGCGTACGTCCGTGTGGTCCGCGCCGCCCGCGATCGCCGCGTTGAGGTTCACCGCCCGCCCCTCCTGCGTGTCGAACCACTGCGGAACGAACTCCGCCCTGCGCACTTCCCAGCGCTGTCCCGGCCGCGCGGGCGGGGCGAAGGTGAAGCGGCCGATGGTGCCCTGGTTGCCGCGCGGGTCGTACGCGCCCGAGTGGTCGACCATCGCCCCGGCGATCTGGTCGCCCATGCCGTAGACGATCCAGGTGCCGTTGACCTTCTCGTACGCCTGCGGGACGTGCGCGTGCGTGCCGAGGACCAGGTCGATGTCGGGGCGCTCGCCGGTCTTCGACGCGGTGAGCGCCCTGCCGAGCTCCAGCTGCTGCTCGTCGGGGTCGTCCTGCCACTCCGTGCCCCAGTGCAGCGAGACGACGACCACATCGGCGCCCGCCTCCCTGGCCGCCCGCGCGTCGGCGACGATCTTCTCCCGGTCGATCAGGTTCACCGCCCACGGCCGCCCCTCGGGCAGCGGATAGCCGTTCGTGCCGTAGGTGTAGGCGAGCTGGGCGACCTTGGCGGTGCCGCCCTTCAGCCAGGCGGGCTTCCGGGCCTCGGCCGCCGTCCGCGCCGAGCCCGTGTGCTTGATGCCGGCCCTGTCGAGCGCGCCGAGGGTCCTGTCGACGCCCTCGGCGCCGGCGTCCAGGGTGTGGTTGGAGGCGGTGGAGCAGGAGTCGTAACCGGTGGCGCGCAGCCCCTCGGCCACCTCGGGCGGCGACTGGAAGTTCGGGTAGCCGGTGTACGGGCCGCCCTCGGGTCCGTACACCGTCTCCATGTGGCAGATCGCCAGGTCGGCCTCGGAGACGACCGACTTCACGCCGGTGAACATCGGCGCGAAGTCGTAGCCGTCGCCGCCCGCGTCGGCCCGGGCCTGCCGGATGATCGACGCGTGCGGGAGGACGTCGCCCGACGCGACGAGGGTGAAGCCGCGCTGCCCACGGCCCGCTCCGCCCGCCGCCTCCCGCTCCGGGGCGGACACGCGCGCCGTCGGCGGGCCGGTGCATCCGGTGTACGCGGTGACGCCCAGGATCAGCAGCGCGGCCGTGGCCGCCGCCCCCCGCAGCTTTCGCTTCGCCATCGGACCGACTTCCATTTTGTACGACTATGTGACAAGTGGATCCCTAGACCGTTCCCCGGCATGTCAAGCGACACGGCCGTCGCCGTCACCGGAACAGACGCACGATTGCGACCGTTCGTCGTGCCATTCGTCGCACCGTTCGACCGCTCACCGCACGGCCCCTGCCGCCCGTTCGGCCGCCGCTCCCCGCACCGCCGCGCATCCGCCGGGCGGCGGATATCTTCGCCGCCGTCCGGCCAACGGCCACCCGGTCTCCCGAAGGGACGTCAACGGTGCCTTCCTCCCTCGAACAGCACCTCCACGAACGAGCCATCGCCGACCTCCAGCGCGAACACGGAAGGGCGCTGTTCGGCTTTCTGCTGGGCCTCACGTACGGGGACCGCCAGCGCGCCGAGGACCTCCTCCAGGAAACCCTGGTACGGGCCTGGCAGCATCCGGAGGCGCTGTCGAGCGGCCACGGCTCGATGCGCCCCTGGCTCTTCACGGTGGGCCGCAGGCTCGCGATCGACGCCGGGCGGGCGAGGCGGGCGAGGCCGCACGAGGTCGGGTGCGACGTACTCGAACAGTCCGCGCTCCCCGACGACCACGTGGAGCGCTCGGTGACGGCTCTCGATGTGCGCGAGGCCGTCAAGGCGCTGCGGTGCGAGCACCGCGAGGTGCTGACGCAGGTCTACTTCCGCGGCCGGTCCGTGGCGGAGGCGTCCGAAGCTCTCGGCATACCGGCGGGCACGGTCAAGTCCCGTACGTACTACGCTCTGCGCGCCCTGCGTAAGGTGCTTCCCGGATACGGTCGCGACGCCGCCTGAGGCACCCTCGTCCCGCCCGTACCGCTGGACGCGTCCTTCCCCTCCCGCACCCGTGCAGAGCAGGGCGATTTCGAAACGACAGCGCCAAGTTGAGTAAAGACGGCCCGCTGTGCGTCTTCGAGAGTGAAAGCTCGGCGGTGCCCCCAGGAAACACAGAACAGATCAGTGCGGGAGAAGGTGGAGTGCTGTGCTGCCCGAGAGTACGAATGGCACCAGCGGAGAGAAGATCGCGGTACCGATGGCCTGGCTGTACGCCGAGTACATCGCCGACGAGCTGCTGCGGGCGGGCCATCTGGTCCCGTCCGGCACGCTGGAGTTCAGGGCCGGCCGGGAGACCCTGGCGCTCACCGTCTACCTCTCCGACAGCTCGGACGAGCTGTCGGGCATCCGCGTCGTCTCCGGCCTCGACGAGTGGCTCTCGCTCACCGCGTACGGCCATCCCTGGGAGTCATGGGTGCGGGAGCGGTTCGCCGACCGCACCGCCGGGGCCCGCCGCGGGGAGGTGACGGTGGTCAGCCCCGATCTGGAGCTGGCCCTGGCGTCATGGCGCTGGCTCAGCGGGACGGAGCTCCTCGCCGCCGACCTCGGCGGCGCGCTCCCCCCGCACTGGGCGGCGGATCCCGGCGTGGACGAGAGCGAGCAGGTGTGGACCCCGGCCTGGCAGCTGGGGCTGCCGCTCGGTCATCTCGCCATCCACCTCTTCTGATCACGCTCATGACCGGGCCCGGCCGGATGCACCCCCGCGCGGTACTTGGGGAACCGCAGCGTGATCTTCATGCCCGCGCCCACACCCGTCTCGATCACGAGGCCGTGGTCGTCCCCGTACACCTGGCGCAGCCTCTCGTCGACGTTGGACAGGCCGATGCCGGACGAGGTGGTCTGCTCGCCCGCGAGGATCCGCCGCAGCCGCTCCGGGTCCATGCCGACGCCGTTGTCCTCGATGACGACCACGGCCTCGGCGCCCGCGTCCCGGGCGGCGATGGTGACCTTGAACTCGTCCCTGGAATCCTCCAGACCGTGCTTGACGGCGTTCTCGACGAGCGGCTGGAGGCAGAGGAAGGGCAGCGCGACCGGCAGCACCTCGGGGGCCACCTGGAGCGTCACCTTGAGGCGGTCGCCGAAGCGGGCCCCGGCCAGAGCCAGGTACTGCTCGATGGAGCGCAACTCGTCGGCGAGGTGGGTGAAGTCGCCGTGCCGGCGGAAAGAGTAGCGGGTGAAGTCCGCGAATTCCAGGAGCAGTTCGCGGGCGCGCTCGGGGTCGGTGCGGACGAACGAGGCGATGGCGGCGAGCGAGTTGAAGATGAAGTGCGGCGATATCTGGGCGCGCAGGGCGCGGATCTCCGCCTCGACGATCCGGGTGCGTGAGCGGTCGAGCTCGGCCAGTTCCAGCTGTACGGACACCCAGCGGGCCACCTCGGTGGCGGCTCTCGCCAGGACGGCCGACTCCCGTGACCCGTACGCGACGAGCGCGCCCAGCACCCCTTCCTCACCGGTCAGCGGCGCGATCACCACCCACCGCAGCGGGCACTGGAGGTCGACGCAGTCGCTGCGCAGGCTCTGGCTCCGCCCGGAGTCGAGCATCTCCCGTACCCGCCGCATCACCAGCTCCCTGTGGTGATCGCCGCCCGGCCCGTCCCACGCGAGCACGGACTCGCGGTCGGTGAGGCACAGCGCCTCGGTGCCGAGCAAAGAACGCAGCCGGCGGGCGGCCTTGCGGGCGGTGTCCTCGGTGAGGCCGGCGCGCAGCGGGGGCGCGGCGAGCGAGGCGGTGTGCAGGGTGTGGAAGGTGGCGCGCTCGACGGGCGTCCCGAGGTCGAGGTCCTCGCCGCGCCCGCGGCCGGCGGTGACCCGGCCGAGCACGACGCCCACGGCGAGGAGTACGGCGCCGGCGGCGGCCAGCGACGCGATGTCGATTCCGGTCATCGGCGCCCGCCCGCTCCCGTGTCGGCCTTCGTCATCAGGTCCTCCGGCAGGTGAAGTCTGGCCAGGGTGGCGGCGGTCGAAGCAGGTACGCGGTCACGGGTCGCCAGCGACACCAGGACCATCGTCAGGAAACCGAGCGGCACCGACCAGACGGCGGGCCAGGCCAGCAGCGAGTGCGGCCAGCCGTCCGCCGGGAGCCCCGCCCTGGTCGCCATGACGGCGGTCAGCGCGGCCCCGCCGCCGACGACCAGACCGGCCACGGCGCCCGGCGGAGTGAGCCCCCGCCACCAGATGCCGAGGACGAGGAGCGGGCAGAAGGAGGACGCGGACACGGCGAAGGCCAGGCCCACGGCGTCGGCGACCGGCACGTCGACCGTCATGACGCCCAGGCCGAGCGGCACCGCCATGGCGATGACGGTGGCGAGGCGGAAGTGCCGTACGCCGCGGGGCGGGAGGACGTCCTGGGTCAGGACGCCCGCGACCGACATGGTCAACCCCGACGCGGTGGACAGGAACGCCGCGAACGCCCCGCCCGCGAGCAGCGCCCCGAGCAGGTCGCCGCCGACGCCGCCGATCATGCGGTCGGGCAGGACGAGGACGGCGGCGTCCGCCTCCCCCGTGAGGGACAGTTCGGGGGCGTAGATCCGGCCGAGCGCGCCGTACACCGGGGGCAGCAGGTAGAAGACCCCGACCAGGCCGAGGACGACGAGGGTGGTGCGGCGCGCGGCGGTGCCGTTGGGGCTGGTGTAGAAGCGCACGGCGACGTGCGGCAGCCCCATGGTGCCGAGGAAGGTGGCGAGGATCAGTCCGTACGTCGCGTACAGCGGGTGCTCCTCGCGGCTGCCGGCCGGCGGCTGGGACCAGCTGGACGCGCCCGTCCGCTCGGTGCCCGCCTTCTGCGGGACCTGGGCGTGCGCGGGAAAGCCCAGCCGCGTGCCCGCGCCGATGCGGTGGACACCCGCGTCGAGGGCGAGGGACGCGCCGTCGTGGCGCCGGCCGTCGACGGTGCCGGTGGCGGTGACGCGCAGCGGCCGGGCGAGGTCGATGCGTACGGTGTCGTCGATCCGCACCTCCGTGTACGCGCGGAAGGTCGCGGGCTCCGCGAACCGGGCGCGCGGGGCGTCGTCCCCCAGCCACGCGGCGGTGAGGAAGAGCGCGGGCACCAGCAGTGCGGTGAGCTTGAGCCAGTACTGGAAGGCCTGCACGAAGGTGATGCTGCGCATCCCGCCCGCCGCCACCGCCCCGGTCACCACGAGCGCCACGACGAGGCCGCCGACCCAGTCGGGCGCTCCGGTGAGGATCTCCAGGGTCAGGCCGGCGCCCTGGAGCTGGGGCAGCAGGTAGAGCCACCCGATGCCGACGACGAAGAGACTGGCGAGCTTGCGGACCTGCGGGGATTCGAGGCGGGCCTCGGCGAAGTCGGAGAGGGTGTACGCCCCGGAGCGGCGCAGCGGGGCCGCGACGAGGACGAGGAGGACGAGGTACCCGGCGGTGTAACCGACCGGGTACCAGAGCATTTCTGGGCCCTGGAGGAGGACCAGGCCCGCGATGCCGAGGAAGGAGGCGGCGGAGAGGTACTCGCCGCTGATGGCGGCGGCGTTCAGGCCGGGCTTGACGCTGCGGGACGCGACGTAGAAGTCCGAGGTGGTGCGGGATATGCGCAGGCCGAGCGCGCCGATGAGCACGGTGGCGAGCACGACGGCGGTGACGGCGGCCACCGCGTACGCCTGGTTCACTCAGCGCCCTTCGACGAGCCTGCTGAACGCCCGCTCGTTGCGCTCCGCGCGCCGGACGTACCAGCGGGCGATCAGCCACATGACCGGGTAGACCGCCACGCCGAGCGCCGCCCAGACGAAGGGGGCGGGCGAGGGCAGGTCGGAGGCGGTGAAGACCTCCGGCAGCGCGAAGAGCAGGGGCAGCGAGCCGACGAGGAGCGTGAGCGCGCCCAGCGAGATCAGTGCCGTCCGCAGCTGGCTGCGCATCAGGGAGCGTACGTACGTCGCTCCCAGGGAGGTCTGCTCGGTGATCTCGGAGCGCGCCGGGGCGTGTCCGGGCGGCCGGCGGGCGCCGCGGGGCACTCCGGTGACGGTTTCGCGGCGAGGCCGCGGCCGGGCTGGCGGCGGGGCCGCGGGCGGTTGGTCTGGCGGCGGCTGGTCTGGGGACATCGGCGCGAGTCTACGCAGCGGTGATCACGGTGGGTAGGGTCAGCGGCCGAGCCGGGGGCGGCCGGTCGTGCGAGCGCAGTCGCGCAGCGCGAATTCCAGCTCGACGTACGACTCCTCGGCCCTGCGGAAGGCGATCTCCAGGGCGGCGGCGGTGCGCGGCCCGGCGATGCTCCGCGCGGACTCCTGCACCTCGTACAGCACATCGGCCCAGCGGCCCGCCGCGCTCCTGACCCCGGCCAGCAGCGCTTCGAGGTCGCGTGCGTCGGACGGCCGGGCCGGCGGCAGGCCGCGGAGCTCCTCCAGCAGTGCGTCGAGTTCGGACATCGGGCTCCTCGGGACGGTGGCCCGACCGAGCGTAGGCGAGGCGCGGGGCGACGCGGACCGTCGGCGGGTCCGGGTCGGCGGGCGGCAGCCGTACGGCGGTGAACGGCGGCCCGGACAGGGCCGGCGGTCAGCCGCGCGCGCGGCGCATCAGCAGGTCGCGGAGCTCGCGCGCGTGGCGGCGGCTCACCGCGAGTTCGGCGTCGCCGACGCGTACGGTCGTCGCCCCGGCGTCCAGCCGCAGTTCGTCGATGCGACCCAGGGCGACGAGGTGGCGCCGGTGGATCCGGACGAAGCCGCGGGCGGCCCAGCGCTCCTCCAGGGTGGAGAGCGGGATGCGGACGAGGTGGCTGCCGGCGTGCGTGTGGAGGCGGGCGTAGTCGCCCTGGGCCTCGACGTACGCGATGTCGCCGATCGGGATGAAGCGGGTGACGCCGCCCAGTTCGACGGGGATCTGGTCGGCGGCGGTCTGCGGCAAGGCGGCGGGCGGGGGCGCCGCCATGGGCGCGCGGCCCGCTTCGACCTGGTCGCAGACGCGGCGCACCGCCTCGGCGAGGCGCTCCCTGCGGACCGGCTTGAGCACGTAGTCGACGGCCTTGAGGTCGAAGGCCTGGACGGCGAAGCCCTCGTGGGCGGTGACGAAGACGATGAGCGGCGGGCGGGCGAACCCGGCGAGGAGCCGGGCGACGTCGAGGCCGGTGAGTCCGGCCATGTGGATGTCGAGGAAGACGACGTCGATGGCGTCGTCGCCGTCGGGTCCCGCGTCGAGTGCGCGGTTGATCCGGCGGAGGGTCTCGGTGGCGTCAGTGGCCCCTTCGGCGCTGCGGACGCGGGGGTCGGCACGCAGCAGGTAGAGGAGTTCCTCCAGCGCCGGTCGTTCGTCGTCGACAGCCAGTGCACGCAACATGGTCCGGAGTGTAGGAGCAGCCGGGGTGACCTGGACATACGGGCCCGGCCTTCTTTCGCGTCCGGCCGGCCCGCCTCCCGGTGCGGGCGGAACCCCCGTGGATTCCGTCTCCGAGGCCGGGCGGCCGGTTGCCCGACGTGCGCCGTGCGGCTCGGCGAGTTCGCCGGGAGCGAGCCGGCGCCGGCCGCGTAGGCCCGCCCCGGCGGGAGCACCGGCGTACGCGTCGTGCCCGAGCGGCCACCGCCCGGTCTGCTGGACCGGCTGCCCGCCACGGCGCCGGTCGTCGCCGGATCCGTGACGGCAAGGGCGGTGGCGGCGTGGTTCAGCGGTACGCGGCCACCGGGGTCCCGGCGTCCGTGGCGCTTCCGTTGCCGAACAGTGCGGTCAGGAGTGTTCAAAGCCGGTCGGGCACGACGAACTCGCACCAGACGCACTTGCCGCTCCCCCGCGACTCCACGCCCCACACGTCCGCCAGCCGGTCGACCAGCATCAGCCCCCGCCCCGACACGCCCGCCTCGCCCGCCTCCCGGCGGCGCGGCAGCGCGCTGGAGCGGTCCTCCACCTCGATCCGCAGCCTGCGCTGCGCCCCGGCCAGCACCCGGGCGGTGACGACGGCCCCGCCGTCGGTGTGCAGCAGCGCGTTGGTCATCAGCTCGTCGGCGGCCAGCTCGATCTCGTCCGCGCGCTCCCGGGCGCCCCAGGCCCGTACCGCCGCGCGGACCATGTGCCGCGCCGAGCTGAGGGCCTCGGGGTCGTTCTGCGCGACGTGCTGCTGGAGGCGTCCGCCCGTCTGCGGTACGTCCACTCCCCCGCGGCGCAGGAGCAGCAGCGCCACGTCGTCCTCGCCGCCCCGCTCGTCGACCACTTCGCACAGCGTGTCGGCCAGCTGCTGGAGGTCCTGGGGGCCGGTGCGGATCAGGGCGGACAGCATCCGCATGCCGTCGTCGAGGTCCGTGCCCGGCAGTTCCACGAGACCGTCGGTGCACAGCACCAGGGTCTGTCCCGGGTCGAGTTCGACGGTGGTGACCGGGTATTCGAGCTGCCCGAACTCCGCGGAGAGGCCGAGCGGCATGCCGCCGGCGACGGGCAGCCTGCGGCACGCGCCGTCGGCGTGGCGCAGCAGCGGGTCGAGGTGCCCGGCCCGGACGACCTGCATCACTCCGGTGGTCAGGTCGGCCTCGGCGTACGTACAGGTGGCGAAGCGGTCGGTGTCCAGCTCGTCGAGGAAGACGGAGGCGCGGGCCATCACCGTCGCGGGGGTGTGCCCCTCCGCGGCGTACGCGCGCAGCACGATGCGCAGCTGCCCCATGACGGCGGCGGCGTGGGTGTCGTGGCCCTGTACGTCGCCGATGACCGCGCCGACGCGTCCGTTCGGCAGCGGGATCACGTCGTACCAGTCGCCGCCGATGTCGCGGCCGAGGCGGGCCGAGCGGTAGCGGACCGCGATCTGGGCGCCGGGGACGGAGGGGATGCGGCGCGGCAGCATGGCCTGCTGGAGACCTTCGGCCAGGTCCTTGTCCTGCTCGAAGAGCATGGCCCGCTGGAGGCTCTGCGCGATGCTGCTGCCCAGCGCGATCAGGACGTTGCGCTCGTCGGGGGTGAATCCGTCCCGGTCGCTGTAGAGCAGGCCGAGCGCGCCGACCGGGCGGGCCTGGGCGATCAGCGGCATGTAGGCGGCCGAGGTGATGCCGAGCCTGCTGATGTGCGGCCACAGGACCGGGTAGGAGGCGGCGAATTCCTCCGGCGACTCGATGAAGCGGGGCACGAGGGTACGGACCACCTCGCTCATCGGGTACTGCTCGTCGATGCGGGTGTAGCGGGTGCCGGGCACGAAGGAGCCTTCGGGGCCGTCGGCGACGAGATGGATGCGGCCGGCCTCGACCAGCCCCATCACCAGGCTGGCCGCCCCCAGGCTCTCCAGGCTCTGGGAGTCGTTGAGCGCGTCGATGACGTCCTTCACGGTGCGCGCGTGGGCGAGGGCGGCCGTGGTGCCCTCGACGATGCTGGTCCTGCGGCGCCGATGCGCGTCCTGTACGAGCCGGTCGGCGGCTTCGGCGAGCTCCTGGGTGGCGTCGCGGACGATGCCGGTGATGCGGCGCGGCCGGCCGGTGACGTCGCGGTGTATGCAGCCCTGGGTGTGGGTCCAGCGCAGGACTCCGTCGCGGCGGCGGATGCGGAAGTAGGCGCCGTACGTGGAGCTGCCGTTCTTGAGCGCCTCGGAGACCAGGGTGTCCAGCCGGACGGCCTCGGCGGGGTGCACACGCACCGCGAGCTCCTCCGGGCGGCCGGTGTACTCGTCACGCCGCAGGTCGAACACGCCGAGGGCGGAACCGCCCATCCGCATGAGTCCGCTGTCGAGGTCCCAGTCGAATCCGCCCAGGCCGAGCGCGGGCCCGTACGCCTCGACGAAGCAGCACGTCACGCCGGATTCCCGCTCCTCGCAGCAGCATCTTCCCGCCGCCTCCTCACCACCCCCTGCGCCCGCGTCCATGCGCCCCACGCTAGGCGCAGCCCGGGAGGCGCGCATGCGGGACGGCGGTCCGCGGAGCGGCCGGGGAGCGCCCGCCGGGCCCGCTCCGGCTGCCCCGGTCCCCGCGCCCCCAGCGACTTGAACGCGTTCAAGAAGTGCCGTACGGTCACCCGGGGAAGCGAATTGAACATGTTCAACTCTGGGGGTTCCACGATGTCCGTGCTGGTCGGTCTGATCGTGATGCTCGGCATGCTGGTCGTCCTCCCCCTGGGGCTGCGCCTCGTCGGCTCGCCCGCGCTCCACCGCATCCGGCGGCTGTGGCCGCTGCTCGCGGCGCCCGGGGCCGCCGCCCTGTGGCTGCCGCGCGGCGGGACCGCGGCCGCCCTCGCCGCGGTGTACGCCCTCGGCACGCTCGCTCTCGCGCTGCACGCCCCGGCCCGGCTCCTGCGCACGCGCTCCCTCGCCCCGGCCGAGATCGCCGTGCTCACCGCGCTCGCGGCGCCCTCGGTCGCCGGACTCGCCCTGGTCGCCGAGCGCGGCGGACACGAGCTCTTCGGCTTCGACCTCGACATCCTGGCGCTCACCGTCCCGCACTTCCACTTCGCCGGCTTCGCCGCCGCACTGGTGGCGGGGCTCGTCTGCCGGGCGGCCGCACAGCGGCCCGCCGGCCGGTTCGCGGCGCTGAGCGTGCCGCTCGGCACCCTGCTGGTCCTCGCCGGGTACTTCGTCGACGACTGGGCCGAGCTCGCCGGAGCCGTCGTACTCACCGCCGGCATGTGGGCGGTGGCGCTGCTGACCTGGCAGGACGTACGCGACGACGGGCAGGACCGGACGACCCGCACGCTGCTCGCCGTCTCGGCCGCCGTCCTGGTCGCGACGATGCTGCTCGCCCTCAGCTGGGCGCTCGGCGAGGCGACCGGCCTTCCGCACCCCGGCCTGGCCTGGATGGCCGCCACCCACGGCCTGGGCAACGCGCTGGGCTTCGCACTGTGCGCGGTGCTGGCCTGGCGGCGGCTCGACCGGCCACTCGACGAGGAGAACACCGCATGAGCACCTTCACCTACCCCGAGACCGGCGCCACCCGGCAGGAGACCCTGCCCGCCGGCTACCACCACCTGCGCCACCGCGTGCCCGTGGGCACGGGACGCGCCGCCTTCGAGACGGCGGGCAGGGCGGTGACCACCTGGCGGCTGCACCGCGCGTCGGGCGTGAAGGTACGGGCCGGCGCCGCGCGGGCCGAGCCCGGTGCGGTCGTCGCATGCGCGATCGGCGTCGGGCCGCTGCGGCTGGCCGCCCCGTGCGTGGTGGTCTGGACGGCGTACGAGAAGGACCGGACCGGGTTCGCGTACGGCACGACCGGCGGGCACCCGGAGTGCGGCGAGGAGTCGTTCGTCGTGGAGCTGGCGGACGACGGGACGGTGTGGTTCACCGTCACCGCCTTCAGCCGCCCGGCCCGCTGGTACACCCGGCTCGCCGGACCCGTCGTGCCCGTCTGCCAGCTCTGGTACGCCCGCCGCCTCGGCAGGACCCTCCGGCGGATCGCCACGGGAGCCCCCGTACGCCGATAATGGACGGGATGGAGTGGTTCACCGAGCCCGACTACTGGCTGAGCCGGCTGGTCTTCCAGCGGGGCCTGGCCGCCGTGTACCTGGTGGCCTTTCTCACGGCGGCGCTGCAGTTCCGTGCGCTGATCGGCTCCCGGGGCATGCTGCCGGTGCCCGAGTACCTGCGGCGCGTGTCGTGGCGCCACTCGCCCACCCTCTTCCGGCTCCACTACTCGGACCGCTTCTTCGCGGGGTGCGCGTGGGCGGGCGTGCTGCTCGCGGCGGCGCTCGTCGCGGGCGCGGCGGACCGGCTGCCGCTGTGGACCGCGATGCTGATGTGGGCGGCGCTGTGGGCGCTGTACCTGTCGATCGTCAATGTCGGGCAGATCTGGTACGGCTTCGGCTGGGAGTCCCTGCTCCTGGAGGCCGGTTTCCTGGCGGTCTTCCTCGGCAACGAGCGCACCGCCCCGCCCGTGCTGGTGCTGTGGCTGCTGCGCTGGGTGCTGTTCCGGGTGGAGTTCGGGGCCGGGCTGATCAAACTCCGCGGCGACCTGTGCTGGCGGAAGCTTGCCTGCCTGGACTTCCACCACGAGACGCAGCCGATGCCGGGCCCGCTGAGCTGGTTCTTCCACCACCTCCCGAAGCCGCTGCACCGCGTCGAGGTGGCGGCCAACCACGTGACCCAGCTCCTCGTCCCGGTGCTGCTCTTCACCCCGCAGCCGGTCGCGGGCGCGGCGGCCGGCGTGATGGTCCTGACCCAGCTGTGGCTGGTGCTCTCCGGCAATTTCGCCTGGCTGAACTGGCTGACGATCGTCCTCGCGCTGTCGGTGACCGACTTCTCGCCCTGGACCACCGCGCCCGCCCTGCCCGCTCCCCCGCTCTGGTACGCGGTGCTGGTCGTCGCCGTCACCGCGCTGCTGCTGGCCCTCAGCCACCGGCCCGCGCGCAACCTGTTCTCGCGGCGCCAGGCGATGAACCGCTCGTACGACCCGCTCCACCTGGTCAACGCGTACGGCGCGTTCGGGAGCATCAGCCGCGTCCGCCAGGAGATCGTCGTCGAGGGTACGGACGAACCCGTGGTGCACCGGGGCACGGTGTGGCGCGCGTACGAGTTCAAGGGGAAGCCCGGCGACCCGCGCAGGCTGCCGCGCCAGTTCGCGCCGTACCACCTGCGCCTCGACTGGATGATGTGGTTCGCGGCGCTCTCCCCCGCCTACGCGCGCGTCTGGTTCGATCCGTTCGTCGAGCGGCTGCTCACGGGCGACCCCGCGACGCTGCGGCTGCTGCGCGTCAACCCCTTCCCCGACGCCCCGCCCACCTACGTCCGGGCCCGTGTCTACCGCTACCGCTTCACCACCTGGCGCGAACTGCGGGCCACGCGCGCCTGGTGGGGCCGTACGCTCGTACGCGACTTCCGGCCGCCGACGGCTCTCGCCCGCAGGGCGCCGTCCTGACAGAATCGGCCGTCCGGAACGCTGGACAGCGAGGGGGCGGGGACGATGACGGCGGCGGGAGCGTTCGACGCGGCCACCGGTGACGGGCCCGCGCCCGCCGCGCCGGACGGGCGGCGGGCCGCCGAGGTGCGGGTCGCGTTCGAGGGGCTGATGCAGATCAGGCGCCTGACGAACACGGAGACCGACGATCCCGAGGCCGTCCCCGCCGCCTGGGAGGTCAACCAGGCCGTGCGGTCGGTGGCCCTGGCCCTGGAGGCGGCGGGCATCGCCCCCTCCGCCGTCGACGAGGCCGGTGCGCGCGCCGCGACCGGCTACCGCGTCGGCCCCGGCGAGCGTCCCGGGACGGTCCGGGTGGAGTGGCTCGGCCCGCCGGGCAGCGGCGCCGCCCAGGAGGAGCAGGAGGCGCTGACCGGGTGCGCCGCCGAACTCGGCCGTCTCGGCTGGACGGCCCTGCTGTACCGGGGGCCGCGGCGGCGGCGCTTTTTGGAGGTCGAGCCCCCGGCCGCCGGCCGCCCGCGCTGAACGACCCGGCCGACGGCCGGTGCGGGGAGCCGGGAAGACGACGCTCGTCGAGGAGTTGCGCCGGCGCCTGCCGGACGCTCTGGTCTTCGACCCCGAACGGGTCGGCTGTCTGCTCCGCGACATCGTCGAGGTGCCGACCGGCGACTTCCAGGACCTGCCGCTGTGGCGCCGCCAGGTGGCCGGTCCGGCCGTGGACCTGCTCGAAGCGTACGGGCGCCCCGTGCTCGTGCCGATGACGCTGGTCGATCCGCGGTACGCGGCCGAGATCTTCGCCGGTCTCCAGGACGCCGGTGCGAGCGTCCACCACTTCTTCCTCGAGGTCTCGCCCCAGGAGCTGGCCCACCGCATCGACGCCCGCGGTGTCGCGCCGGACGATCCCGAATGCTCCGAGAACGCCCGGTTGTGGTGCAGGGCCCGGATCCCCGAGTGCGTGGCCGCCCTCGGCACCCTGCCGCCCGACACCGTCCTCCTCGACGGCGAACTGCCCTCACGGAAGCTGGCGGACGAGGTGCTGGCGTATGTCGCCGGTACGGGCGCCGCGCGCTGACCGCCGTCGTTCCGCTGCCGGACCGAGTCGGTCCGGCAGCGGAACGACGGCGGAGGACGGCGCCCCGCTCAGTCGATTCCCGGGAGGATGTGCGGCTCCGCCAGGTCCTCTTCGTACCCCGCCAGCCTGATCGGGGCCGACCGGGACCACACTTCGAGGCTGCCGAGCTCATCGGGCCGTCGGCGTCGGGCCTGACCGGCCCCTTCGCCACATTCACGCAGCCGATTGTCGTGTTTTGTCATCTCTGGTGTCACCGCGCACTCCTCTGTGTCGCGTAACCCGTCGGACGTGGTGCCACGGCCTCCGCCGGTGGCCACCGGTGACGACCGGATGCCCGACGGGTCAGGAAAGTTGGGGCAGTTCGGTCGCGGTGGCGCCGGTTACTCACACTGGAGTGGCCTTGGTGGGCTGTCCGTGACCAACAGAGTACCCATATGAGCACGCTTCTGCTCGATGGATTCCGCCACCTTTCGGCCTGTCGCTCCCGCCGCACGGACGGGCCGGGGCCGGCCGAGGACCGGCGGCCGGTCCCGGGGAGGGGCCCCGACGCAGAAGTCCGGTGGGCGAAGGCGCATATGACGCGCCTTCGCCCACCGGACCTCCGAGCACCGGGCCGCTGCCCGCTTCCTACCAGTTGGCGGGGGCGTAGTCCTTGAGGAAGACGCCGAAGAGGTCTTCGCCGTCCTCGCCGCGCACGATCGGGTCGTAGACGCGCGCCGCGCCGTCGATCAGGTCGAGCGGGGCGTGGAAGCCCTCCTCGGCGAGCCGCATCTTGTCGGGGTGCGGGCGCTCGTCGGTGATCCAGCCGGTGTCGACGGCGGTCATCAGGATGCCGTCGGTCTCCAGCATCTCCTGGGCGCTGGTGCGGGTGAGCATGTTCAGCGCGGCCTTGGCCATGTTGGTGTGCGGGTGGCCGGCGCCCTTGTAGCCGCGGCTGAAGACGCCCTCCATCGCGGAGACGTTCACGACGTACTTGCGCCGGGCGGCGGCCGCGGCCATCGCCGGACGCAGCCGGCTGATCAGGATGAACGGCGCCGTCGAGTTGCACAGCTGCACTTCGAGCAGCTCGACCGGATCGACCTCGGAAACTGTCTGAATCCAGCTGTTGGTGTCGTCCAGGTCGGGTACGAGCCCGCCCGCGTCGATCGCCGTGCCCGCTTCGATCCGGGCGAGGGACGTCGAGCCCGTGACCAGGGCCAGGTCGGTGACCTGCTGGGCCGTGAGTCCCTCGGGGCGAGCCGTGGGCAGGGAGAGCTGGGCGCCGGAGCCGAAGGCGCCGATGACCTCGGCGGCGGGCAGCTCACCGGCGGGCAGCGGGGCGGACTCGGCGCCGATCAGCTCGCTGTACGCGCGGGGGGAGCGGCGTACCGTCTGCGCGGCGTTGTTGATCAGGATGTCGAGCGGGCCCTCGGCCGCGACCGAGTCGGCGAGCGCCACGACCTGGGCCGGGTCGCGCAGGTCGATACCGACAATCTTGAGGCGGTGGATCCACTCGTCGCTGTCCGGCATCGCCTTGAAGCGGCGGATCGCGTCGTTGGGGAAGCGCGTGGTGATCGTGGTGTGCGCGCCGTCGCGCAGCAGCCGCAGCGCGATGTACATGCCGATCTTGGCGCGGCCGCCGGTGAGCAGGGCGCGCCGGCCGGTCAGGTCGGTGCGGGCGTCGCGGCGGGCGCGGTTCTCGGCGGCGCACTTCTGGCACAGCTGGTGGTAGAAGGCGTCGACCTCGACGTACCGGGTCTTGCAGATGTAGCAGGACCGGGGGCGCTGGAGTACGCCCGCGATCTCGGCGGTGGCCGAGGAGGACGGCAGGAGGCCCTGTGTCTCGTCGTCGATGCGCTCGGCGGAGCCGGTGGCGGTGGCGTGGGTGACGGCCCGGTCGTGGGCGGTCTTGGCGGCGCGGCGCTCCTGGCGGCGGCGCTGCTTCACGGTCCGGTAGATGCCGGCGGTGGCGCGGCGTACCGCGATGGCGTCGGGGTGGTCGACGTCCAGCTTGTCGAGTTCGTCGAGCACGCTCAGGCAGACGGCCATACGGTCCGGGTCGATGCCGGGGCCGAACACCGGGCTGTCCTGGTCGCCGTCCGGGGTGCCGCCGAACGCCGCCGGACTGTCCTCTGTCACCGTCATCGCCGCTGCTGTCCTCGTGTCGCTCGTGCTGGGAAGTACAAAATCCGAACTTTACGTAAGCGGGGCGCCCGGTGCCAAACCCCTCACCCCCGCAGAGGGCGCGCAGCGACGCATCTCACACACCGGGGGGGACGGGGCGGAGAAGGGGCGGGGAGGGCCGGGGAGGCAGCAGCCCGGTCCGGCTACGACACCACCTGCCCCTTGCCGAGCGCGATGACGCCGTTCTTGGAGACGGTGTAGAGCTGCTGGTCACGCCCGGGGTTGACACCGATCGTCGCCCCGGGCGGCACGTCGACGTTCTTGTCGAGTATCGCGCCCCTGACGACCGCTCCCCGGCCGACGCGGACGTTGTCGTGCAGCACGGAGCCCTGCACCACGGCGCCCTCCTCCACCACCACGCCAGGCGACAGCACGGAGCGGGTGACCTGGCCGCGGATGAGGCACCCCGCACTGACGATCGACTCGCCCGCGATGCCGCCGGCCACGAAGCGGGCGGGCGGCAGCTGGCCGGGGTGGGTGTAGACGGGCCAGCGGCGGTTGTGCAGGCTGAACTGCGGCTGCTCCGATATCAGGTCCATGTGCGCGTCGTAGTACGTGTCGAGGGTGCCGACGTCGCGCCAGTAGCCGTGCTCGTGGGGCGTCTCCCCGGGAACGTGGTTGTCGTCGAAGTCGTACACCTGGGCCACGCCGCTCTCGGTGAGCATGGGCACGATGGAACCGCCCATGTCGTGCACCGAACCCTCGTCCTCGGCGTCCCGGTGCAGGGCGTCGACGAGCACCTTGGCGGTGAACACGTAGTTGCCCATGGAGGCGAAGACCCGGCCCGGGTCGCCCGGCAGGCCGGGCGGGTCGGCGGGCTTCTCCAGGAACCGCTCGATCCTGGCCCCGTCGGACGCGGGCGTGATGACGCCGAAGGACGACGCCTGGCCGCGCGGTACGCGGATGCCGGCGACGGTGACGCCCGCGCCGCTCTCGATGTGGCGCTGCAGCATCTGCCGGGGGTCCATGCGGTAGACGTGGTCGGCTCCGAACACCGCGATGTAGTCGGGCTGCTCGTCGTGCACGAGGTTGAGCGACTGGAGGATCGCGTCGGCGCTTCCCAGGTACCAGCGCGGGCCGAGCCGCTGCTGGGCGGGGACCGGGGTGACGTAGTTGCCGAGGAGGCTGGACATCCGCCAGGTGGTGGTCACATGGCGGTCCAGCGAGTGCGATTTGTACTGCGTCAGGACGCAGTTGCGCAGGATGTCCCCGTTCACCAGGTTCGACAGGACGAAGTCGACGAGCCGGTACGTACCGCCGAACGTCACCGCCGGTTTGGCCCGGTCGGCGGTCAGCGGCATCAGCCGCTTGCCCTCCCCGCCCGCCAGTACGATCCCGAGCACCGAAGGTCCACCACGCATCTGCCGCCTCCTGCTCGCCGCTATCCGGACTTGAGAATCTCCTCGTACACCTCGGCCGTGCGGCGGGCGACGGCGTCCCAGCCGAACTCCCGCACGGCCCGCTCGCGGCCCGCCCCGCCCATCCGCGTCGCGGTGCGCCGGTCGCCGGTCAGCCGGTTGATGCCGTCGGCCAGGCCCGCCTCGAAGGCCCCGGGGCCGGTCTCGTCGTACGGGACGAGCAGCCCCGTACCGCCGTCCTCGACGACCTCGGGGATGCCGCCGACCGCCGAGGCGACGACGGGTGTGCCGCACGCCATCGCCTCCAGGTTGACGATGCCCAGCGGCTCGTACACCGAGGGGCAGACGAACACGGCGGCGTGGGTGAGGAGTTGGACCACGTCCGGGCGCGGCAGCATCTCGGGGATCCAGTGCACGCCGTCGCGGGTGCGGCGCAGCTCGTCGACGAGCTCGCGGAACTCCCGCTCGATCTCCGGGGTGTCGGGGGCTCCCGCGCACAGGACGAGCTGGGTCGCCGGATCCAGGTGCCGGGCCGCGCGCAGCAGGTGCGGGACGCCCTTCTGGCGGGTGATGCGGCCGACGAAGAGGGCGTACGGGCGCTGCCGGTCGATCCCGGTGCGCCGCAGTACGTCCGTCGCGGGGTCGGGCCGGTAGAGCGAGGTGTCGATGCCGTTGTGCACGACCCGTACCCGGGCCGGGTCGAGCGCCGGATAGCTGCGGAGGATGTCGGCGCGCATGCCGTGCGAGACGGCGACGACGGCGTCGGCCGACTCGATCGCGGTGCGCTCGGCCCAGCCGGACAGGGCGTAGCCGCCGCCCAGTTGCTCGGCCTTCCAGGGGCGCAGGGGCTCCAGCGAGTGCGCGGTCATGATGTGCGGGATGCCGTACAGCAGCTTCCCGAAGTGGCCCGCGAGGTGGGCGTACCAGGTGTGGGAGTGGGCCAGGTCGCACCCTTCGAGGGCCGCCGCCATCGACAGGTCGACGGAGAAGGCGCGCAGGGCGTCGTTCGCACGGTCCAGGGCGGGGTCGGGGCGGTGACGCAGTACGCCGTCGTCCTGCGCGGTACCGGTGCCGGTGCCGGTGTTCGTGCCCCAGCAGTGCACTTCCACGTCGACGAGGGACCGTAATCCGCGGGCCAGGAACTCCACATGGACCCCGGCGCCGCCGTAGACGTCCGGCGGGTACTCACGGGTGAGCAGCCCCACCTTCACCGCGGTCCTCCCCTCGTCGTCCTCCCCCGATGGTCACTCAGATACGCGCTGTGCGGAAGACCGCCTCGGAGGACTCTCGAACACGCAGTCGCCGCACAGGCCGCCGGACGGGCAGCGGTAGTAGAGGCAGCAGCTGCGGCGGCGGAAGGACGCGCCGTCCGGGGACAGGACACCGGTGGTCCGCAGACCGGGGTGGCGGAAGAGCTCGGCGGCCAGTGCCAGGGCCCGCTCCCCCACCTCCGGGCGCCCGTTCCTCCCTGCCCAGGCGTGGAGTTCGCGGGCGGCGCCGGCCAGCGCCGAACCCGCGTTGCCCCGCAGCAGCGGGGACGAGACGCGGCCGTCCCGGCGCAGCGCGTCCGCGAGCGGTACGAGATGGCCGTACTGGACCACCTCGCGGATGCGGTCGGCGGTCGCGGGCAGCATGCGCGGCGGCGTCGCCAGCCACAGGTCGTCCGGCGACGTCAGGTCGGCGTCCCACCGCAGCGCGTCCGGCGGGAGGTCGGGGAACTCGCCGTACAGCGCGGCCGGCCCCAGGGCGAGCGACCACAGCCGGGCGGCGAGGCCGAGATGCGCGATCGAGGCGGCGACCCTGCGCTCGGGAGCGCGCAGCCGTGCGGCGACCTTGTCGACGCGGAACGTCAGCGGGGCCGTGTCGCCCGCGTAGACCCGGGCGAGCGGGAGGTGGCCGCCGCCGTCCGGCGCCCGGGTGCGCAGCGCGAAGAACCCGCCCACCGACGCCATTTCCGTCAGATCCATGTCCCCGCTCCTGTGTTCGTACGGACGGGCGGCTTCCGCCCGCGGTATGGCCGGACACCCCCGGGAGGAGGACCTCGGGCGTACGCCCGTACTACGTGAGCAGTACGTACGAACGCCTGCTCAAGGACGACGACACGAACGCTCCGGGAAGCCATCGTGGAGTCCATGAGTGCTCTCGCGCTGTCCGTGCTCCTGGCACTGGTCTCCGCTGTCGCCTATGCGGCAGGGGCCATTGTCCAGGAACGCGTCGCGTCCACGGCTCCGGCCCGTCCGTACGCCCCGCTGCGCCACGGCGGGTGGTGGGCCGCCGTGGCGCTCAACGGGCTCGGCGCGCTGCTGCATGTCGGGGCGCTGGCGTACGGGCCGCTGAGCCTGGTCCAGCCGCTGGGCGCGCTGACCATCGTCTTCGCGTTGCCGATGGCGGCCCTGTTCGTGGGGCGCGGGGCGGGCGCCGTCGCCTGGCGCGGCGCGATCATGGCGTCGGCCGGTCTCGCGGGGCTGCTGTCGCTGACCGGCACGGCCGGCGCGCAGTCGCTGGGCGGCGGCGAGCGGCCGGTGGTGGCGGTGGCGACGTTCGGCGGGGTGGCGGTGGTGTTCCTCGTCGCGCAGCGGGTGCACCGTGCGGTCGTGCGCAGCATCCTGCTGGCTGCGGCGGCGGGCGCCGCGTTCGGCATCTCCTCGGTGTTCACCAAGTCGGTGGCCGTCGACTGGACGGCGTCGGGCGGCCTCGCCGGTCCGGGCGGGTCGCTGCCGAGTCTGCTGGCCGTCGCGGGGCTCGCGACCGCGGGCATGCTGCTCTCCCAGGCCGCCTACCGGGGCGCCGGGCTGGCCGCCCCGCTCGCCACGGTCACCGTGGTCAACCCGGTGGTCTCGGCCGCGGTGGGCATCACGCTCTTCGGCGAGCACTTCCGGTACGGCGCGACCGGCACCGCCCTGGCGCTGGGCTGCGGGGTCGTCGCGGCGGGCGGGCTGATCCTGCTGACGACGGAGCGGCTCGGCGGGCACACCGGCACGTCGCACGGGCGCCTGCCGGCCGCGGGGTCGCAGGTCCGTGTTCCGGGGCAGCGGCCTCGGACTGCGAACGTGACGGAAGCGGTGACGGGGACGGTGCCTCAGACGGCGACGCCGCCCGCCCTGAGGTAGGCCAGCGGGTCGATGTCCGAGCCGTAGCCCGGCCCTGTACGCACCTCGAAGTGGAGGTGCGGGCCCGTGCTGTTGCCGGTGGAGCCGGAGCGGCCGATGCGCTGGCCGACGCCCACCTTCTGGCCCTCGCGCACGGTGAGCGCCGAGAGGTGGCCGTACTGGCTGTACTTGCCGTCGGTGTGCTGGACGACGACCTGGTAGCCGTACGCCCCGCCCCAGCCGGCCGAGACGACCCGGCCGGAGGCGACGGACTTCACGGCGGTGCCGGTGGGCACCGGGAAGTCGACCCCGGTGTGGTAGCCCCTGGACCAGGAGGAACCGGCCGCGCGGTAGGGCGTGCTGGGGCCGGTGTCCACCGGGGCGGAGAGCCCCGACGTCCGGCCGGCCCTGCTGACCTTGCTCTCCTTGTCGGCCTTGCTGTCCCGCTGGGGCGACGCGGCGGCCGGGGCGCGCTCGGCCCCGGCTCTCCTGCCGGTTCCCGTTCCCTTGTTCGGTCCGGCTTTCTGCGCGCCGCGCAGGACCAGCCGCTGCCCGGGGTGGATGAGGTCGGGGTCGTCGCCGACGACCTTGCGGTTCGCGGCGTACAGCCCTTCCCAGCCGCCCTTGACGTTCTCGGCGTCCGCGATGGTCGAGAGGGTGTCACCGCCGTCGACGGTGTACGTCCTGCCCTTCGCCGAACCCTTCGGTTCGGGCGCGTTGGGGGCCGATGCCTTCCTGGTCTCCGTCCCGGGCCGCTCGGGTCTTCCCGCCTTCGGCTCCGTGCTGATGTCCGGCGCGCCGCCGCCGCGGATCAGGCCCGCCCGTACCGAGCACAGCGGCCAAGCCGTCGGGCCCTGCCCCTTGAGCACCTTCTCCGCGACGGCGATCTGCTGGTCCTTGGTCGCGAGGTCGGCGCGCGGGGCGTAGGCCGTACCGCCGTACGCCTGCCAGGTGGACTGCTTGAACTGGAGCCCGCCGTAGTAGCCGTTGCCCGTGTTGATCTTCCAGTTGTCGGTCGACTCGCAGGCCGCGACCTTCTCCCAGACGTCCACCGAGGCCGCGTCCGCCGCCCCCGGTGCGATCAGTGGCAGGGCCATCCCGGCTCCGCCGGCCGTGACCGTCAGCGACGCACGGTTGATACGGCTCGGCTGGTACCGGCGGTGTCGACCGGATGCGGCCATGACTCAGCTCCCCCACTCACACATCTGACACGTGGCAATCGGCAAAAGTACGGCCCCCGCGCGTGCCGTGACAAGGGTCGGTACGCCGAACTCTCCCCTGCCGGTGGCATATTGGCCGTCCCGCTGCCGGTCTGCCGTCAGCTTCCCATCCCATCGGGCCGGACCGGGCCGGAATCCGGAAACCGCCATGCGACCCGAGGGTCCGGGAACAGCCGGGCCCATCGGTGCGTACCCCGGCGGACGCGGACACCCCGGCTTCGCACGCCACGGCTCCACGGCCGCGGCGCACGGCCGGACGGCGGCCGGGGCGCACGGGAGCGGGCCGTCAGGCGCGCAGCCAGACCGCGGTGTCCCGCGGCAGCCGGCCCTCGTCGTCGAGCGGGCCGCTCGCCAGGAGCAGCTCCTGGTGCGCCGGGACGGCGGCGGGACGGTCCGACAGGTTGACCACGCAGATCAGACCGTGCGTCCGTGCGAAGGCGAGGACGCCGTCCGTCGCGGGCAGCCAGGTCATCGGGCCGTCACCGAAGCCGTCCGAGGACCGTCGCAGCCCCAGCGCCCGCCGGTAGAGCGCGAGCATCGACCCCGGGTCGGTGCTCTGCCGGTCGACGGCGTAGGAGGGCCAGTCCCCGGGCTGGGGCAGCCAGGGCTCGGTGAGCGCCCCGAAACCGGCGTGCGGGGCGTCCGCGGTCCAGGGCAACGGGACCCGGCAGCCGTCCCGCCCCGGGTCGGTGCCTCCGGAGCGTACGTGCATGGGGTCCTGGATCCGGTCGAGCGGGATGTCCGCCTCGGGCAGTCCCAGCTCCTCCCCCTGGTAGAGGTAGACCGACCCTGGCAGCGCGAGGGTGAGCAGGGCGGCGGCGCGGGCGCGGCGGGTGCCGAGGGCCAGGTCGGTGGGCGTGCCGAAGGTCTTCGTGGCGAAGTCGAATCCGGTGTCCGCGCGGCCGTAGCGGGTGACGGTCCGCGTCACGTCGTGATTGCACAGCACCCAGGTCGCCGGGGCGCCGACCGGCGCGTGTTCGGCCAGCGTGTCGTCGATGGTCTGCCGCAGCCGGCCGGGATGCCAGGGGCAGGTGAGGAAGTTGAAGTTGAAGGCGGTGTGCAGTTCGTCGGGGCGCAGGTACCGGGCGAAGCGTTCGGCGTCGGGCAGCCACACCTCGCCGACGAAGACGGCGCCGTACTCGTCGGCGATGGCGCGCCAGGAGCGGTAGATGTCGTGGAGCTCGTCCTGGTCGATGTACGGGTGGGGGTCGACGCCCTCCTCGAAGTCGGCGAGGGCGGGGTCCTTGGCGAGCAGGGCGGCGGAGTCGATGCGTACGCCGGCGACACCGCGCTCGAACCAGAAGCGCAGCACGTCCTCGTGCTCCTGGCGGACCGCCGGGTGGGCCCAGTTGAGGTCGGGCTGCTCGGGGGTGAACAGATGCAGGTACCACTCCCCGTCCGGAACCCGGGTCCAGGTACGGCCCGAGAACTGGGAGGGCCAGTTGTTGGGGGGCAGTTCGCCGCGCTCGCCCCGGCCGGGCCGGAAGTGGAACAGCTCGCGCTCGGGGCTGCCGGGTCCCGCCTCCAGGGCTGCCCGGAACCACGCGTGCTGGTCCGAGACGTGGTTCGGGACGATGTCGACGATGGTCCGGATGCCGAACTCGCGTGCCTCGGCGATCAGTTTCTCGGCCTCTGCGAGGGTGCCGAAGGCGGGGTCGACGATGCGGTAGTCGGCGACGTCGTAGCCGCCGTCGACGAGCGGTGAGACGTACCAGGGCGTGAACCACACCGCGTCGACGCCGAGTTCGGCGAGATACGGCAGTCGCGCCCGGACGCCCGCGAGGTCCCCGGTGCCGTCGCCGTCGCCGTCCGCGAAACTTCGGGGGTAGACCTGGTAAATGACGGCGTCGCGCCACCAGTCTCCGGCGGGGGGTGAGTGAACAGCTGCCACGGGACGGTCCTTTCGGGCAGGTGGGGCTCCGCCGCCGGCCTGAGCGGGGACATGGACAGGCAGTCCGGCGGCGGAGTGCTTTGCGGAGGGGCAGTCAGCCCTTGAGGCTGCCGGCGGTGAGGCCCGCCATGATGCTGCGCTGGAAGAAGAGGAACACGATGATCATCGGGACGCTCGCGATCACCAGGCCGGCCATGGTCTGGTTCTGCGTCACCGCTCCCGCGGTCTGGGACAGGCCCACGCTGATCGTCATCCTGCTGCTGTCGGGAAGGACGAGCAGCGGCCAGACGAAGTCCTTGAAGACCATGACGACGGTGAAGATGGACACCACGCCGAGGATGGGCCGGGAGATGGGCAGGATGATCGATACGAGGACGCGCCACGGAGGTACGCCGTCGATCTCGGCCGCTTCGAGCAGCTCGTTCGGAATCGAGTCGAAGAATCGCTTCAGCAGGAAGATGTTGAAGCCGTTGGCGGCCGCGGGAAA
Organism: Streptomyces enissocaesilis; assembly: GCF_039533765.1. NCBI lineage: Bacteria > Bacillati > Actinomycetota > Actinomycetes > Kitasatosporales > Streptomycetaceae > Streptomyces > Streptomyces enissocaesilis. The sequence continues at coordinate 50,224 of NZ_BAAAUD010000011.1, read as the reverse complement.
CCAGATGGCCCAGGGTGAGTTGAGCAGGTGCCAGCCGAAAATGGGCACTTCGGTCACCGTGATGTACGCCGGGATCATCACGACGATCGGCGGGATCATGAGCGTGGCCAGCATGGCCCCCAGGATCACGTTCCCGAACATCGGCCGGAGCTTGGACAGCGCGTAGGCGGCGGTGACGTCCACCGCGAGCGCGAAGAGCCATGCGCCGACGGCGTAGAACAGCGTGTTCTTGAGCAGCAGCCCCATGTCGAAGAGTTCCCAGGCATCGGCGAACACGGAGAAGTCCGGCGCCTTCGGGAACAGGGAGGGCGGCATCTGGGCGATCTCCTCGCCCGTCTTCATCGCCCCGGTGACCATCCAGTAGAGCGGGAACACGAACACCAGGGTGAACACGGCCAGGACGACGGCGAGCAATGCCCAGTATATTCTCCGACCCCAGCGGGACTTCAGCTCCAGCGGGGAAACGATGGTCCTGGCATGGCCCTCGGCCCACGCGCCGCGACGTTTCGTCTTGCTTCCGTTCCCGCTTCTGCTCCTGCGCTGCGGAGCCGGCGCCACCGTCGTGTCCTCATCCGCCGTCCTGGGGAGGGCAGTTGTGTTCAGCATGGGCCTACCTCTTCTCGTCGCGGGTCAGCCGGAGCTGAATTGCGGCGACTGCCAGGAGGACGATCATGAGCATCAGGCCGAGCGCGCTGCCGGCCCCGTAGTTGCCGCCGTAGACGAAGGCGTACTGGTACATCAGGTAGGCGACGGTGACCGTCGCGTTCTCCGGTCCGCCGCCCGTGAGCATGTACGGCTCGATGAACACCTGCATCGTGGCGACGATCTGCAGCATCAACATCAGCAGCAGGATCAGCCGCGTCTGCGGGACCGTGACGTGCCAGATCCGCTTGAGGATGCCGGCCCCGTCGAGTTCCGCCGCCTCGTACAGGTCGCCGGGGATGTTCTGCAGAGCCGCCAGGTAGATCAGCACCCCGGACCCGAGGTTCATCCAGGTGGAGACGATCACCAGGGAGATCAGCGCGGTGTCGGTGGAGTCCAGCCAGGCCAACGCCGGCAGTCCGACGAAGTCGAGCACCTGATTGAACAGCCCCGGACCGGGATCGTAGAACCAGCGGAACAACAGGACCGACACGATCGGCGGCAGCATCACGGGCAGGTACACCACGAACCGGAGATACGCCCGAGCGTGCCGCAGTTCGTTGAGCACGATCGCGACGGCGAAGGGCACGATGTAGCCGCACAGCAGAGCCAGCGAGGTGAAGGCCAAGGTGTTCCGCCAGGCCTGGCCGAACGCGGGATCCTCCACAACCGTACGGAAGTTGTCCAGGCCCACCCAGGTCGGCTCGTCGACGAGGTTGGTCTGCTGGAAGCTGAGGACGACTTCCCTGATGATCGGCCACCACGCGAACATCGCGAAGCAGAACAGCGCCGCGCACAGAAATCCATAGGCGGTCAGATTGTTCCGCACCGCCCGACGGCGTTGCGACGGTGGTCTGCGGCGCGGCGCGAGCTGCCGCTTCGGCTCCATGGTGAGTGTTTCCATCGTGATCTCCAGTTCCCGGCTATGGTTCCGACGCGGAACCGATGCGGGGTGCCGCCCTCTGGACGGCACCCCGGGACCGTCGCTGTCAGCCCTGGGCCAGAATCGTGTTCGCCTTGGCCTCGGCGTCCGCGAGCAGTTTGTCGATGTCGGCGTTCTCCCGCGTCAGCACCGCGGACATGGCCACGTCGAGCACTGCGTACAGCTCCTGGGCCTTCGCCGGCTCCAGCTTGGGAGCGACTCCGGCCGCGGCGTCGGCATAGAACCTGTAGTTCTCGGTCGGCAGGACGGCGTTCGCGTCGCGGTCCTCGGCGATGGCCTTGCCGGTCGGGGAATCACCCATGTAGTCGTTGTTGGGGACGCCCACAGCCTCGCCGTTGGCCTTGCCCCGGGCGTAGTCGTGGCGGCCCTTGCCGGGCGTATTGAACTGGAAGTCGATCCACTGCATCGCGGCCTTGGTCTGCGCGGCGTTCGCCTTGGGGTTGATCATGTAGGCCTCACCGCCGGTCAGCGACGCCTTGCCCTCCGGCACGCCCGCGATGCCATAGGCGTCGACATCCCCCCGGAACTTCTGGACCAGGTCGGTGACGACGTCCGGCGCCCCGAGCATCATGCCCGTCCTGCCTGCCGCCATCTGCTGCATCAACGCCTCCCAGCCGATCAGCACCCTGCTGCCGACGCTGTCGTCCTCCCAGCGCATGTCGTGCAGGTTCCGCAGCACGGCCTTGCCCTCGGGGCTGTTGAAGGCGGCCTTGTCCTCGACGACCATCTCGCCGCCGCGGCTGAAGATGGACTGCGCGAAGTGCCAGCCGCCGACGTTGCCGCCGCCGTACTCGCCATAGCCGACATAGCCGTCGCCCAGGTCAGCGATCTTCTTCGCCGCGGTACGGACCTCGTCCCAGGTCTTGGGCGGGTTGTCGGGGTTGAGGCCGGCTTCGGTGAACAGCTTGCGGTTGTAGACCAGGCCGACGCTGTAGCTCACGTTGGGAACGCCGTAGACCTTGCCGTCCTTGGTGACCATGTCCCTGACGTCCTGCTTGATGTCGCCGTAGTTCTTCACCAGGTTGGTCAGGCCGGTGATGTCCTTCGCCTGCTTCTTGGCTATCACGTCGGCGTAGTTGGTGACGGGCACCATGAAGACCGTCTCCATCTGCCCGCCGGCCAGCTTCGCGGCGAAGGTCTTCGGGTCGAAGCACGGTTGCTGGTCAGTGCTGTTGACCTTCACGCCCGGGTGCGCCTTCTCGAACGCGGCGACGTCGTCGTTCCATGCCTTGCGCTGCTTCGCCGCGGTCTTCGCCGGCTGGCACGCAACGGTGATCGTCACGTCTCCTGCGGTGGAGTCCGATGAGTCACTGCCGCAGGCCGCGAGGCTGAGCACGAGGCCTGTGGTCAGAAGGATCGGGAGGATACGGGACTTCATTACGGCTCCTTGGAGGTGACGCCCAAGCACTGCCCTGATTGCTGCGTAACGATAAGACGGCTTACAGATGTGCGCAATATTTTGATCCATAGTTGCAAGATTACGACTGCATTACGACACCCTGCGATGATGGCTCGTCGCACTGAGACGTGGAAACGCCGACCGACGGAGACGCCCGGACAGGCCGACTGCGGCGGGGCGCGGGGTGCGACGCACGGTTCGAGTGCCGCGCCGGGCGGCGCGTTGCCGTCATCCCGCGCGGATGACGGTATGCGTGCGCGTCCGTGGGATCGGCGACGACGAGGGGCGGCGGCTGCGGATCGCCCGCAGGGACGCCGGGTCGGCGGTGACCTGGCGGCGGGCCCAGACGGCAGTGCCGTCCGCGCGGGACATACCGGCGGCGAAGACCGCCGAGGGGATGGTCGACGGCATCAGCCACGAGGGCCCGCACATCCCGCTCCGGGGGGAAGGCGCCCCTTTTCGACGCCCGAAGACCCGGAAGACCTCCCACGATCCGGACTGCACGGCCGAGGAGGCTCGCGTCGGGCACCTTTGCGCGATCGCCGACGGCGAGGTCGTACCCGACGGCGGCGAACCTCGAGCCGCCCTCCGCCTGGACGAGTCCCCGCCCCTCGACCTGATGCCGCACCCGGGCACTTCTCATGGGTGGTCCCCTTCGGGCATGAACATGGAGGACGCCCCACCACCGGTGCGATGCGGGACGCGGCACACTCAATCACCACCAACAAGTGAACGCAATATATCGCGCTCGTATAGTAATTGTTTGACAGCTAGGCGATGATCGCCGTGGATCACGACGCGGAAAGGGCGCAGGCCGGGCGATCGAGCCCGGAGGCGCCCCGGGGAACGGAAATCGCTGGACGTCGGGCACTGCGGGTCGTCGGCTCCCGGGGCGGGGCCCCTTCCATCTCGCATTCACCAGCGGATCGGCGCAGCACGGCCCGAGGCTGCGTGCCACGGCGCGCTCGCGGGCGGGCCGTCCGAGAGGGCGGGTTACCGGCGGAGCTGACGGGGCGGCACCCGCGTACGGCGCGGCCAAGGGGCCCACGAAGGCCCCCGAGGGCATGGGGCCGGCCCGTGGGCACCCCGTGGCGATCGACGGGCGTCCGGGGCCGGGTCGGGTGACGTGCGAGCGGCAGGGACGCCCGGAGGGCCGGGGCCGCGCAGTCGGGCCTTCCGAACGCGTGACGAGGTCGGCGCAAGCCTCGCAAGCGGTTTGCGCCGACCTCGTCATGCCTTGCCCCTCCCCGGTGCGGGATGGGTCACGGATTGATGTTGATCTTGAAGGTGGACGTGGTGTTGCGGATGTCCACTGCGTTGTTGTTCAGTTCGAGGCCGTTGAACGTCACCTCGCCCACGGCGGGGCCCTGTCCGGATTCGGGCATCTCGTTCGCCCACAGACCGAAGCCCGACTTGGCGTCGTAGGCGTCGCCGCTCTTGCGGGCACCCGTGATCGAGATGTCGCTGAAGACCGTGTCCTTGATCGGGAACTGGGGCTGGCCGCCCACGTAGTTCGTCTGGAACATGACCCCGCTGTACGTCGGGTCGACGATGTCCACGTGGCTGACCCTGATGCCCTGGAAGACCTTGGAGGCCGAGAACACCCAGATGCCCGGGAAGGTCTGCGAGCCCCAGAAGTGCCCACCGGCCCGCACGATCGAGATGTTCTCCAGGTGCGTCGGATCGGTCCCGAAGCCGTTCATCGGGTAGCCGAAGTCCAGTGAGGAGATCGTGATCCCGGAGTAGACGAGCGTGTCCGCGATGTGGATGTTGCGGAAGGTGTTGGCGTAGCCGCCGTAGACGGCCACACCCGCGGCCCGCCAGGTCAGCGTGGAGGTCAGGTTCTCGTAGACGTTGTTCTTCATGTCGGCGCCGCCGGCGTCGATCGCCGAGAACAGTGCGAAGCTGTCGTCGCCCGTGGCCCTGGCGTCGTTGTTGGACACGAGGTTGTCCGTGGACCCGTTGGTCATGTTGATGCCGTCGGCGAACATGTTGCGGATCCGGGAGTTCCTGATCGTCATCCGGTCGGTGTTGGCGCCCCAGTAGAGGCACACCATGTGCTCGGTCCAGATGTCGTCGATCACGATGTCCGAGACGTTCGCGAAGTCGAACACCTTGCCCGGACCGTCGATCCGCGAGGTGTAGTTCCCGAAGTAGGCGAAGCCGGAGAACGACGACCCCTTCGCCGACGCCTCCGCCCGGAAGCCCACGTCGGTGTTGTCCTGCGACGAGGGCGCGTGGAACTTCGTGTACCACGGGCCGGCGCCGGTCACCTTCACGGCCTTGCCGTACACCTGGAACTTGCTCGCCGTCCGGTAGTCGCCCGGCGGCAGGTAGACACCGACGAGCTTGCCGGTGGTGTCCATCCGTACCCTGTCCAGCGCGTCCTGGACGTTCTGGTGGGTGAAGCCGGCCGGCACCGTGTAGGCGGCCGGGTCCGGGTTGGCGACCGGCGCGACCTGTTCGAGGTTCACGAAGTCGATCGCGTACGTGGAGGTGTTCGCGGCGTCCTTCTGCAACCGGATCTTCGCTCCGGCGGGAACCGTCTCGCCGAGCATGAGGTGCGCCTCGTCGTAGATGTGCCGCGGCGCGCCCGATCCCGGTGAATTGCCGGGCGCGGTCTCGGCGCCGTACAGCCAGGCGTACTTCGACGTCAGCGGGAGCGCCTTCTTCATCACCCCGTTGACGTAGACGTTGATCGTGGAGTCGATGCCGCCGCCGCCCGGGGCGTCCGGGATCGAGAAGCGGGTCACCAGGGTGTTGGTGGAGGCGCGGGTGGTGAACTCGACGTACTCACCCGTGGCGTCGAGCTCGACCGCCTTGCGTCCGGACGCCTCGCCCGCGATGTCGCCGACCGTCCGGTTGGGCCCCAGGACCCGGGCGCCGCCACCGGCCGTGCCGTCCTCCGCCTCGTACATGTCGTACGGCATGTTGGCGCCGCGCCCGACGAACAGGGGCTGCGTGGAGGTGTTGTTCCCGCGCTTGACCGGCAGCTCATTGGCGTCGTCGGCCACAACGACCTTGACGGTGTACGAGCCGTTGGCCGCCGTCCACGGGCCGAGGCCGACGTCGGCCGACGCACCGGCGGCGATGGCGCCGGTGTGCGCGCCGGTCAGGGTCTTGACCGTGTCGCCCTTGGAGTCGACGAGCGTCAGCGTCACGCCGTGGCTCCCCCCGGCGCTCGCCACGCTTCCCTGGTTCTTCAGCGCCACCTTGAAGGAGACGGTGTCCCCGGCCGCCGGGCTGGACGGTGAGGTCGTCACCGAGGCGGCGACCAGGTCCGAACTGGAGACGGGCTTGACGACCAGCGCGGTGGGGCTGGTGAAGGTGTTGTTGGACTCGTTCTGCTCGATGACCGCCTTCGTCTCGTCGGCGACCGCGCTCAGCTGGTACGAACCGGCGTCGCGGGCCCCGATGGAGGCGCTGACCGTGGTCTGCGCTCCTGCCGCGAGCGCCCCGGCCTGGGCGGTGGCGACCTTGGTGCCGCCGAGCCGCAGGGCGACGGCGCTGGCCGGCGCGGCGGCGGTCCCGCTGTTGCGGACGGTGGCCTTCACGGTGATCGCGTCCGACTCGACGGGGGCCGCGGGCGTCGTGGTCAGGTCGGTGACCTCGAGGTCCGGGTTGGGCGCCGGAACACCGATGACCTGGAACTCGGCGAGCTGCCCGGCGGAGGAGCGGGAGTTGGCGGTGAACTTGAGCTGGACGTCCGCGACGCGGCCGGAGACGGGGACGGTGACGCTGTTGCCGCTCGCGGGATCGAACGTGTAGCTCTTCGCGGCGACCAGGCCGGTGAAGTCCGAGGCGCTCTGTTCGCGGCCGAGGACCTCGATCGTCTGGGTCCGGGCCGACCAGGAGCTGTCGGGGTTCAGCTTGAGCACCAGGCGGTCGAGTTCCGCGTTCGAGCCCAGCTTGGTGGTGAGGGTGGTGGGGTAGCTGCCCGCCGCGCCCTCCCAGTAGGTGGCCGTGTTGTTGTCGTTGGCGTTCTCCGCGACGAAGGTGTGGACCGAGGACGAGGCGCTGATCTGCTTGCCGACCGCGAGGTTGGAACCCGTACCGCCGCTGCCGTTGCGCGTCACGGTGTTGCTGTTGCCGGACTGGTTTCCGGCCGCGTCCTTGGCGCGGACGTGGTAGGTGACCGTCGCGGTGGCCGGCTGGGTGTCGGTGTAGGTGGTGACGTTGCCCGCGACACTGCCTCGGAGCGTGTGGTTGGCGTAGATGTCGTAGCCGGTGACGGCCGTGTTGTCCGAGGAGGCGTTCCAGACCAGCCTGATCTGACCGCTCGCGGGCTCGGTGAGGGCCAGGTTCGCCGGCGCGGTGGGTGCCTGCGTGTCGCCGGTGTCGGCACGCCGGGTGACGGTGCTGCTGTTGCCGGACTGGTTTCCGGCCGCGTCCTTGGCGCGGACGTAGTAGGTGACCGTCTGGTTCGCGGGCCGGTTGTCGGTGTAGGTGGTGACGTTCCCGGCGACGCTCGTGAGCAGGGTGCCGTTGGCGTAGATGTCGTAGCCGGTGACGGCCGTGTTGTCCGAGGAGGCGTTCCAGACCAGCCTGACCTGGCCGGTGACGGGCTCGGTGTACGCGAGGCCGGACGGGACGGTCGGCGCCTGGGTGTCGCCGGTCGTCGGCCCGTAGACCTCGAACTCGGATATCTGCGCCGCGGGCTGCACGCTGTTGGCGGTCACCAGGACCCGGACGTAGCGGGTCGTGGTGGCATCGAAGGTGATCGTCGCCGAGCGGCCGCTCGCCGCGTCGAAGGTGTACGCCCGGGAGGCGGTCAGGTCGGTGAAGTCCGTGCCGTTGGCGCTGCCCTGGATCTTCAGGGTCTGGCTGCGGGCCTCCCACGTGTCCGGCAGGCGCAGGACGACGCGGTCGACGCGGACGGAGGAGCCGAGGTCGGCCCGGAGCCACTGCGGAAGGGCGTTGTTCCTGCTCTCCCAGTAGGTGGCACGGTTGCCGTCGTTCGCCTGGGGTGCGCTGTAGACCTCGGTGTGGCTGCTCGCCGTCAGGGTCCGGCCGGCGGCCAGGTCGGCCGACGACCCGTCGGCCGCGTGCACTTCGAGTTCCGAGAGCTGGGCCGCCTCCCAGCCGCTGTTGGCGGTGATGTCGATCCGGACGAACCGCGCCTGGGTGGCCGGGAAGGACACGGTGACGGTGTTGCCTGCGCCCGGACTGAAGGTGTACGAGGCGGAGTTCTTGAGGGTGGCGAAGCTGGTCCCGTCGGCACTGCCCTGGACGGAGAGCGTCTGACTGCGGCTCTCCCAGCCCGCCGGCACCTTCAGCACGACCTCGTCCACGCGCGTCGTGGCACCGAGGTCGGCCTGCACCCATTGCGGCAGGGTGGTACCGGAGCTCTGCCAGTAGGTGCCCTGGTTTCCGTCGGTGATGTTGCGCGCGCCGTACTCGCTGTGCGCGCTGCTCGCCGCCGCCGCGTCGCCCAGCGCGATGTTGGGTCCCCCGGCGGCTCGGGCGGTCGTCAGCGGACCCCCCAGTGCCAGGAGGCTTGTCACGATCACGGCGCTCATGCTCCGTGATCTCCAGTTTCTGATTCTCATCTGTCCCCGATCCCGGCCTCGCGCCCATCGGCGTCGAGACACGGCTCAGTCGGATAAGTACGCAAGGGAGCGCGCGGTCGCGCGCGGTCCTCGCCCCGGCCGCGGTGGCGGCCGGGGCGAGAGCGCTTCGCCGCGCGGAAACGGCCGGCTAACCCGCCCTGTTGACGACGAACTGCGAGCCGGGCTCGACCAGGACGTCGCCGTCGGCCGAGTTGGTGATGGTGACGTCCGTGAGGGTGGCACTGCCCCGGGCGCCGCTCATCGCGAGGATGCCGGAGCCGTTGTTCGACTTGTCGATGCGGACGTTCGTGACCTTCACGCCCGGCATCGCGCCGCCACCCGTCTTGAACTGGATACCGTCGTAGGTGGAGTCGATGATGTCCGTGTCGCGGATGGTGACACCCGGGATGTCCTGGCCCTGCGCGAAGAGGGTGATGGCGCCGAACTCCTGGTCCTCGTTCCAGAAAGCGCCACCGGTGCGGTGGAGGGCGTTGTTGGCGATGAGGGTCTGCCCGGAGAAGGGCAGCGGGTCGTGGTCGGTCGCCAGCATGATCCCCGGGTAGTTCATGGTGTCGGAGATGATGTTGTTCTCGATGGTGTTGCCGTAACCGCCGTAGATCGCGATGCCGTTGGCGCGCCACGGCAGCTGGATCGTGTTGTTGCGGAAGTGGTTGTCGTGACCGACGTCCACCGACGTGTCCTTCACGTACTTGCTGGCCCAGACCGCGAGCGCGTCGTCGCCGTTGTTGCGGAAGGAGGAGTTGTAGACGGTCGAGTTGCGCGTACCGTTGGCGAAGTTGATGCCGTCGGCGTACGTGTTGCGAATCCGCATCCCGCTGAACTCCACGCCGTCGCCCGGCCCCCACAGCTCCGGCACGTTGGAGTAGTCGCGTCCGGCCCACACGCCGACGTTCGCGTGCTCGATCCACACGTTGCTGATCTTCGTGCCCTTGCCGAACCGCCCGTTGAGGCCGACTCCGCCCTCCTGGTTGCCGTCACCGCCGCGGATGGTGCCGGAGCCGAAGATGGCGATGTCGGATATCTGGGTGTTGTGGTCGATGTCGAAGCCGAAGTTTCCCTCGTGCGGGTGGTTGATGCCGCCCGCCTGGTGCGGCGGGGTGAGGGTGTAGAACTGGGAGTGCCACATGCCCGCGCCGCGGATCGTCACATCGCGGATGCCCACCACGTTGAACTGACCGCGGTTCTGCGGGTCGTCGGTCAGGATCTTCTGCTCCTGCCGCCACTGGCCGGCCGGGATCCAGACGCAGCCGATCTCACCCTTCTGGTCTGCTGTCACCGCGCGCTGGATGGCGTCGGTGTCGTCGATGCCGTCGTTCGGCACGGCGCCGTAGTGCGTGATCGAGGTGCAGCCCGCGGGCTGCGCCGCCGGCGGTGCGACCTGCTCCAGGTCGATCAGGTCGAGGATGTAGAAGGAGGCCGTGTCCCCGGCGTCACGCTGGAGCCGGAACTTCGTCCCCGCCGGGTAGGTCTGCGTCAGGAGCGCGTGGGACTCGTCGAAGAGCCGTCGCGCGTCCGCCTGCGGGGTGTTGGTCAGGCCCTCGGGGTCGTCGGTCTTCCCGTACAGCCAGCTGTGCTTGGAGGAGAGTGTCAGCTTCCGGCTGAAGGTGTCGTTGACGTAGAGGCTGATCGTCGCTTCGGCGCCGCCGCCGGCCGGGGCGTCGGGGATCGAGTTGCGCACGACGATCGAGTTCGCGGCGTTGGCGGAGGTGAACTCCACGAACTGGCCGGTCGAGTTGAGCCGCACCGACTGCCGGCCGGAGGACTCGGTGGCGAAGTTGGTGTGGCCGAAGGTCCGCTTCTGGTCGGAGGTGAGGAGCGTGCCCTGGTAGCGGGCGTCCTCGGCCTCGTACTCGGTGTACGGCACCGCCGCGCCGCGTCCGACGACGACGGAGCGCGCGAAGACGTTGTTGTTCTCGTCGGTCTCGGTGACCGTGCCCGTGGCGTCGGCCGTCGCGGTCAGTGTGACGCCGCCGCTCGTGGCCGTCCAGCGGCCGCTGATCGGGACGGTGACGGTGTCGCCCGCGGCGATCGCGCCCGCGGTGCCGTTGAGTGTGGTGGTGCCGGCGACCAGTCGGGTCACCGTCCCGGCCGCGACACCCGTGGTGCCCCGGTTCTGTACCGCCACGCTGAAGCCGACCGACGCGCCGACCGCCGGGGCGGCCGGGGTGGAGGTGATGCCCGTGACCCGCAGGTCCGGCCCCGGGCTCTGGCCGACGACCAGCTTCGTCGACGCCGTCCGGCTGTTGTTGCTGTTGTCCTGCTCCGCGACGGTGTCGGTGGGGTCGACGACCGCCGAGACGGTGTACGAACCCACCGGACGCTTGCCCACCGTGACCGGAACGGTCGCCGAGGCTCCGGCCGCGAGCGCGGCCACCGGAGCGGAACCGGCCACCGTGCCCTCCAGGCTGACGTTCACCGTGGTGGCGGCCGCCGGGGCGGTCCCCGCGTTGCGCACCGTGGCGTTGACCTTCACCGTGTCGGTCTCGGACGGGGAGGACGGGGACCAGGTCAGGTCGGTGACGGTGAGGTCGGGGTTCGGTGCCGCCGCGCCCACGACCTGGAACTCCGCGACCTGCGCACCGGTGCCACCGCTGTTGGAGAAGAAGGTGAGCCGCATGTCCGCGTACCGGCCGGTCACCGGGATCGTGACGGTGTTCTTCCCGGCCGGACTGAACGTGTAGTCGGCCCGCGCCTTGAGCGAGGTGAAACCGGTGGCCGACTGCTCACGGCCGAGGACCTGGATCGCCTGGGTCCTCGGTCCCCACGCCTGATCGGGGTTCAACTTGACGACCACGGCCTCGACGTCGGCGTTCGCGCCGAGCTTCACCGTCAGACTGGACGGGAATCCGGAGGACTCCCAGTAGCTGGTGAGGCTGTCGTCATTGGCGTTCGCCGCGACGTAGGTCTGCGTCGTCGAAGTGGCCTCGATGGGCTTGTTGCGCGCCAGGTTCGAACCGGTCGTCGGTGGCTCCCCCGGCCCCTCGCCGCCCTCTCCGTAGACCTCCAGCTCGGAGAGCTGCGCCGCGTTCCAACCGGAGTTGGAGTTCACCTGCACCCGTACGAACCGGACCGTGGCAGCCGTGAAACCGATACTCACGGTGTTCGCCCTGGCCGGATCGAAGGCACGGGCACTCGACGCGGCGAGAGTGCTGAAGGCACTGCCGTCGGTGCTTCCCTGCACATTGAGGGTCTGGTTACGCGCCTCCCACCCGGTGGGAAGCTTCAGCGCCACCCGGTCGGCCCGGACATTGCCTCCGAGGTCCACCTGGACCCACTGCGGAAAGGCGCCCGCGGGCCCTTCCCAGTACGACTGCTGGCTTCCGTCGGTGACGTTCCCGGCCGGGTAGGCACTGTGCGCTCCACCGGCCTTCGCGGACTTGCCGAGAGCCAGGTTGACTTCCTCCGCCGCGGCATGGGCGGTGACGGGCAACAGCCCGACCGCGATCAAACCGGCTGTCACCGCGCCGGCGATCAGCCGCCAGCCCTGGTGTTTGCCTCTCATGATGGCCTCTTGTTCCATGATCCGGGCAGACGGCCACGGCTCGGCACCCGCCCTTTCACCGACACGCAGTCGACGGAGGTGAGGCGACGAGGCGCGTGTGCCGGTGCGCCGAGTGGACGATGACAGGAACCCTCATCAGGTACCTGACACGGGACCTGCGAGGAAACGGCAGCGCATACCTACTGGTTTTGAGTTATTCGGTCAATCTTTTGCGTTGCCAAGGTGACAGGTTTCTACCAGGTCACCACTTTGTCAACGGCCGTGACAGCTCAGCGAGTTGAGACGACCGTTCCCGCAGGTCAGCGACGCGGGCCTGGCGGCGACCGTAGGCAGGGGCCGCCCTTCCGGTTACGGCCGCCCGGCGGGACCCACATGTCGTCGGGGGGTGCGGCAAAAGCCCGGCAGTCCGGCCGCGAAGCGCCCTCGGGACTACCGGGGAGGGCAGAGAACCCGGCTGGGCCGGTGCGGATCCGGCGGTCCTGAAGCAGGACGACATGACGGGGACACACCTGCGGAAAAAGCGGCACGCGCTGGTGGTCCAGGCGCAGCCGCGGGAGTCCGGGCGGAGGCCGGCGACGCGCCCGCCCGCGTGAATCCGACCCGGCGGCAACGCCGCCACTCAACCGTCATGACGAGGTGGACGCAATATCCGCCGTAGCAAACGAAACATATCGACAGCCGGTTGTGGTCGACGGAGCACAGAAAGCACTCGGGCCCCGGCGCCTGAGCGGCGCCGGGGCCCGAGTGCCGGAAGCCCGGAAGTCCAGGCGCTATGCGGCGGGCGGCTGGGCCGTCGAGCCGCGGACGACCAGCTCCGGTTCGAAGAGAAGCTCGCCGGGGTGGGTCTGTGAACCCTGGATCTGGGCGCAGAGCAGCTCGACTGCGGCTCGCCCCATCGCCTCGATGGGCTGCCGCACCGTCGACAGGGGCGGCTCGGTGCAGTTCATGAAAGCAGAGTCGTCGAACCCGACGACCGAGACGTCCGAGGGAACCGTGAGGCCCCGCCGACGGGCAGCCCTGATGGCCCCCAACGCCAAAGGATCACTCGCGCAGACGATTCCCGTCACCCCGCGTTCCAGCAGACGGGATGCGGCCGCCTGGCCCCCCTCGAGCGAAAACATCGACCGCTCGACGAACTCCTCTGCCAGCTCCCCGCCGGCCGCCTTCGCCGCCACCCCGGCGGCCTCCATCTTCCGACGCGACGGAATGTGATCAGCGGGGCCGAGAATCAAACCGATTCTTTCGTGTCCGAGCGAGGCGAGATGGCGCCACGCCTGCTCGACGGCGACCGCGTCGTCGCAGGAGACACAGGGGAAGTCCAGTCCCGCGATGGGCGCGTTGATGAGGACTACCGGGATGTTGCGTTCGGCCAGCTGTCGGTAGTGGGCGTGCGGGGCGTCGGCCTGCGCGAACAAGCCGCCCGCGAAGACGACTCCGGAGACCTGCTGCTGGAGCAGCAGCTCCACGTAGTCGGCCTCCGAGACCCCGCCCTTGGTCTGTGTGCACAGCACAGGCGTCAGCCCCTGCTGTGCCAGCGCGCCCCCGATCACTTCCGCGAACGCGGGAAAGATGGGGTTCTGGAGCTCAGGCAGGACGAGTCCCACAAGGCGCGCACGCTCGCCCCGCAGCTGTGTGGGCCGCTCGTATCCCAGTACGTCCAGCGCCGTCAGTACGGACTGCCGGGTCGCATCCGAGACCCCGGGCTTGCCGTTGAGTACCCGGCTGACCGTGGCCTCGCTGACTCCCACCTTCTTAGCCACCTGAGCAAGTCGTCGCGTCATACACGCAAGGCTAACGCAAAACACGCAAGGAAATTGCATCACTTTCCCTGCGAGCTGCACGGACCGGGTTCAGCTGGGAGTCAACAGGTCACGAGGCCAGGAGAGCCCACCGGATCATCAGTGCTCTCGTGATGCTTCGCCGCAGGGAACTGACCAGCGGACGCCATCATCGCCACTGCCGAAGGGGAAGACGTGTGGTCACTCGTCCACGGCCGCGGCCTCAAAGCCCTCCTCCAGGAACACCTCGGCATCGACGCTCTCACCGGCCTGCCGAAACCCCCACCCGGCCGGGAAACCCGCGGCGTCCGCCGGCTGACCGCTCCGGAATGAGGTGCGGAGTCCTCTCGAACAGATGGTGCCGCAAGCAAGCCGGAGCAGACCGGGGACGACGAGGTGGTGCCTGCTGCCCGGTCGGGCCCGGTCGGCCGGCGAAGGCCCGGTGCGAGCCCCCTTCTGATACGCCCGTCGCTGCCGACAGCGCCTGGGCGGCCGCGCCGGCAGCGACGGGGTCATGGCTCCCACAGGTCATCGGGTCGCTTGTGACGGCAAGGGGCCGCGGCCGACTCCTCGGTGCCCGCCGCGGCCCCTCCCCCTCTATGCCCTGCCGGCCCGAGAGGCAGCCGTCCGATCGCTGGGGCCGATTACCACATCACCGGCAGGCGCTCCGGAATCCGCTTCATGAAGCGGGTCCGCCACACCAGTTGGTCCACCGGAACCGCGAGCCGCAGCTCGGGCATCTTGTCGAGCAGCGTCTCCAGTGCGATCTCGGCGTGCTTCTTGCCGAGTGCGGTGGCCGGGCAGTAGTGCTGGCCGCCACCGAAGGACAGGTGCGTCGAGTTGTTCGGCCGCTCCAGGTCCACCTTGTGCGGGTCGTCGAAGGCGTCCGGATCGAAGTTGGCGCCCTCGACCAGGACCAGTACCAGCTCGCCCTTCCTCACCAGCGCGTCGCCCAGCTGGATGTCCTCCGTGGCCAGCCGCGGCAGACCGTCGGCGATGGACAGGTTGATCCGCAGCAGTTCGTCGACCGCCGCCGGGATCTTCGACCGGTCCGCCAGCAGCTCTGCCTGGAGCTCCGGGTGCTGCATCAGCGCGAAGACCGCCATGCTCAGGAAGCCCATGGTGGAGATCACGCCGGCGCCGAAGAAGGTCACGCCGACCGTCGCGAGCATCTCGTCGGTCAGGTGCGCGTAGTCCGGGTCGTCACGCAACGCGGCGAGCTCGGCCATCAGCCCGGTGGTGGCCGGGTCGTCCAGCCGCTCCACCATGTAGGCCATGTCCCGGTCCCAGTTGAGCTTGGCGCCGGTGACGGGGCAGGCCGAGTTCATGAACGCGATGTCCAGGCTGGCCGCCAGTTTCGGCGCGTCCTCGAACGGGATGCCGAGGATCCGGCAGTGCAGCGCCTCCGCATAGGGGTTGGTGAACGCCGCGCGCAGATCGGCCGGTGCGCCGGTGGCGATGATGCCGTCGATCAGCTCGGCGGCGTGCGCGCGCATCCAGTCCACGAGGCCCTCGGACTTCGGATTGATCGCTTTGAGTACGGCCTTGCGCAGGCCGGCGCCGGTGATGTTCCCCATGTTGTTGACGACCTCGGGTGGGATCGTCAGCGCGTACTGCCGGGGCACTCCGGGGGCCGAGGTGTCCTTCAGGCTGAATCTCGTGTCCTCCAGCACCTGCTTGCACAGGGAATAGGAGGACACCAGCCAGGCCTCGTCGCCCGCGATCGTACGGACCTTCTTGACCGGCTCGGCGCGAAGGGCCTCGATCTCCGCGGGGAGCCGGTCACCGCGCCAGTCGAACGGGAAGTCGATCAGCGTCTCGGGCAGCGTCTCAACGGACATCGGGGGCTCCTTCGGCGGGCGTGATGATGGCGTGACCCTGGTTGCGGGAGGCGCGCAGCCCCGCGCCTCGGGAGTACAGCAGCTCGGCCATCGGCAGGAGCTGGTGGTAGCAGTTCAGCGAGGACGGGACCCCGAAAATCGCGGGGGTGTCCAGGAAGAGCGGCGCCTCGGCACATATGTACTTCAGGCAGACCTCGCGCTGCCGTGCCGTACTGGACTTCCTGTCCGACTTGGTGGACAGGAAGTAGTCCGCGAGCTCCTCGCAGATCCCGCGGAACTCGTCGTCGATGTCGAGGAGTTCCAGTATCCGGGTGTGGATCTCCCGGTAGGCCGGATTGTCGGTGAACTCGGACAGGGCGCGGGCCCGGACCCGGCCGTCGCCCGGGTCGAGGGCGGACGCCGCGTTGTTCACCTTGGCCCGGACGCCGCGCAGGTTCTTGACCGCCTTGCGCTGGGCGTCGACGGGGTCGTACCCGAAGGCCTCGTACATCTCGGCCACATGCAGGTCGGTGTAGAGGATGTCGACCTCGCGGAAGTGGTCGACCCCCCAGCGGCCGAGATCCAGGACCCGCCGGGCGGAG
Organism: Streptomyces enissocaesilis; assembly: GCF_039533765.1. Lineage (NCBI taxonomy): Bacteria > Bacillati > Actinomycetota > Actinomycetes > Kitasatosporales > Streptomycetaceae > Streptomyces > Streptomyces enissocaesilis. Next base: position 33,968 of record NZ_BAAAUD010000011.1, on the reverse strand, counting down.
AAATAACTGTTACCGGGTGAGATCCCGATGAGGGCATGATCCGCCTCGGCGTGAATCACCTGGCAGTGCGGAGTGTAGGGCTGAACCCTGAAGAGTCCGGTGGTGGTGGTTGTCGCTGTCACAGCAGTCAACGTCGTCAACGGAGAGTGTCCTCCGCGTCGCTAGTCCCGATGGAGCCTCGTGCTCCTGGTGTGGCGACGACGCCGTGAAGTTAGCGATCGAACACGGAGCGTGTCAACGCCGTCTCATGAGGCGCGAGTTGCCGCTGGACACCCCCTTCCATCGGCGGCCCCGTACGCCGGAGGCGTACCGATGGCTGAACCTGGCCGCCCTCGCCACTTGGCCGAATCCCTGCGTGGAGGCGGTTGTGGCGTCTTGGACTGGTGAGGTGCAGGTGTCGCGTGTGGCGCGGAATGACAGCTTCCATGACATCTTCCGGACGACATGCGACATCGTTCCGCCATCTGCCGTATGCCTGTTATTCATCTACCGTTGACGGTCCAGGCGCAGGCAAAAATGTTCACGCCTCAAAGAACCGGCTTACGGCCAGGCGGAACACCCTTGAGAGGGTCGATCCGGCTTTCTCTCGTCATCCTCCTCGGGCCCGTCGGGACAGGCCCCCGTGGTTCTCGCCAGTTCTCGCCAGTTCTCGCCGAAAAACAACGCTGAGGAGCCGACCCGCGAGGGGTCTTGGGGCGTAGTGGCCCGGAGGTGGCTGGTGGTGGTTCAACAGACCGCCGCGCGGACGAGGACGCGTTCGGTGCCCGGTCCGGATCGGGTGGGGTGTTTCGCCGGGTACGGCCCTGTCCGTTGCCGGCTCCTGGTGGTCCTGGTGGTGTTCTGCCTCTGCTTGCCGGAGACGAAGCCCGATCCGGAGAGCCCTCCGTATCGATGAGCTCGCAGCGAATCGAGGCCGGCGCCCCGACAGTGGACCTGGACGGCGGGGGGGCGCCGACCCGCGCAGATCACGCTGGACCTGGGCGTACCCGCCCCGGGCATCGCGGAGGCCGTCCTCGCCCGGTCCCTGTCCGGCCCCACCGGTCTCACGCGGGCTGCGTCATCCGGGCGGTGTTCCTCGACCGGGTCAGGGCCGCTTACGGTGCCGACGCCGGGGTTCTCGGCGGCGTCGGCGTACTACGACGCGCCGCGCGCGGAGCGGCTGTCCGCGGCCCTCACCCGGGGGCAGCGCGGCTTCTTCGGGGCGCGCACCTGCCGGCGCACCGACCGCGAGGATTCGTTCCACATCCTCTGGGGCGGTGACCGGTCGGCAGCGCCCGCCGGCTGATCAGACCTCCGTGGGTCCCGGAGCCGGCTCGGGATCGGGTACGGGCTCGGGTCCCGGGGGCTTCGGGATCGGATCGGGCCCCGGCTCGGGCGGAACCGGCACCGGTCCGGGCCCCGGGCCCGGCAGGGGGCCCGGGTCGGGGCCGGGCAGGGGCGGGCCGGGGGGAGGGGTCGGCGACGGCGGTACGGGATCCGGGTACGGATGGGTCATGGCTGGCCTCCTGCCTGTCGTGCGACGGGGTCAAGACCCACTTTCTCCCTCTGCGGCTGCCCCCGCCCGCCGGGGTCACACATCCGCGTACGGGTGAACCGGAACGACCGGTACCGGCGCCCGCCGTCACCGCTGCCGGACGGCCGCCGCTGCCGCGCGCAGACCGGGTCCCGGGCTGGAGAGCACGGGCACGGCGGTGCGGTCGTCGCGGGTGCGGGCGGTCGCGTCCGCCATGGACGCCTGGGCCAGCACCACCACGTCCACTCCGGTGATCGCGTCGACGGTCCGGGCGACGCGGTCCAGGTAACCGTCCCGGTCACCGTCCTCGAAGTGCTTCCACGCGCCTTCGGCCGGCACGGTGCGAATGTCGGCCCGCCGCTCCGCCGCGTCCGCCTCCTCCCTGATCAGGTCGCACGTGGGCCCGAAGGTGCTGTCCACCGTGGCGACCACCGCTATGCGGACCGTGTCGCGCTCCGGCGCGGCGGCGACAGCCGCGGCCGCCATCGGACGGTCCAGGCGCAGCACGGGGACACCGAGCCGCGCGCCGTACGCCTCCGCCACCGCGCCGATGGTGGAGCACGTGCAGAGCACCACCGTGGCCCCGCCCTCGCCGACGGCCGCGGCGAGCACCGCGGCGACCTCGGAGCCCGCGGCGCCGGGCCCACCCGAGCGGGCCCTGGCCAGCAGTTCCTCATGGACCACGTGGCGCATTTCGAGGCCGGGGTGCTCGCGGTCGCGCAACACCTCGAAGACGGGGACGTGGGCGGGCGAGGTGTGCAGCAGTGTGAGCATGCTCGCGATCCTAGGGGCGCGACCGGGACGTGCCCCCGGGGCGGAGCGGCCCGGAACGGTCCGGCGGCGGTGTCAGTGACGGGCGCCCGGGGTTTGTCCTGCCGATCAGCGCAACATGGAACTGACGGATCATCTGGAGATTGTCTGCCGCGGTCTGCGAGTGGTGGCTGTGCGCGTTGGGCGCCCCCCTTCCCGTACCTCTTCGCCTTCTCCCCCTCGCCGTGCAGGAGACGCTGCCGCCCAGTGGAGAGGCGGCCCGCTCCCCGCAGCAGGATCAGGACGTCGACCGGGGCGGGTGGCCGGCCCTGCGGCTGCCCGCCCTCGTCGGCCGCGTCGCCGCCGGGGCGAACTGCCTGGACCCCGGCCCCTCGGCCCGGGTGGGTGAGCCGCGCTGCCGGCCCTGCCGGGGATCGCCGCCCGGCTCGCCTGCCGCACCCCGGTGGGCGAGCCGCCGCGCCGCGCGATCGGCGCGGCGATATCCCGGCTGTGTGAGGAACCGACAGCGGGGCCCGGCCCGCTCACGCTCTTCTCGCCGCAGAGCAACTCCCTTATGGGGGGGAAGCCCCTTCCACCGGGGCGCTCACCGCCCACCCGGCGGTCACAGAGGTGAGCGGCACGACGTACGCCGTGCCGTCATCTGCGCGTGGATCCCGCCGCGCCCAAGGGGCCTGACGATCCGTTGCCGGAGTCCCTGGACGGCTGCCCCGACTCCGCGCTCCCCTCCCAGTGGCTGCCCAGCCCTTCCGGGCTGCCCGCCGTGGCGGGTCTGCGGCTGCTGCTGAGCGACGGCTTCGCCGCACTCGGGGAGCATCTGGCCGCCGACGGTGACCGGGCCCCGGGCTGGGAGCAGCGCCCCGCGCGCTCGGTGCCGCATCCGGTGGAGGAGTGCGCCGCGGTCTGCGGACTGGACGAGGACGCCGCGGCGCTCCATTGGAAGCCGGTCCGCTTCAAAGCTGCGGCGGCCGAACTGGGCGGGTCGGGGCTGGTGTTGCGCGCGGACCGGGCGGGGGCGGGCCGCTCCCTCTTCCTGCCGGGCACCCGGCAGGGGCGCAAACCGACGCGCCTCCCCGCAGACGCGTCGAAGCCCGTCCTGCTGCCACCGGCCAGGGAACACCGGTCGACGACACACCCGGTGGCGGTGCCCTCCGGTCCGCTGCCCCTGCATTTCGCGGATGCGTGGGAGGGCCGTAACGGGTGAAGGCGGCCGGAGAGAGCCGCGAATCCACCCAATGTCATATAGGTCTAAATCGCCTTATCGCATGGCATATAGCCTGCCGGTCGAGGCGGTTGGGCGCCCGCCCCTGCCCGGCGGAGCACCCCAAGTGATATGAGTCACGGCCCGCAACGGCATGGCTGAAGCGGTACTGGGCACAGTTCCGGCCCCCAGAAAGAAAGTTGAGTCCTCGCTCAAGGCGAGTGACGGATTTTTCTCCGTCCGGAACCGCGATATGGATCATGCGGAGCAATTTCAGGGCTTGTTCCGCCCGGCCACTCTCGCTTACGGTCACCGTCAATCCGGGTGGACCGCCGAATCCTGCCGCCGTCCGGAAACCACACCCACTCACGTACGGCAGGAGCGGGGGACCCAGGTAAGCCGCCGTTCCGGAATTCCGGAACGGCTCGGGGTGAAGTCGCATTCACATGCGGCCGGGCATCTCCAGCCCGAACCCGACAGCTCACCTCGCAGGCGACGGAGAGGAATTCACCATGCCCGCAAAGGGTAAGCACCGCCGTTCCAAGTACGCCTCACTCACTCGGGGCTTCATCGCCGCGGGTACGGGAGGCGCCGCACTCGTCCTCCCGCTCCTCGGCGCGACTTCTGCCGGCGCGGCGCCGCAGGCCGTCGCCGTCGAGAAGGCCGACTCCGTCATCTATGCCGTGATGTCCGGCGACTCGCTCTCCAAGATCGCCGGTGACCACTCCGTGGCCGGTGGCTGGGAGAAGCTGTACCAGGACAACCGGGAGGCCGTCGGCGACAACCCCTCGCTGATCCGTCCGGGCCTGGAGCTGACCATCGCCAGGGGGACCGAGGCCGAGGCCGAGAGGCCGGCGTCCTCCTCCGACCGGGCCGACCGTTCCGAGCGGAAGACCGCGCCGGCCGCCGAAAGCGACGCCCCCGCCGTGGAATCCGCGTCCTATTCCAACGACCTCGACGGCTGGATCAAGGAATCGCTGGCCATCATGGCCAAGCACGGTATTCCCGGTACGTATGACGGAATTCACCGGAACATCATGCGCGAGTCCTCGGGCAACCCGATGGCCATCAACAACTGGGACTCCAACGCCGCCGCCGGAACACCCTCCAAGGGTCTTCTCCAGGTGATCCAGCCGACGTTCCAGGCCTATCACGTGCCCGGTACGTCGCTGGACAGTTACGACCCTGTCGCCAATATCACCGCCGCGTGCAACTACGCCGCCGACAGGTACGGCTCGATCGACAATGTGAACGGCCCCTACTAGGAGGCCCGCGTCGTCGGCCCCGCTCCCCCGCCGTTCAGGCGACGGGGCGGGGCCGACGGCGTCCTCCGTCCGGGTCGCGGCCGGTCAGGTTCCCGCCGGGCCGGGGCGGGCAACCGCAGCGGCCCGGCGGCAAGCGACAGGCGCACTGCGGCGGCGGGACGCGGAACATACGGGTGAGGTGGGCGAGGGGCACCACGCCGCGCCCCAGCCGGACGAGCCCCAGGGCGAGTGCCTCGCCGTCGGGCGGGGGAGAAGCCGAGGGCGGTGTCGAACGGCTGCACCGGGGTCCGCGGTCGCACACCGTGCCCGGCAAGCAGCCAGACACTCGGATGCCCCGGCGAGCTCGGCGGGCTGCCGCACGCGGGAGCCGTCCAGCGTCTCGACAGCCTCCCGCAACGGCTCGTGCGACCCGGTGCCCGAGCCGAGCGGCGCCCGCCGGCTGCCCGCCCTCGACCCGGTACGCAGCCGGACAGCTCTGGCCGTGGACCTGGGCCTGCTGGTGTCGGGTGAGCGCCTGCCCGGCACGGCGCACATCGCCGCCGTCCTCGGCGTGGCCGAGATCACCGTCCGTCACCCCCTGGTCCCGCCGTGTGCCGGCGGTGTCCTGGAACGCCGGCACCGACGCCGACGCGGGCGGGGCGGCAGCGCCCCGGTCTCCGGGCACCGTTCTCGCCACCGACGCCCACCACCCGGACCCGGAGGCGGTGCCCCGGCTGATCGACCACCGGCTCGTCCTGGAGTGCGGCATCACCGGCCGCGCGGCCGACCGAGGCGGCCGGAGCCCCGTCGATCGCCGTCGCCTGCGGCCCGGTGCCCGCGAGCTCCAGCACTCCTACCCGCCGTACCCCCTGGACACCCTGCGCTCCTCCCGCCACGAGCACCGCGCGCTCCTCGACACCCTGCGCCGCCGGGACGCGGTCGCGGCGGAGGTGGTGGCGCGGCAGCATGCCGAGGTCCTGCACCGCACCGTGCCCATCGGCCTGCTCGCGGACCGCTGAAGGACCACGCGCGTACTCCGGCCCCCCTTCCCCACCGCTGACGGGCCGCCACCCGCTGCCTGCGGGTGGCGGCCACTGTGCGCCGGTCAGCCGATCCGGCCGGTGCCCGCGCCCGCCGTCACCGAGGAGACGACGGAGGAGGCCGGCTCCGCCGTGTAGCTGTACGGCGGGTTCGTGAAGGAGCCCGTACGGGATATCTCGGTCGCGGCGCCTCCGAGATCGTTGCCGCGCAGCACCGCGTACCCGTCGACGTCACTGCTGCGGCTGGTGGTCACGGCGAGCTTGGTCGTACGGAAGACGTTGTTCTCGACGAGCATCTGCGCGCCCATCCGGGAGTGCACGGCGGTGTCGGCGCCCTGTACGTAGTTGTCGTAGAAGTGGCCGGTGCCGAAGCGCAGGCTGGGGATGCGTGAGAAGACGTTGCTGAAGTGGTTGTGGTGGTACGTCACGCGCAGGCGCCCGGTGTCCTCGGCCGCGTTGTTGTCGCTGTGGCCGACGAGGCTGCCTTTGAAGTGGTCCTTGAACGTGTTCCAGGACACGGTCACCGCGTCGGACGCGTGCGTGATGTCCAGAAGCCCGTCGTAGTAGTCCTTGTCGCCCTGGTTGCGGTCGGCGGAGAAGGCGTTGTGGTCGATCCACACCTTCGTGGACTTCTGGACGGTGATGCCGTCGGCGGGGGCGACGGGCTTGCTGATGTTCAGGTTGCGGACGACGACGTTCGTCTTCTCCTTGATCCGCAGCCCGCCGCCGGTGAAGCCGGAGGACGAACCGACGCCCAGGACGGTGGTGTGGGAGCCGATGTCGACCTGTCCGGACAGCGGGATCAGGCCGGACACCTTCACGACCTTGGCCGAGTCGCTCGCGACGGCGGCCTTGAAGGCGGCGAGTGTGGAGACGGTGGTGGCGGGGGCGTTGCCGCCGCCCGTGGTGCCGGCGCCGAAGCCGATGGGCGCGGCTTCGGCGGCGCCCGCCGAGCCGGGGGCCAGGGTGGTGAGGGCGACGGCCGCCGCGCAGCCGGCGGCGAGTGCGGCGAGACGCCGCGGGGTGGCGGGGGTACGGAAATCGCTCATGAGGGGGGCCTTCCCTGGGTGGGGGATGAGCGGGTGAGGTGAGCCGGGCTCGCGGAGGACCACGCGGCCCGATCCCGGTGTCCGTGCGTGGTGGTGCCGTCGTTCTGCCGTCAGTACGCGGTGGGCCAGCCGCCGTTCCAGCTCAGCAGGTTGAGGCCGAGCTTGGGCGTGCCGGCGTCATTGCCGTCGTAGTAGTGGTAGACGAGCAGGTCGCCGTCGGTGTCGGGCATGATGTCCTGCCCACCGGGGCCGATCACCGAGCCCTGGGACGCCATGACCACGGTGCCGCCGTCGTTGTTCATCGCGACGCCGTTGCGGTCGTAGTACGGCCCGGTGGGACTGGTGGCCCGGCCGACCTTGATCTTGTACGTGGAGGCGGTGCCGCTGCAGCAGGTGTCGTACGAGGCGAAGAGGTAGTAGTAACCGTTCCGCTTGACCACGGTCGGACCTTCCACCGCCCTCGCCCCGCTGGGCCGCGAGGCGAGCGAGTGCCGGGTGGTGTCCCCCGCGTACTGCTTGCCGGTCCCGGGATCGAGGCGGATCATCTTGATCCCGCTCCAGTGGGAGCCGAAGGCCAGCCACCACTTGCCGTCGCCGTCGACGAACAGGTCCGGGTCGATGGCGTTGTAGTCGCTGCCGGAGGTGGAGGAGTGGACGATGCCCCGATCGCTCCAGCTGCCCGGCAGACCGGTCGAGGAGGTGGCGAGGCCGATGGCGGAGGTGTTGGAGCCGAAGCTCGAAACGGAGTAGTACATCAGGTAGCGGCCGCCGTGGTACGAGATGTCGGGCGCCCACGGGTCGTTCGCGGACGAGTAGCGTGACCACCAACTCGGCGGCGAGGAAAGGGCGTTGCCGTTGCGGCTGAAGGCGGTGCGGTCGGTGGAGGTGCGGGACTCCAGATAGCCGTGCGTGGAGTAGAGCAGGTACCGGCCGTCCGACGTGCGGAGCATGGTCGGGTCGTGGACCACCACGTCCCCCGTGACCCTTCCGGGACCGGGGTAGGCGGAGGCGCTCGACGGCGTCAGGGCCAGCATGACGGCGGCGGGCAGGGCGAGGAACGAGGTTCTGCGCAGAGTGCGGCTCACGCGCTTCTCCTTCGGCTCGGTGACACACATGACACACTGTTCGAAATATCGAACAATGATCGCGACTTCGGACGCGATTCCGGGCCGAGAGTGGCACGCCCGCCACCTCCGGGGCAATACCTTTGCACCCCTCTCCCTGTTCACGAGTTCAGTCAATATTCATGAGTAAGAACAAGGTCTCCCGCGACCTCACCCCCAGTCGGGTGCGTTTCCACCCTTCTCCCACCACACTCGCCCAGCCCACCGGCTCGACAGAACCGAAGGGCCAAGGGGATGAAGTGACGTCCCCTCACCGGAAACAGCGCGCCCAATCGATTGACATGCACCCATCCAATCTCTAGTTTCTCGGCAACCGACCGAGTTCATGAACATGAACAGGTGGGCCGGTCTCATCACGTGACTCATCAAGGAGGAGCACCATGGCACCACGCGACGGAACCCGGCGAGCCATGCCGACATCCCGCGTTCTCCTGTCGGCCCTGGCTCTCGCCCTGCCGGCCGTGCTGATCGGCAGCGGTCCCGCCGCAGCGGCCGCCTGGCCCACGCCGACCGGGCAGAAGGCCGTCTCCACCACGATCAAGGTGAGTGGGGTGGTGGACGGCAAGATGGTCCGTCACTACGGCAGCGGAGACCTCGGTTCCGGCGGTCAGGACGAGGACCAGGGACCGCTCTTCGAGCTGGCCGACGGCGCCACGCTCAAGAACGTCGTCCTCGGTGCTCCGGCCGCCGACGGCATCCACTGCAGGGGCACCTGCACGCTCCAGAACGTCTGGTGGGAGGACGTCGGCGAGGACGCCGCCACCTTCAAGGGCACCTCCGCGTCCCAGACCATGACCATCGACGGCGGCGGCGCCCGCAAGGCGTCCGACAAGGTCTTCCAGCACAACGGCCCCGGCACGATGGTCATCAAGAACTTCCAGGTCAACGACTTCGGGAAGCTCTACCGTTCGTGCGGCAACTGCAGCACGCAGCACAAGCGCCACGTGGTGATCCAGAACGTCACCGTCACCGCTCCCGGCAAGTCCCTCGCCGGCATCAACTCCAACTACGGTGACACCGCCCGGCTCTCGGCCGTCACCATCGTCGGCGACAGCAGCCGCAGCATCGTCCCCTGCGAACGCTACAAGGGTGTCACCAGCGGAGAGCCCACCAAGCTCGGCAGCGGCCCGGACTCCACGCACTGCCTGTACAGCGCCTCCGACATCACCTACAAGTGACCGGCGCTCCCGCCTCGAACTCTCCGAGCAGAGGAACCCCCCATGGCAGAACCCCCTCTCCGCGAGAGAGAACCTAAGCGCCACGGCGCCGTCGCCGCGGCCACCGTGACCGCGCCGCTCACCGCGGCCGTCCTGGCCGCCGCCCCGGCGAGCGCCACCGGCAGCTGCGGCAGCGGTGCCGTCACGCCCCCGGGCGAACACCGCGCCGGCGACAGCCTCCGGGGCCAGGGCTCCGGCAGCGGCCGACGGCGCCCCCGGGACAGCCACCGGAGCGGCGACACCGTCGGATAGCGCATCCGCCCAAGACAGCCAAGACAGCACGGACACCGGGCCGGCTCCGCCCCCACGGGCGGTGCCGGCCTCGGTGCGTGGCTGTGTGCGGCCGGTCAGCGGGCGTACACCGCCGGCCTCGGCGGAGTCGGCATCCCGTCACCGATGAAGAAACTCGGGTGGGGCGGCTGGTTGTACGCCGTGTTCTGCCAGGCGACGGCCTCGCGGTACTGGACGTCGTGCATCAGCGTGGTGATGCGCGTGGTGGTGAGAGCGGTCGTGGTGTACACGCGCAGCGCGCTGCTGTCGGTGGTGCGCCAGACGACCTCCTCGCGCCAGTCCCCGAAGAGGTCACCGCTGAGGGCGGGGGTCGCCTTGGTGCCGTTGTTGGAGGCCACCCCGCTGCCGGTCAGCAGACGCGTCTCCCCGCCGGTGCCGTACTTGTCGACGCGGGTGCCGTCGAGCAGTTCCCGTACGGGATCGGCGTCCCACCAGGCCAGGAAGTTCGTCGAGGACGGCTTGCGGCCCACGATCCGCCCGGCCGGGTCGCGTACGCCGTCGCCTCCGGTCGAGGACCAGGACTCGGCGCCCGCGCTGCCCGCCCAGATGTCGGCGGACACTCCCCGGCCGTTGTCCCCGCCCGCCGGGGTCGACCACAGGATCTGGCCGGTGCGCGCGTCGGCCATCCAGGAGCTCGGTTTGGTGCTGTCCTCGTCGATCTTGAACACCTCCAGGCCGCTCCGGGAGGGGTTGAGGTCGCCGACGTGCAGGGCGTCCCCGTGGCCGTTGCGGGTGTTCCACAGTCCGCGGCCCGTGTCGTCGACGGCCATGGAGCCGTAGACGATCTCGTCCCGGCCGTCGGCGTCCACGTCCGCGACGGAGAGGTTGTGGTTCCCCTGACCGGCGTACGCGCTGTTGCCGGACGCGTTGGAGTCGAAGGTCCAGCGCCTGGTCAGCCTGCCGTCGCGGAAGTCCCAGGCCGCGATGACACTGCGCGTGTAGTAGCCGCGCGCCATGACGATGCTCGGCCGCTGTCCGTCGAGGTAGGCGGTGGCGGCGAGGAAACGGTCCACACGGTTGCCGTACGAGTCGCCCCACGAGGAGACGGTCCCGCGCGGCGGGTCGTAGCCGACGGTGGAGAGCGCCACGCCCGTCCGGCCGCTGAACACCGTGAGGAACTCGGGGCCGGTGAGGACGTAGCCCCCGGAGTTGCGGTGGTCGGCACCGGCGTTGCCGATGACCGTGCCCCGGCCGTCGCGGGTGCCGTCGGCCGTCTTCATGGCGATCTCGGCGGACCCGTCCCCGTCGTAGTCGTACACCTGGAACTGGGTGTAGTGGGCGCCCGCCCTGATGTTGCGTCCCAGGTCGATGCGCCAGAGCCGGGTGCCGTCGAGCCGGTAGGCGTCCATCAGGACGTTCCCGGTGTACCCGGACTGGGAGTTGTCCTTGGCGTTGGACGGATCCCACTTCACCACGAACTCGTAGCGCCCGTCGCCGTCGAGGTCGCCGACACTGACGTCGTTGGCGCTGTACGTGAAGCCGTCACCGGCCGGCGGGACCTGGAGCGGCACATCGCGGTAACCGCTGCCGAAGGCCAGCGCCGGGGCGGACGGCGTCTGCTCCACTCCCCCGACGACGGCGCGCACCGTGTACGTGCTGCCCGCGGCGGCTCCGGAGTCGTAGTGGTTCGTCGAGCCGGTGATCGGAGAGGCGTTGACCCTGACCGAGCCCCGGTAGAGGTTGAACGCCACGGTGTCGGGGTCGGTGGCGAGCCAGCGCCAGCTGACGAAGTTCCCTGTGCCCGAGCGGACGCCGACCAGGCCACGGTCCAGGTCCTCCACCTGCCGTGCGACGGCGGCCGCCGTGGGCTGCGCCGCTCGTGGTGCGGCGGGCTCGGGGAGTGCCTGCGCGCCGACTGCCCGGGAGGTCGCGGTGTTCGAGGGGTGCGCGGGGTGCGCGGGGTGCGCGGACGCGTGGGTCGCCGCGCCGGCGCCGGACAGGAGCGCCAGCGCCGCACCGGCGCACAACAGCCTCCGGGCCCTGGGGATTCTTCGTGAGACGTACGGTGCCATTGGGGGGTCCCTTCTTCCTCGGAGCGGCCCCGGTGGTGACGCCGACCGGCTTTAAAACGATTCAAGAACAGGCCGTGCGGGACGCGCGCCGATATCCGTGTGGGAGCGCTCCCAAAGTCTCCGCTCCGTGACTGCCCGTCAAGACCCGGCGCAGAACTTTCCGTACTCCGTGTACGTGTACTCCTTACCGCCCCGAGCCGGCCGGGCCGCGAGCCCGACGCGGAAGTCGGGTCAGTCGTCGGGGGCGGCGAGGTCGAGCCGGCGGAGACGGTCCGGGACCGCGATCACGTCGGTCCCGGTGGTCCTGTCGCCCGTGATCGTGAAGCCGGGCACCGGGAACAACCGTCCGCGGAAGGCCGTCACGCGTCCGACCGCTCCGCCGGCCAGCGCCGGTCCGGCGGACCGGGCCCGTTCCGTGGCGGCCGTCGCGTCCTTGGCCACGGTGGGGGCGCCGTGGCCGACGAGGGGCGCGGGGGTGGGACCGGCCGCCTTGTCGGCTCGGAGCACCACACCGGGGTGGAGCAGTGCGACCAGCGCGTCGAAGCCCCCGCCGCGGGTGGCGGCCGGGAAGGCGACGGTGACCCGGCGCACGGGGCCCTCCTCCGACCGGGGCCGAGGGAAGGCCGGTTCGGCGCCGGGCGCCCCAGCACTTGCCTTGACCCGGCGGCGGGCGCGGCCCGCGAGCTGTCCGGCCGCGGCGGGTGGACGCTCGATCATCGGGCCGGTCCCGTCGAAGGGCACGGCGAACGTGCCGGGCGGCACGAAGGCGACGCGCTCGGCCGGCGTCGGCGCGTCCAGCACCACCGGCGGAGCCGGCCCGGCCGACTCCGCCGGCATCGCTTCCTGCTCGGGGCCGCTCCCGCCCTCACGGCCAAGGGCGGGCCGGTTGCGCGTCTACCCCTCGGTCCGGTCGGCCTCCGCCTGCTCCTTGACGCGCCTGCCGAGGACGACGGCCGCCGCGAGCGCGCTGCCGGCGAAGGCCAGCGCCACGGTCCACGGCTGGTCGAACCGGTGCCCCGTGGCGTGGTCCACCGAGTAACGGCCCGCTCCGGCGATACCGACGGCGGCCGCGGTGAAGCCGAGGAACGCGGGGTATTCATAACCGCCCCCCTGGGCGAAGAACCCGGCGGGCGCGTGTACGGCGACGGCACCGGCCATGGCTCCGGCGGCCGCCGCGCCCGCCGCGGGTGTGGCGAGCCCGAGGGCCAGCAGCAGCCCGCCGCCCGCCTCCCCGAGCCCGGCCGCGACGGCGCTCTGCCTGCCGGGTTTGAAGCCCATGTGCTCCATGGCCGTCGCGGTCGCCTCCAGCCCTCCGCCGCCGAACCAGCCCAGCAGCTTCTGCGTGCCGTGCGCCGCCAGTACCGCGCCGGTGCCCGTACGCAGTACGAGCAGGCCCAGGTCGCGCCGGTTGATGGATGCCATGGGGGTCACTCCCGTTCGCCAGGGGACGCGTCTACTGGTCCACCTTCGTCAGGAAACACTCCGTACGCACCTCGGAACCGCCGTCGGGGGCCGACAGCGGTCGATCGTCGGCCGTCGGCCTGTCAGCGCAGCAGCAGCTGGAGGCCGCCCAGTACGGTCGCTCCGATCACCAGCTGTTCGAAGAGCCGCTGGTTGATCCGGTCCACGCACCTGCGGCCGAGGTGGGCGCCCGGGAGGACGAAGAGCACCAGGGCCGCGTCCAGCAGCAGGGACCGCGGATCGATCAGGCCGAGGCCGACGCTGAACGGCACCTTCGAGGTGTTGACGATCAGGAAGAACCACGCCGACGTCCCCAGGAAGCCGAGCTTCCGGAAGCCGGCGGAGAGCAGGTAGAGCGACATGACGGGGCCGCCCGCGTTGGCGACCATCGTGGTGAACCCGCCGAGCACGCCGTACGAGCGGGCCTTGATCCGGCCACCGCCCGATGCCGGGCCCGGGTCCGGCTCTGCTTCCGGCTCCGGCTCCGGTTCCGGCTCCGAGGGCATGCGGCGGCGCCACAGCGTCACCCCCGCCATCAGCAGCAGGATCGCGCCGATCGACGTGCGTACGGCGTCGTCGTCGGCCCACAGCATGAACACCGCACCGGCCACCACGCCGGCCGCGACCGCCGGGAACAACCGCAGCAGGGTCGGCCAGTGGGCGTGCCGCCGGTAGACGAGGACCGCGATCAGGTCCCCGGCGATCAGGATGGGCAGCAGTACCCCGGTCGACTCACGGGCCGGCAGCACGGCGGCGAAGACCGCGAGGCTGATCGTGTTGGCGCCGCTGACGGCGGTCTTCGAGAAGCCCACCAGGGCCGAAGCGGCGGCCAGTACCGCGAATTGCCAGAGCGTGATGGTGTCCATGCCAGGACCTGACGCTACAACCAGGCGGGTGCGGGCCCCCTCCCGGCCCCGGGCACCTCCTCCTGGGGAACCCGGTCGGCGTGCGCCTACGGCGGACTCCGGCTACGCGCGGGCGTAGTCGGCGAGGGCCGGTTCGAGCAGGCCGAACGCGCGGGTGGCCTCCTCCGCGAGGACCGCGGCGATCTCGGGGTTGGTACGGCCGGCGAGGGTGAGGTCCTGGATGCGGCGGAAGAGGACGCGGTGCACTCCGCCGAGCAGGGCCGCGGCCGTGCGCGGGGTGATGTCGTCGCCGGTGGCGCCGGTGGCCCCGGCGAGGGCCTCGGCCAGGGCGTCCTCGCGCTGGTCGTGCAGACCGCGCAGGCACGTCGAGAGGGTGGGGCTCTCGGTGACCATGCGGGTGAACTCCGGGCCGGCGAAGCCGGCGACGGGATCCTGCGCGGCGACAGCGGACAGGAAGGCGCGGCGCAGGGCGGCGAGGGCGGATTCGCCGGATTCCCGGGCGGCGACGGCGTGGGCCAGGCCGGCGACGAACTCGTCCTGGTGGTCCAGCGCCAGATCCTCCTTGTGCGGGAAGTAGTTGGTCACCGTCTTCTTGGCCACGCGGGCGGCGTCGGCGATCTCGGCGATGGTGGTGCGCTCGAAGCCCTGCTCGATGAAGAGCCCGGTCGCCCGGTCCGAGATGAGCTGTCGCGTCTCACGTTTCTTGGTCTCCCGCAGCCCCGTCGGACCGGTCGGCTTCGTCGTGGTCACCCTGGCACTCATGGAAAAATCTTACACCGACTGTATTTTTCTGTTGACACCCTGAACACTCTCAGGCTAAATTTACCCTCGTAGCAACTTTCCCCCGAAGGGAATATCCATCACGCGAGGCCGGCCCCACCGTCCGCCCCCGAAAACCACGTCCGACGGAGGAGTGTTCTTGCACATCACCGCTGTTCCCGCGGCGCCCGGTCAGGCCCGGGCGGTCCGCGACCGCACCGGCGCGACGGCGGCCGCCCCGCTCCCGGCCGACGCCGAGGTGTCCGGTGCGGAAGTGTCCGTGGACCGGGTCCGCGCACCGGGCGCCGGGGACGGCGCGGTCGTCCACGTGTACGGCGGCGGGTTCGCCCCCACCGGGCCCGGGGCCGAACGCGCGACGGCCCGCCGACTGTCGAAAGCGACCGGGCGGCTGTCGAAAGCGACCGGGCGGCCGGCGCTGCGGGTGGACTGCCGGCCGGCGCCCGCCCACCCCTGCCCGGCGGTGCCCGACGACGCCCTGGCCGCCCGGCGCAGCGTGCTGGAGCGGGGAATCCCCACTCCGAAGGCCGCCCTCGTCAAGGAGCTGTCATGACACACGCCCCCGAGGCGACCGAAGCACGCCCGGAACCGGAGACCACAAGAGGAGCACCCATGGCTCAGCCGACGGCCTTCGAAGCGGGCGCCGAATTCGACCGGCAGGTCCGCACCTTGACCGAGCTGGGATACCCGGCGACGGCCGGCCTCGCCCCGGAGCGGTTCGGCGCCGCGGTCGAGCCGCTGCGGGCCGTCGCCGTGGCGTCCGGGAACACCCGGTGCGAGCCCGGGACCGGCCGGGTGCCGTTCGTACTGGTCGTCACCCGGAACCTGGCACCGATCGGGGAGACGATGCCGCGCACCACCCTGCACGGCGGACGCCTCCCCGGTTTCGTCGACCGTACCTACGAACCCGGCGCCCTCGAACGCTTCGTCGCCACCGAGGAGACCGGACTCGCCGGTCAGGACGCCTACCTGCTGCTCGACGTCGAACGCGGGGAGGAGTTCTGCGGCGCCGTGCCCCACGACGCCATGGAGGCGATCGCCGGGAGGGGGCGCACCCTTCTCACCATCGAGGAAGGGATCGCGCTCATCACCCACTTCCCGCAGGTACTGGTCAAGAACAAGTGCTTCTCCCTCGGCGGCTCACGCGCCGGCGACCGCCGGGTCCCGGCCCTCTGGATCAGCCAGAAGGCCCCGAAACTCGGCTGGTGCTGGGAAGGCAACCCGCACACCTGGCTCGGCATGGCCTCCGCGGGCGCCCGCCGCACCGCGTAGACGGACCCGGGCGCCCGGCCCGGACCCCGCAGGCGGACCCGGGTGCCGGCCGGACCCCGGCCGAAGGGTGAACGGCAGAGTGCCGGTTCCCGGGCCGGAGGCCCGCGGTGGGGCACGGCCGGCACGGATGGCGCCAGCCGGGTCTTCGCCCTGCTCGCCGCGGCGGTCCACATCGCCGGGTGGCCGACGGAGAGCTTCCTCCACGGGCGCCCGCGGGTCCGGGCCCTTTGCACCGGAAGCACCGCTGACGCGCCCGGGGTCCGTGCGTGGCGGTTCGGCGTCGGCTTCCACAACCCGTTTCTCGCGCTCGGCCCCATCGCCGGAATCGTCGCCCTGCACCTGGGACACGAGACCGCCGGCCGCTCGTCGGCCATCCGCATCCGCGCTTTCCTGATCGTCGGCGGGATCATGCTCTTCGCCTCCGGTCCCGAGCTGTGGCGCGGTTCGCTCGGGCAGGCCCCGCCTCCCGCCGTCGCCCCGGCGGCCGGCCTTCTCTGACGCCCGGCGCACCAGCGGCGTGCCGCCCGGTCAGGACCCCCGGCCCCCTCACGGGGGTGACAAGGGTTTTCCCCGTATCGGGTTCATCTCGCCGTTCCCTACTGTCTGCCGCACCGGCGAATCCCGCCCCCGACTTCCGACTCCTGGATGTCAGGTGCATGTAAAGGGTGGGCTGCGCCGGTCACGGCCTTTGACCCAGGGGCCGTAGCGCCGGCGGCGGCGCACGGGCTGACCCGGCCCAGGAACTGCGGACCGCGGCCCCCACGCCGCACCACGGTTCTCGCGCCGCCCGCCCGCGCTCCGTATGCACGTCGTCAGTTGAAAGAGGGAAGACCTTGAACGGTTCCAGGCGGAGACTCATATCCGTCGTGGCCGCGAGTGCCACGATCGCCGGTGTCGTTGCCACCTCCTCCGTGGCGCTCGCCGCCGCCCCGGCGGCCCCCTCACCGAAGCCCGCCCCGGCTCCGGCTTCGCAGCCCATGACCACGCTGCCGACCGCGCCGGTCGAGAAGGTCGTCGTCACGTACAAGTCCAAGGCCGCCGAGGCCGGTTCCAACGCCGCGGCCAAGAGCGACGCGGCCGCGAAGGGCAAGGAGACCGGCGAGAGCCTGTCGTTCGAACGCCGCCTCGCCGGCGGGGCCGCCCTGGTCGACCTGGGTGGCGAGACCTCCAAGAAGGACCTCACCGAGGTCATGGACGCCTTCCGCGCCGATCCCTCCGTCGCGTCCGTGGAGCCCGACATCCGCGCCTACGCGATGGCGGCCGCCCCGAACGACACCGACTACGCCAAGCAGTGGGACCTGTTCGAGGCCACCGGCGGCATGAACGTACCCGGCGCCTGGGACAAGACCACCGGCAGCGGCGTCACCGTCGCCGTCATCGACACCGGTTACGCCGCCCACTCGGACCTGGCCGGCAACGTCGTCTCCGGCTACGACTTCATCTCCTCGTCCACGGACGCCCGCGACGGCAACGGCCGCGACGGCGACGCCAGGGACGAGGGCGACTGGAACGCCACCGACGGCGAGTGCGGCACCGGTTCCAGGGCGAGCAGCTCCTCCTGGCACGGCACGCACGTGGCCGGCACCATCGGCGCCACCACCCACAACACCAAGGGCGTCGCGGGCATCGCGTACGGCGCGAAGATCCAGCCCGTGCGCGTGCTCGGCAAGTGCGGCGGCTCCTCCTCCGACATCGCCGACGCCATCACCTGGGCGTCCGGCGGTACGGTCCCGGGCGCCCCGGCCAACCCGACCCCGGCCAAGGTCGTCAACCTGAGCCTCGGCGGCGCCAGTTCCACCTGCCCCAGCGTCTACCAGACCGCCATCAACGGCGCCGTGTCGCGCGGCACCACCGTGGTCGTCGCGGCCGGCAACAGCAACGCCAACGCCTCCGGCTTCACCCCCGCCAACTGCTCCGGCGTCATCAACGTGGCGTCGACCAGCCGTGAGGGCAACCGCTCGTACTACTCGAACTACGGCACCGTCATCGACGTCTCGGCGCCCGGCGGCGAGACCCGTCGCGCCACCGACACGCCCGGCACCGTCACCACCCCCGAGAACGGCATCCTCTCCACGCTGAACTCCGGCACCACCACCCAGTCCACCGAGAACTACAAGCCCTACCAGGGCACCTCGATGGCCGCCCCGCACATCGCCGGGCTCGCCGCGCTGCTGAAGTCCGCCAAGAGCACGCTCACCCCGGCCGACATCGAGTCCGCGATCAAGAGCAACGCCCGTCCGCTGCCCGGCACCTGCACCGGCGGCTGCGGCACCGGCATCGCCGACGCGGCGAAGACCGTGAACGCCGTCACCGGCACCGCGCCCGGCGCAGCGGTCTTCACCAACGCGGCGAACGTCACCGTCAACGACAACGCGACGGTCACCTCCCCGATCGCCGTGACCGGCCGCACCGGCAACGCTCCCGCCGCCCTCAAGGTCGACGTGGACATCAAGCACACCTGGCGCGGCGACCTGGTCGTCGACCTGGTCGCTCCGGACGGCACCGTGCGCAACCTGAAGACCTCGTCGTCCTCCGACAGCGCCGACAACGTCCTCGCGACGTACACGGTCGACGCGTCGAGCGAGGTCGCCAACGGGACCTGGAAGCTCCAGGTCCGCGACGTGGCGTCGGGTGACACCGGCTACATCGACAGCTGGAGTCTCACCTTCTGAGACGGTAGGTGTACAGCATCAATGCTGTTCAGGGGCGTGTCCGCAGTGCATCGCGGGCACGCCCCTCGTCAGCTTCGTCCGCATGCCGGACACCGGCCCTGGACGGTGGCGGCCGACTCCGTATTCTCTGCTCGCACGGGCAGAGGGCCCGCGCGCACCGGAAGGCGGTGGTGGGTACGTGACGACGTCGGCGGTGCACCGGCCCGCGCCGGTCGGGCGGACCGAACTCCTCGCGCGGCTCGAACGGGTCCTGCACACCCGCGGACGCGCCCTGCTCACCGGCCCTGCCGGGGTCGGCAAGACGGAGCTCGCCCTGGCCGTCGCCGCGCGCGCCGAGTCCCGGGGCGAGACCGTGCTCTGGCTCGCCACGCTCCCCGCCGACCGGAACATACCGGGCGCGGCCGCCGCCGCCCTCGTGGCGTCCGTGTCGGCGTGCGCGTCCTGGCCCGGTCCCGGGGCCGCCCACAGCGGTCCGGGCGGGACCGACAGGCCCCACGACCTGGACCGGGCCGGCCGGCCCGGCGGGCCCGGGACGTACGACGTCCTCGACGGGCTGCCCGGCCCGCAGCGGACCGCCGTCGCCATGCTGTGCCGCGAGGCCCCCATCCCGGCCGACGGCTGGGACCCCATCGCCCTGCGGCTCGCCCTCGCCCAGGTCCTGCGGACCCTCACCGCCGCGCGCGGCCCCGTCCTGCTGGTCGTCGACGGCGTCCAGCGCATCGACGACACCAGCGCCGACCTCCTGCGTTTCGCCCTCCACCTGGCCCCGCCCGCGCTGCGGGTGATCAGCGTGGAGGCCCCCACGGCGTACGCCCCGGACACCCTCCGCGGCGGCCCGCCGGGGCCGGGCGGGGCCGGCCCGGAGCCCCTGTGGGTACCGTCCGAGGCCGACGTCCTGGCCGTACCGCCGTTGCAGGCCGACCAGATCGCCGAACTCCTCATCCACCACCGGCTGCCGTCCCGGATGGCCGGCCGCATCCACCGGGCCAGCGGCGGCAACCCGCGTCTCGCGCTCGCCGTCGGCCGGTCCCTCGCCGACGCGCGGACCCCCGTGCACCACGCCGAGGCGCTGTCCCTGTCCGGGCGCGCCCGCGATCTCGCCCGCCAGCTCCTGGGCGCCGCCCCGCCCTCCGTACGCTCCACACTCCTGCTGGCCGCGCTGGCGCTGCGTCCGACGGCGTCGCTGATCCGCCGAGCGGGCCGCCCCACCGCCGAGGCCGACCTCGCCGCCGCCGAGCGGGCGCATCTGGTCTCCCTCGACGAGGACGGGACGGTCGGCTTCACGGCCGGCGTGCTGCCGTCGACGCTCGTGCACGACGCCTGCTGGACCGAGCGCAGCGCCGGTCACACGGCGCTCGCGCGGGTCGTGGACGATCCCGTCGAGGCGGTACGCCACCGGGCGCTGGCCACGGACGTCCCCGACGCGGAGCTGGCCGCGGAGGTCGCGGCGTCCGCCGACGTCGCGCGGCGCCGGGGGAACAGCGCCCTGGCCGCCGAGCTGGCCCTGCTCGCCGCCGAGTCCACGCCCGTGCGGCACGCCTCGCAGCGGATCGCCCGGCTGGTGGACGCCGCCGAGGAGGGGGCCCGCGCCGCCCGCGCCGACCTGGCCATGCGCGCGGCCACCGATCTGCTGGCCCGGGACGCCGCACCGGCCGACCGCGTCCGCGCGCGGCTCGCGGTGCTGGACACGGCGGGCCAGGGTCTGAGCGACCTCGACGAGATCTACGTCCACGCCATGGAGGACTCCGAGGGCGACACGGCGCTGCGGGCGGCCGTCCAGCTCCGGCTGGCGGTGAAGTACGTCCTGGCCGACGGCGACCCCGTACGTTCGCGAGCCGCCGCCGTCGAGTCCGCCGCGCTCGCCGGCTCGGTGGGCGACCGCAGGACCGCCGCGAAAGCGCTGACCGTGCAGGCCCGCATGGACCGCGTCCTCGGCTCGCCGGACGCGGAGCGGGTGCTGGCCGAGGCGCGGGCCCTGGAAGTCTTCGAGCGTCCGCTCGGTGTCCGCAACGCCGCACAGATACTGACGATCCGCCACGCGATGTTCGACGACCGGCTCGCCGACGCCCGTGACCAGCTCGGCGCCCTGCTGCCACTGGTCGAGCGCCGCGGCCCGGTGGAGGACGCCATCGAGCTGCTGCGCACGCTCGCGGAGACCGAGGCCCGGCAGGGGCAGTGCGCGGCGGCGCTCGCGCACGCCGGCCGCTCGCTCGCCCTCACGCTGGAGGCCGGTCTCTCCCCCGGCCCGGCCTGGTACGCACTGGCCCTCGCGGAGACCGCCGGCGGCAGCTTCGCGCGGGCCACGAGCTACGCCCGGCGCAGTGTCCGGGCCTCCGAGGAGGAGGGCGACCACGTCTTCCTCTCCCGCAGCCTGTACGCACTGGGCCGGGTCCAGCTGATCGACGGGGACGTGGCGACGGCCCTGGAAACCCTGCGCCGGGTCGGGGCCGGCGAACGCGCCCAGTCGACCGTCGACCCCTCCATGCTGCGCTGGCACGAGGAACTGGCCGAGGCGCTGCTGGCGAACGACGCCCCCGAGGAGGCCGCGGCCCTGCTCGCCGGCGTGCGCCCGGTCGCGGAGCGTCTCGGCCGTACGACGGTGCTGCTCGGCTGCGACCGGGCGTACGCCCTGTACCTGGCGGCGAGCGGGAAACCGGACGAGGCCGCGGAGCTGCTGTCGCACACCGCCGGGCGGTTCGCCGCGGCGGGTCTGCCGCTGGAGCACGGCCGGGCGCTGATCGCGCTCGCCCGCGTGGAGCGCCGCCGCCGCAGACGGTCGGCCGCCCAGGGCGCGCTGCAGGCCGCGGCCGCGGTCTTCGAACGGGCCGGGGCCCTGCCGTGGCTCGGGCTGACCAGGGAGACGTCTTCCCGTACGGCCGAACCGGCACCGGCCGGCGGAAACACCACCCTGTCGTCCCTCACGGACGCGGAGCTGCGGCTCGCGCTGATGGTCGGCCAGGGGGCCAGCAACCAGGAGGCGGCGGCGAAGCTGTACCTGAGCGTGAAGACGGTCGAGGCCCGTCTGACCCGCATTTACCAGAAACTGGACGTCCGCTCGCGCGCCCAGCTGGCGGCCGCCCTGACCGCCCGGCCGGGCCACCGGCCGACGGCGGCCGGCACGGAGAACCCGGCCGCGGACTGACCGCGCCACGCGCGGCGCGCGGTCCGCGAAGATGCGCGCCACCGCAGCCGGGGAGCATCCTGACTGTGTGACCTGGTACGGCGCGGCCGGGCACGCCCCGCCGGGTGAGAGCGGGGCGACGACCGGGAGACCGAACAGCAACGGCCGAGTTCCGGACGAACTGGCCCTGGTGCTCGCCCAAGCCGCAGTAAGCGCGATCGAGTCTGCCGGCGGATACGCCGGCGGCGTCTATTTGCGTTCCCGGACGCCGGGGCTGCTGCGGCTGGCCGTGCTCTCCGGGCTGCCGGGGCCGCTGTTCCGCCCCTGGTGGAACATGCATGCGAACCGCCCGTTCCCGGTGGCGGAGGCCCACCGCTCGGGCCGGGCCGTCCACCTCGCCGACGCCGAGGAGGCCATGCGGCTGTTCCCGCAGCTCATGGCGGGCCTGCCGTTCCCGTTCGGCTCGATGTACGTGCCCGTCGCCACCGACCGTGAGAAGTTCGGGGTGCTGGTGGTACTGCGCGCGGCCACGCCCGGGGTCCCGGTCGACCACACCGACCGCCACCGGGTGGAACACGCCGCGGACCGGCTCGCCGCCGCACTCGACGGGCTGCGCGCGAACGGGGAGCCCGTCGAGTGGGACGGCGAGCCGGTATGCGTCCAGCTGCCCTCGGTCACCACACCGCCCGTGCGGATCGGATACTTCGACTGGGATCTCGCCGACGGCGCCGTGACCGCCGACGCGGAGCTGTGCGCCATCCTCGGCACCACCCCCGCGGACTTCCCCGGCACCATCGACGCGCTGGTCACGGGGCTGGCGCCGGAGGACGCGTACGGACTGTGGACGGTGGCCCGGCAGACGGCGGCCCCGGGCGGTCCGGCAGCGCGCAGGATGCGGCTGCGCGGGCCGGACGGGCGGGGACACCTGCTCGAACTCTCCGCCCGCGCCCACCCGCCCGGAGACGGCACGGCGGGCCACCTGACCGGCTTCCTGCTGGACTTCGGCACCGGACCGGTCGCCGCGGAGACCACCGACCGGCTCCCGGACGCCGTCCTGTCGCTCGACCGGCTCGGGCGGCTCACCTATTTGAACCACAGCGCGGAGGTCCTGCTCGGTCACACCCGGTCCGAGCTGGTCGGCAACGTCCTGTGGGAGGTCCTGCCGTGGCTCGGGCACCCCGCGCACGAAGAGTACTTCCGGGCCGCGCTGATGTCCGACGACGCCGTCCACTTCCTGGCCCGGCGCACGACCGGACCGGACGAGTGGCTGTCGGTCTCCCTCCACCCGGGCCACGACGGCCTGACCGCCACACTGGCCCCGGCACAGCAGCCCGCGTACACGCCGGGGTCGGTCGCCAGACCGGGCGCCGGACTCGGCTCTCCGGCCGACCGCGCGTCGGCGCTGTACCGCCCGGTCGCCCTGGCCATCGCGCTGACGGAGGCCGTCACGGCACGCCAGGTGTCCGCCGTGGTCACGGACGAACTGCTGCCCGCCTTCGGCGGCCGTCAGCTGGCGATCTACCTGCTGACGGAAGGCCATCTCTATCTGGCCTGGGAGACCGGCTTCCCGAAGGGCTTCCTCGACCGCTTCGACGGGGTCGGCCTCAACGCCCGGCTGCCCGGCGTGGACACGCTGTCCTCGGGCCGCCCCATCTTCTTCGAGTCCATGGAGCACCTGGCCGCCGCCTACCCCGGCATCCCCCTCGACGCCGATGTCGGCGCCAGGGCCTTCCTGCCGCTCATCGCCTCCGGACGGCCCGTCGGCTCCTGCATCCTCGGCTTCGACCAGCCGCGCGGCTTCAGCCCCGAGGAGCGCACGGTCCTCACCGCCCTGGCCGGACTCATCGCGCAGGCGCTCCAGAGGGCCCAGCGCTACGACACCGAAGCGGCCCTCGCCCGCGGCCTGCAGAACGCACTGCTGCCGCACCGGCTGCCCGTGGTCGAGAACGTCGACACCGTCGCGCGGTACCTGCCCGGCACCCAGGGCATGGACGTGGGAGGCGACTGGTACGACGTCGTCGACACCGGACGGGGGCTGGCCCTGGTGGTGGGCGACGTACAGGGCCACGGCGTCGCCGCGGCCGCCACCATGGGCCAGCTGCGCAGCGCCGTACGCGCCTTCGCGCTCGCCGGGCAGGACCCGCAGGAGGTCATGCGCGACACCAACCGGCTGCTCATCGACATCGATCCCGGCCAGTTCGCCACCTGCTGCTACATCGTCCTGGACCCGGCGACCGGCTCCGCGCAGGCCGTGCGGGCCGGGCACCCGCAGCCGCTGCTGCGCCACCCCGACGGTTCGACGGAAGTCCTGGACCTGGACGGCGGCGTCGTGCTCGGCGTCGACGACGAGGCGACGTACCCCGTCACCGAACTGCGGCTCGCGCCGGGCGCCGTCCTGGCCCTGTTCACCGACGGGCTGGTGGAGCAGCCGGGCATCGACATCGACCTGGGCATCGAGCGGCTGCGCGGCACTCTGGCCGAGATCGGCTCGTCTCCCCTCACCGAGACGGCGGACCGTCTGATCCGCGAGGCCAGACAGACCGTCGACCGGCCCGACGACATTGCGCTTCTGCTCGCCGCCCGCCGGGCGGAACCGACAAGGCAGGTGCCATGAGCGCGGTAAACGCAGCCGGGGACGCCGACTTCCGCGGCCCCCTCGACGTCTCCAGAGCGGCCACGGCCGTGCTGGACGCCGACGGCACGGTCGTCGGCTGGAGCCCCGCGGCGCAGAAGCTGCTGGGATATCCGCCGCACGAGGTGCTCGGGCGCCCGGTCGCCACCTTCGTGGTGGACGGGGCAGGCGGCGCGGACGGGACGGAGGGGAAGGACGGGAAGGACGGAGCACGGGCGGCCGCGCACCTGGCGGACAAGGAGCACTTCCACCGCCGGGTCCTCCACATGCGTCACCGCGACGGCGGTGTCGTCCGCGTGGTCACGGCCATGCTCACGCTGTCCCCGGCGGGCACGGGCCCCGCCCGGCTCCTGGCGGTGGCCGACGCCGAGGAGACGGAGCAGTGGGAGGTCCTCCAGGCGATGCTCCGGGGACTCGCCACGCAGTCCCCCGTGGGTCTGGCCATCTACGACACGGACCTGCGGGTGGTGTGGACGAACGCCGCTCTCCTCCAGGAAATGGGAACCACGCAGTACGCCGGCCTGGGCCCGGACGAGATGGTGGCCGACGGCAAGGTCCTGTCCGAGCGGTATCCGCCGACCCTGGAGGAGACGATGCGGCAGGTGCTCGCCACCGGCGAGCCCGTCATCGAGCTCCAGTACAGCGGCCGCCCGCCCTCGGACCCGGAGCGCGACCACATCTGGTCGTGTTCCTACTACTGGCTGCGCGACGACGCGGGAGTCTCGCTGGGGGTGTGCGAGGAGACGTTCGACGTCACCGACCGCCACCTGGCGCAGCAGCGGCTGGATCTGCTGGTGCGGGCCGGCGGACACGTGGGCACGACCCTGGACATGGCCCGCACCGCCCAGGAACTCTGCGCGGTCACCGTCCCGCGGTTCGCCGACCAGGTCACCGTCGACCTCCTGGAGGCCGTACTGGAAGGCGAGCAGCCCGCCCCCGGGACCGCGTCCGCCGGCCATGTGGTCCGGGTGTGGGGAGGGACGGGGGGCGGGGCGGGAGGCGGGGCGGCGGCCCCGGCGGAGGACCGGCCCGCGGGGCGCCTGCGGATCGACTACCCACCGGATTCGCCCCAGGCACGCAGCCTGGCCTCGGGCCGCTCGGTGCAGGAACACCCGGACCCGGACCGTACGGGAGCGGAGGACACGGCCGGGCAGCCGCGCGCGCGGCTGGCGGTGCCCCTGCGCGCCGAAGGCGCCACGCTGGGCGTGGTCACGTTCGCCTGGGACCACCGCCGCGACCCGTTCGACGCCGGTGAGCTGGCGGTGGCGGACGAACTGGTCGCACGGACGGCCGTGTCCATCGACAACGCCCGCCGCTACACCCGTGAGCACACCGCGGCCCTCATGCTCCAGCACAGCCTGCTCCCCCGGGGCCTCCCCCGGCTGACCGCCGTCGAGCTGGCGTACCGCTACCTGCCGGCGGACAGCAAGGCCGGTGTCGGCGGCGACTGGTTCGACGTCATCGCCCTGTCGGGCACGCGGGTGGGTCTGGTCGTGGGTGATGTGGTCGGTCACGGTCTGCGCGCGTCCGCCACCATGGGCCGGCTGCGCACGAGCGTACGCGCGCTCGCCCGGCTGGACTTCGCGCCCGACGAGCTCCTCGCCCGCCTGGACGATCTGGTCACGCAGGCGGCCAACGAGGGAGCGGCCCTCCCCGCCGAAGGCCAGGAGGCGCCCTACGACGAGGCGCTGGGCGTGACGTGCCTGTACGCCGTGTACGACCCGGTGACCGGCCTGTGCAGAATGGCGCGGGCCGGTCACCCGCCCCCCGCGCTGGTCGACCCCGCGACCGGCTCCGTCACCTTCCCCGAACTGCCGGCGGGCCCGCCGCTCGGCCTGGGGGGCCTGCCCTTCGAGACCGCGGAGCTGGAACTGCCGGAAGGCACTCTCGTCGCCCTGTTCACCGACGGCCTCGTCCGGGACCGCGACCGGGACCTCGACGACCAGCTCGACGGACTCAGCAGCGTCCTCACCGAACACCACCGCCCCCTGGACGAGCTGTGCGACCGGACGGTCGCGAAGCTGCTGCCCGGCCCCGTGGACGACGACGCCGCGCTGCTCCTCGTACGTACGCACAAGCTGGGCGGGCACCAGGTGGCCGTGTGGGACCTGACCGCCGATCCGGAGGCGGTCGGCGTCGCCCGCGCCCTGGCTGCCCGGCAGGTCCGGGAATGGGGGCTGGACGAGCTGGTCTTCACCACCGAACTGGTGGTGAGCGAACTCGTCACCAACGCCATCCGCCACGCCGCCGCCGGCCCGATCCAGCTGCGGCTCATCCGCGACCGGCACCTGATCTGCGAGGTCTCCGACACCGGGCACACCTCACCCCACCTGCGCCATTCCGGCAGCGACGACGAAGGGGGCCGGGGCCTCTTCCTCGTCGCGCAGATGACCCAGCAGTGGGGAACGCGCTACACGTCCACCGGCAAGACGATCTGGGCCGAGCAGGCGCTCGTACGGGACGAGGGAGCCACCGAGGGGTGACGGACGGGCCTCACGCCCGGGGCCGCAGCTCGGGCAGGTCGAACAGCCTGGGGAGTTCAGGCAGTTGAGGCAGGCCGCCGGGCCCCCGCACGACAGAAGACATACGTGCAGTCCGTGCAGGTGCGGCCGGGGTGGATCCTGGCCTGGGCCCGGAGGTGTGGTTTCCGCCGTACGTGCCGTCCCCGCCGTCGGCCCGCTTGCAGAGGAAGTGGCAGGTACCGGCGGGCAGTCGGAGCCTCGCCCGGGGGCATCTTCCCGCTGTCGCCCCTGCAGGCGGTGCTCCTGCCGGCCCACACGCTGGGACGAGCGGCGCGGTCCTCGCACTTCTTGAGCCGCAGCGCGCCGGTGACGGGGTCCGGGCCCGGTCCGCTGCCGCCCCTCGGGGATACGGAACTCCCCCGGCCCGCCGCGGCCTGTTCGGCGAGGTCCCGCAGGCGGCCAAGGCGGCGGGTGTCCCAGGCGTCCCGGGCCGGCCGCGCCGCACCGTGTCCGGGACCGTCCTGCGCCTGGACAGAGTCCACCAGCGGATTCGCCCTCGGCCGCGGATGACGCCCTCGACATCCGGCGCGGCCGTCAGTCACCCGGAGGCGCGCGGCAGGGGACAAGGGCGACGGCCGCCCCCGTCCGCCCGGACAGCGAACGCCCCGGCGTAGCCCTCCGGCGCAGCCACATCACCGAGAACCCACCCCCGCGGGCCGGGGCCGGCCCCCTCCCCGGTGCCCACGTAGTCGAGAGCGGGATCCCGCGAGAGGCCGGTACCGATCCCCTTGAGGTACGCCTCCTTGCGCGTCCAGGCCCGGGCGAAGGCCAGGGGCTTGGTGCCGTCCGGCTCGGCGGCCAGCTCCGCCGTTTCCGTCGGGTGCAAGGAGGCCGAGGTCTCCGCGACGACACCTGCCGGCGGAATCCGCTGCACATCCACACCCACTGGGGCCTCGGCGATCCCGATCAACACGACGTCGTCACTGTGCGAAAGCGAGAAGTGCACCCCTCCACCCTGCACCGCAGGACGGCCGTGCAAGTCTCCGCAGGAGGGGCAGGGCTCCCGGACCAGCCGTACCGCCCCGGCGTCGGCCCCCAGGTGAGCGCCGAGCAGCACCCGCAGTGCCACGTGCGCGACGGTGTAACACCGCCGGTCGGCACTCCGGCGGAAGGCAGCTGCACGGTGCTGCTCCGCTCCGTCGAGGACGTCGGGAGCGAGACGGGCAGCGCTGTCCCCCTGACTCGGCGCGTCCACGATCCACAGCGACAACATGCCGTGATACGTGCGGCCGTGCGCATCGAGGAGTGTCGGCGCTCGCCGCACCTCAGGGCGCTCGCCGAGAACCAACTCTGCCGCCGGCTGCGCGGTGGTGGACTGCTCGATCATTCACCGAGTCTATGTCTGTGGCTCGTTCGGCCGACCCTGCCGGTCGGCTCCGGAGTCTCGCCCCCTCCACGTGGCTGGTCGTCGGAATCGCGAGGGCGGCCGGGGCCGCGCCGTTGGTATACCCCTGCCACTCCGTTCCGTGCCCGGGCCGATGGCGGCAATCAGGCGTCTTGCGCGAAGCCGCTCACCGGATGTCAAGCAGTACGGCGCCGAGCGAGGCTCCGCGTACGACGCCCCGCGCTCCCTGTCGAACCCGGTCGTGGTCGCCCACTGACGCGGTCGAGCGAGTTGGCCCCCAACGGGTTCCCGAAAACGATCGAGGGCCGGTTCCAGATTCCTCTGAAACCGACCCTGACCTGCGACTCTTTCGAGTCGGGACGACAGGATTTGAACCTGCGACCCCTTGACCCCCAGTCAAGTGCGCTACCAAGCTGCGCCACGTCCCGTTGCCCGTCTGACCTGGGGTTTCCCCTGGCTGAGCGCGCAACAGAACAATACCTCACTCCGTGAGCGGTCCCGAATCCGCTGCCCGCCGTGGCGGCCCGGGTCTCCAACGCCTCTCCAGCGCGTTCGAGTTCGCGGCGGCCCCGGGCCCGTCCGCACACGGTGCTCCGGAACCGGAGCGGGTGACAATGGGTGGATGGACGACACGGAGCAGAGCAGGAGGGACCGCGACCCCGAGGGACGGGCGCGCAACGCGCGGCCGCGCGACGGACTCGGGCGGCCGCTGCCGTACGGGGCGCCGGGCGTGGCCAGACAACCCGAGGGAGTGGTGCGCACCGGGGACGAGACGGTGCGCGAGGCGCAGCGGCTGCTCGACGCCGGAATGCCGTTCCACGCCCACGAGGTCTTCGAGGACGCCTGGAAGTCGGGTCCCGAAGCGGAGCGCGCGCTGTGGCGCGGCCTCGCCCAGCTCGCCGTCGGTCTCACCCACGCCGCCCGGGGCAACAGCAACGGCGGAGCGACGCTGCTGCGGCGCGGGGCCGCCGGGATCGCCGCGTACGGCGACGGACGCCCCCACGGGCTCGGCATCCGAGAGCTCACCGCCTGGGCCGAGGCGCTGGCGGGCCGTGTCGAGCGGGAAGCGGAACCCGTGCCGGCCGCCGAGACCGCTCCGCGCCTGCGCGGGCGACCGGACGGACCCGATGCGGCAGACTCCGTGCGGTGAGAAAGATCTATGTCATAGGAATCGGCGCGGGCGACCCGGACCATCTGACGATCCAGGCCGTCAAAGCGCTCAACGCGGTGGATGTCTTCTTCCTCCTCGACAAGGGCGAGGAGAAGTCGGACCTGATCCGGCTGCGGCACGACATCCTCGACGCGCACATCGCGGCGGGCCGGAAGTACCGGCTGGTCGAGGGGCGCGACCCGGAGCGTGACCGCAGGGCCGGCGGCGCCGACTACTCCCCCGCGGTCGGCGACTGGCGCGGCCGCCGGGCCGACATCTTCGAGCGGATGATCACCGAGGAACTGGCGGACGAGCAGACCGGCGCGTTCCTGGTGTGGGGCGATCCGGCGCTGTACGACAGCACGCTCGGCATCCTGGAGGAGATCCTGGAGCGCGGGACGGTGACCTTCGACCATGAGGTCGTGCCCGGCGTCAGCAGCGTGTCAGCGCTGGTCGCCCGCCACCGCACCGGGCTGAACCGGGTCGCGAAGCCGGTCCAGATCACGACGGGCCGACGGCTCGCGGAGGGCTGGCCCGAGGGCGCGGACGACGTGGTGGTGATGCTCGACGCGCACCAGGTGTTCCAGCGCTACGCCGAGGACGACCCGTACATCTACTGGGGCGCCTACGTCGGGACCGCGGACGAGATCCTCGTCTCCGGCCGGCTCTCGGAGGTCTCGGACCAAATCCTCGCGCTGCGCGCCGAGGCCCGCGCCCGCAAGGGCTGGATCATGGACACCTATCTGCTGCGCCGCGACTGAGGCACCCCAGCCGCTCCAGCTCCGCCACCGCCCCGGCCACGTCGGGGACGGTGCGCACCCCCGGCGGCGGGAGCGGGCGGCGCACGACGACCACCGGCAGGCCCAGCTCGCGGGCCGCGGTGAGCTTGGCGGCGGTGGCGGGCCCGCCGCTGTCCTTGGTGACGAGGACGTCGGCGGCGTACGTCCGGAGCAGCTCCCGCTCGCCCTCGACGGTGTACGGGCCGCGGTCGAGCAGGAGCCGCGTGTGGCGCGGCAGCGGCGGCTCCGGAGGCTCCACGGAGCGTACGAGGAAGTGGAGCGCGTCCAGGCCCGCGAAGGCGGCCAGGCCGAGCCTGCCGGTGGTGAGGAACACCCGGCGGCCGAGCGCCGGCAGCCGCGCCGCCGCGTCCTCCAAGCTGTCGGCCGGGTGCCACCGGTCACCGGGCCCCGGCTGCCAGCCCGGACGGCGCAGCGCGACCAGCGGGACGCCTGCGGCGGTCGCCGCAGCCGCCGCGTTCGCGCTGATCGCGGCGGCGAAGGGGTGCGTGGCGTCGATCACTGCGGCGACCCGGTGCTCGCTCAGCCAGGCCGCCATCGGCCCCGGACCGCCGAAGCCCCCGACGCGAATCTCACCATCAGGCATCCTTGGTTGTGTCACCCGTCCTGCAAGCGAGGTCGTCACCCGCAGGAGGGGGCACGGAGCCAGTGTCCGCGCGAGCTGCCCGGCTTCCGTCGTACCGCCGAGTATCAGTACATGGCCGGTGCCGGTGATCATGGCATCACGCTACCGGAGCAGTCCCGACGGGGGTGTTTCAGGAAAGTGGTTCAGGTCACTCCATTCAAGGCGTAACGAAATGGCGCGAGCGTGCGATGAACCCACAGGTGTCGTCGCGCTGCCCATTACGTCATGCGACCTCGCCTCGTCATCATTTTTGCTACGAGAGGCTCCTCGTGTCGGTCAGTCCGTCCCGCCCGTTCCCACAGGAGATTGCGGAATCCCCTTCCCTGGTCGCGCTCATCGAGCGCGGCAAGGAGCAGGGTCACATCAACGGCGACGACGTACGCCACGCCTTCGAGGCGGACAGCATCCCCGCGGACCAGCTGAAGCGGGTGCTGCGCAGCCTCAACCAGGTCCTCGACGAAGAGGGCGTGACGCTGATGGTGACGGCGCCCAAGGCTCCGGCCAAGGCGCCCGCCAAGCGTGCGCGCAAGGCCGTCGCGAGGGACGAGGAGAAGCGTCCGGTCAAGAGGGCCGCCGTCAAGAAGACCGTCAAGAAGACCGCTTCGGCGGCCTCCCCGGCGGCTCCCGCGTCAATATCGGTAATGGGCTCCGCCGACGAAGAGGCCTCCGCGGCCCCGGCGAAGCGTGCCGCCAAGAAGATGACCGCGAAGAAGACCGCGGCGAAGAAGGCCGCGGCCTCCCCCGACGAGCCGCAGGCCGACGCCTGGGCCGAGGACGCGGGTGTCGCCGACGACGCGGACGAGAAGCCCACGAAGCAGCCCCAGCAGGGTGACGGTTACGTCCTGTCCGACGAGGACGAGGACGACGCGCCCGCGCAGCAGGTCATGGTCGCCGGCGCCACCGCCGACCCGGTCAAGGACTACCTGAAGCTGATCGGCAAGGTGCCGCTGCTCAACGCCGAGCAGGAGGTGGAGCTCGCCAAGCGCATCGAGGCGGGTCTCTTCTCCGAGCACAAGCTGGAGGAGGAGGACGAGCAGGACCCGGTCTTCCGCCGTGAGCTGGAGATCCTCGTCGAGGACGGCCGCCGCGCCAAGAACCACCTGCTGGAGGCCAACCTCCGCCTCGTGGTCTCGCTGGCCAAGCGCTACACCGGCCGCGGCATGCTCTTCCTGGACCTCATCCAGGAGGGCAACGTCGGCCTGATCCGCGCGGTGGAGAAGTTCGACTACACCAAGGGCTTCAAGTTCTCGACGTACGCCACCTGGTGGATCCGGCAGGCGATCACCCGCGCGATGGCCGACCAGGCCCGCACCATCCGTATCCCGGTGCACATGGTCGAGGTCATCAACAAGCTCGCGCGCGTGCAGCGCCAGATGCTCCAGGACTTGGGCCGCGAGCCCACCCCGGAGGAGCTGGCCAAGGAACTCGACATGACCCCCGAGAAGGTCATCGAGGTCCAGAAGTACGGCCGCGAGCCCATCTCGCTGCACACCCCGCTGGGTGAGGAGGGCGACAGCGAGTTCGGTGACCTCATCGAGGACTCCGAGGCGGTCGTACCGGCCGACGCGGTCTCCTTCACCTTCCTGCAGGAGCAGCTGCACTCGGTCCTGGACACCCTCTCGGAGCGCGAGGCGGGCGTCGTGTCCATGCGCTTCGGTCTGGCCGACGGTCAGCCCAAGACCCTGGACGAGATCGGCAAGGTCTACGGCGTGACGCGTGAGCGCATCCGCCAGATCGAGTCGAAGACGATGTCGAAGCTGCGCCACCCGTCGCGCTCGCAGGTCCTGCGCGACTACCTCGACTGAGAGGTCCCGGGCCCTGGGGGGGCCTGGACACCGGACACCGGTACACCGGCTTCGGCGCCTCGGGCGGATCACTCGCCCGTGGCGCCGAGCCGCGTTCGCCGTTCGACCGCCGCCAGGGTGTCGAGGCCGTACTCCCCCGCCCGTCCCCACAGCTCGGTGGCGTCCAGCCGACGCGAGGGCGGCGCGGGGAAAACGTTGTCGGGTACGCCGTCGCGGATCACGCCCGGTGCGCGGGTGACCGTGCGAACGGCCGGCCCGGGCGCGTCCGGTCGTAACGGCGGTCGCTCCAGGAGAAGTCCGACATGGTGAACACGGTGAGCTTGCCGACGGCGGCCTGGTTCATCGGGTCGGAGTCCGGCCCGCCGAGCTGGTCGGTCACGGAATCAGAAAAGCGTCCGCCGCGACCGCCGCCGCCAGGCCCGCCACCAGCAGCCAGGTGCCCAGCCGCGTACGCCCGCGTCGGCTGAGTTCGATCACGCCCCCGCACAGGATCAGCGCCAGCCCGTACACCCCGACGACCAGGACCGACGACCGGCTCGCCAGCCGGGCCACCAGCACCGCCGCCACCGCGACCATCAGGACCGAGGCCGCGGCGACGCGCATCCGCCTGGCCTGACGTGGCGCGAGGCCGCCGGCCCGTAGGGGCGAGGGGCCGTCCACGGCCTGTTCCTGGGCCTGTTCCTGGGCCTGTTCCTGGGCCTGTTCCTGGGCCTGTTCCTGGGCCTGTTCCTGGGCCTGTTCCTGGGCCTGTTCCTGGTCAGCAGCGCTCATGAGTTCGGATCGTAATCGCTCGTACGGGACGCCGCTGCGCCGCCCCGCAACCTGTCCGGTCGCCCCGGCAGTCCCGTGCGATAGGTTTTGCCTCTCCTCGACCACGACCGACCTCATCTGCGGAGACTGAGACCAATGGAAGACATCGTCAACGGACTTGGCCGTTCCGCCGCCTACGGTGCCCTGGGTGTGGTGCTGCTGACCCTCGGCATATTCCTGGTGGACGCCCTGACGCCGGGCAAGCTCGGCCGGCAGATCTGGGAGGAGCGCAACCGCAACGCGGCGCTTCTGCTCAGCTCGGCGCTGCTGGGTATCGGCGGGGTCGTGTTCACCTCGATCTGGACGACGTACAACGACTTCGGCAAGGGGCTCGTGTCGACGGCCGCGTTCGGGGTGCTGGGGCTCGTGATGATGGCGGTGGCGTTCCTGGTCGTCGACCTGGTCACGCCGGGCAAACTGGGCGAAACGCTGGTCCAGGACGAGCCGCACCCGGCGGTGTGGGTGACGGCGTCGTGCAACATCGCGGTGGCGGCGATCATTTCGGCGTCCATCGCCTGACCCGCGGGGCGGGGCTTTCCCGCCCCGCCCACCTCGTCCCGCCTCTCCCCTCCCTTCCCCCTCCCCGCTCCTCCTTGCTCCTCCTTCTCTTCCACTTCCACCCACGTGCCGAAGGCCGCCCCCGCCACCGCGGGG